>NZ_JAHPJG010000006.1:0-301943 GCF_020515755.1 Pseudomonas sp. B20
GATACGCCAAGCAGTTGCAGGACGAAATTCGCCTGCACTTCCAGTCCGGCAAAGCCATCGCCAAAGACTGGCTGAGCAGCGCCAGGCGCTGGCTCGATGGACTGGGAGGGATTGCCGGCTCGATCACCTGGGGCGTGATCATGCTCAACTTCATCAACACCGCTTTCACCTATCGCGACCTTACTCGGGACGGAGACGTCAGTGCCAAGGACATCGGCAAGGTGACGTATGGGTTGGGGTATAGCTTTAACTTGTTGATGGCGGTGTTTGTTGAAGCACCGTGGGCGGTTATCAGGGATGCGAAGCCGGCGCTGATTGACGGCAAGAACGTCGGGATTCTGGATCGCTCTGCGGGTTATTGGAGGGCGAAGGGAAATACGGCGTGGAGTGATGCGATACGTGGGTTCAGGGTTTCGATGGTGGCTATGGGTGGGTTTGGGCTGGCGGCGGTTACGCTTGAACTATTTGATGTCACAAATGATTTTTACGCAGCGAAAACATCAGAGGAAAAAAAGCAATTATTGTAAAGGGCATTTCTATATTCGCAATGGGAGTAGGCTCAACTTTTCAATTGATGGCAGGGTTGTCCCCTGCAAGCACCTTCACAATTGTTGCGATGAGTCCATGGTTCAGTGTGGCGCTGCTCGTAATAGGATCTATATATCTTTTTACTACGCTGGCTTTGAGTTATTTAAAGCAAGACCGTGTGGGCTGGTGGCTACGTAAGTGCTGTTGGTCGAGAACCCTAGACTATCGCTACCCCGAGACTGCGAAAGGCGAGAGTGAAGAAGTACGCGCATTGATGGAAATTCAATTGTCTCCACAGATTCATGTTAAAAGCACCGTGCATTATGAGAGTCGTTATCTTGGCAAAGGCGATTACTACAGCGTAGCGGTACAAAATGGCGCTGGAGTACAAGTACGCTTGCCAAAGCTGGTACGCGGGGAGTCCGTGCACTTCAACATCGTCAGCAGCAAGCGACCATGGGGCGTGTTACCTGTAGAAAAAATAGACGACCCACTGCATCAAGCTTTTGTGGACCGTGGGCAATTCAGGAAGGCTGAACAGTTCGGGACGCTTACCAACAATCCAGCTGGCAAGGCGAGTGAAGATTTCACCTATCCTCTCATGCCACCTGAAAATGAAGACCTCATCTGGGAAACCTGGGTGCCGCTCGACAAGGACGCAACATATCTTGAGCTGCAAATCTGGTACCCGGCCAATCTGATCAATCCTGGCGAGGACGATAGAAGCTATCTGTTTCAGATGGAGCTTGGCACAAGAGGCGATACTGCTATTGATGGTTTGGCTGCTGTGGAGCTTGAAGTGAAGGCATCAAGCAGGATTGGCACACTGACTCTGGAAGTAGCAGAGGGTACACCTGTATGAATCAGCAAGAAAAAGCCTTGTACCTGCCAAAAAGTAAAGACGTTCTGAACTGGAAGATCAAAACATTTGCGAGATCGCCTAGAGAAATGATGATAACGCAGTCCATATTCATTGCGATCTACATGATAGGCAGCACACTTTACATGTGGGGAGGCTGGATAATGTTTTCAGACAGCCTCTACTCATTAGTGGGCGCGATACTCGCGCTTGCCGGAATTCTTGCTTATTACCTATGCCTCCTCATCCGCCAAAAAACCATCTACAACTACACCATCAAAACCGACAGAGCCCACCTTGAGTACTACCTCCACTACCCCGACTTCGCCTCTTCCTTTTTCAAAGGCATCGCCATCTCCGTGATCATGCTGTTCGTATTCGTAGCCATACTCACCGGATCACTGCTCTTCCTGATCGGCCCCGTGGCCATGGCCTTTATCGCAGCCATCAAGCTACTCAACTGGGAAAACCCCATCCACCACGAACAAAGCCTGCCATGGGGCGAGTACAACTTCGTCACTGTCGACCGCAAACGCTTGATGATCATCACGCACCGCACGGACGTCACACTCGGCTTCGAGGCCCGCTTCCAGCACGAAGTACTGTTCAACAAGTACCTGAGCTTTCTCCACACCGTGCTCCCCTCCACGGCCGAGTTCACCGAAAAAGCCTGGAAGTGGTAGCACACCCAAGCTAGGCTCTGTACGAAAAGTCGGCGAGCGAAGGTCAGGCGAGGCAAAAACAGGCGAGGAAGCGGAGTCTACTTGTTGTAAATGAGCATTCCGAGCCTGTTTTTAACGAAGCATCACCGAGCGCAGCCACTTTTCGTACAGAGCCTAACGTAAACGCCGGACTTCAAGCCCCACCCACCAAGGCCTCACCATGATCCAGATCCGCCCCATGACACCGGAAGATTTCGAGCGCTTCTGGCCCACCTTTCAAGCTGTCGTCATCGCTCAGGAAACCTACGCCTACGACCCTGCCCTCACCCAGGAGCAGGCTCGCGATCTGTGGATGAAGGCGCCGCTGCATACGCTGATTGCCGAGGAAGATGGCCAGCTGTTGGGCAGCTATTACCTGAAGGCCAATGCGGCAGGCCCGGGCAATCATGTGTGCAACTGTGGCTATATGGTGACGAACGCGGCGCGGGGTCGTGGTGTGGCGCGGTTGATGTGCGAGCATTCGCAGCAACTGGCGCGCGACAGCGGGTTCCTGGCGATGCAGTTCAATTCGGTGGTCGCCAGCAATGAGGTGGCGGTCGGGTTGTGGAGCAAGCTGGGTTTCGAGACGGTCGGGCGGTTGCCCAAGGCCTATCGCCATGCCCGATTGGGCCTGGTGGATTGTCTGGTGATGTTCAAGTGGCTGGCTGATGAGCCGGTGGCCAAAGAGCCTGCGCAGCCCAAGCTGATCGGCCGCAAGAATATCGAATCCGTGGTGTCGCGTCCGCGTCGAAAATAAGCGTGACGCACACATGAAGACGGGGCCTGCTCAGCATGAGCAGGCTCCGTTTTGCATTACAGCTCGGTGCTTATTTGCCAGCCCCCATGTCGGGCTGCTTCTGCAGCAACACCCGAGTCACTCGGCGCTCTTCCACGCCGACGACGTGCAGGTTCCAGCCCTGCCAGCTGAGGCTGTCGCCGGTAGACGGCAGGCGATCCAGCAGGCTCATGACCAGTCCGGCGAGGGTCTGATAATCCTCGGTCGCCTTGGCCTGAAAGCCGGTGCGCTCGCGAATCAGGCTCAGGTTCAAGGCACCCGATACCACGAAGTCCTCGCCCTGCTCGACGATGTCCGGGCCTTCCACTTCACTGGCGTCAGGCAGCTGGCCAGCGATGGACTCGAGAATGTCGGTCATGCTCAACACGCCGATGAAGTCACCAAACTCGTTGACCACAAAGGCGATGTGCGTCGATTCCTTGCGCATCTGCTCCAGGGCATTGAGGATGGTGAAGCTTTCCAGCAGGTTGATTGCCTTGCGCGACATCAGTTTCAAGTCGGGCTCGTTGCCGGACAACAGCTCCTTGAACAGCTCTTTCTTGTGCACGAAGCCCAGCGGCTCATCGATACCGCGCTCGCCAATCAGCGGCAGACGCGAGTAGGACGAGTGCATCAGTTTCAGACGGATCTTCTCGGCGCTATCGTTCAGGTCGATACAGTCGACTTCCGCCCTCGGCGTCATCACCGTGCGAATCGGCCGCTCTGCCAGCTGCAGTACGCCGCTGATCATCACGCGCTCACGACGGTCGAACACCGGCTCGCTGCTTTCACCATCCAGCATGTCGGTGATTTCCTCATCGACGTCACCAGACTCCAGCTTGCGACCGCCCAGCAGGCGCATCACAGCGTGGGCTGCCCGCTCGCGGCGCGGCAGGTGGCCATGAGCCGACTTCTTGCTGCGCTTGCGGGCGATCTGGTTGAACACCTCGATGAGGATCGAGAAGCCGATGGCCGCATACAGATAGCCCTTGGGAATATGGAAACCCAAGCCTTCGGCGGTCAGGCTGAAACCGATCATCATCAGGAAGCCCAGACACAGCATGATCACCGTCGGGCGGCTGTTGACGAATTTGGTCAGCGGCTTGCTGGCAATCATCATCAGGCCAATGGAGAAGATCACCGCGATCATCATCACCGACAGGTGCTCGACCATGCCGACGGCGGTAATCACCGCATCCAGCGAGAACACGGCGTCCAGTACGACGATCTGCGCAACGATAGGCCAGAACAACGCATAGCCCGCATTACCGGCGCGCTGGGCGACATGCCCTTCCAGGCGCTCGTGCAGTTCCATGGTGGCCTTGAACAGCAGGAACACACCACCAAACAGCATGATCAGGTCGCGACCGGAGAACGTCTTGCCGAATATTTCGAACAACGGCTCGGTCAGCGTCACCATCCACGAGATGCTCGCCAGCAGGCCAAGGCGCATGATCAACGCCAGCGACAGGCCGATGACGCGCGCCTTGTCACGTTGTTCAGGGGGCAGTTTGTCGGCCAGGATGGCGATGAACACCAGGTTGTCGATGCCCAGCACCAGTTCCAGCACGATAAGGGTCAGCAGGCCAAGCCATGCCGTGGGATCAGCG
Source organism: Pseudomonas sp. B20 (assembly GCF_020515755.1). Taxonomy (NCBI): domain Bacteria; kingdom Pseudomonadati; phylum Pseudomonadota; class Gammaproteobacteria; order Pseudomonadales; family Pseudomonadaceae; genus Pseudomonas; species Pseudomonas sp. B20. Next base: position 4,474 of record NZ_JAHPJG010000006.1, read on the forward strand.
ATCCATTCCATGGTTTATGCAGCCTCACGATAAAAATGGCAGGGATTGGTATGGGTCACTGTAGACCAGACACCATGGCTGAACGTCAGGCATGGCGTTGCAGCGTCAGGACGCGAAGGTCTGCCGTAATCCATGCAGTGCAAGAGGTTAAGTAGAGAGACGTTCGAATGAAGCGGTCTGCTCGGTAACAGTGAAATCACCGGCCAGCCATAAGCGATGGGAGGAGGACAACTCGGAGGCTCCTGGAGGGTATTCATACAGTCCTGAAAATCAATACGGGCGCTGATCGTACAATACACTTAGATGTTTCGTACGTTGAGAAAGTATTACAAGACTTGACCACGGAGCATGCTGCTTGCTGAGCAGCAAATGAGCACAGGGCGACGTTTTGTCACACCTCCAGGCACTACCAGTTGTCTGACAACCGAATGGCGCGGGTAGATGCGACCCTTCATTTGTTTTAAAATGTTTCCATAACGTCAGGCACGCGCAGTGCTTCCCGCGATCCGTTTCAACGTCGCCCTTCACTGCTCGCCTGAACAGAATCATAAAAAGAAAGCCCGTCATAGACGGGCTTTTTTCGTTTTCAGCTTTTGCATCCGATGCCCTCGACGGCATCCCGGTAACCCGTTTTCTCAACCTTTGAGGTGATTTACCCATGCTGCGCATCGTTGTTGTTCATTTGTTCCAGTGGCTCAAGCGTCTGTCGTCCGCGCTGTTCTTCCGCAGCGCAGAGGACAACTATTCGCGCAGTTTCACACGGGAAGACGATGACGAAGGCCGCTGGACCTTTGTCTCGATCGTCATCGTTCTGACCCTCAGCCTTTATTGCCTGGCGGGCCTGGGTTACTACGCCAAGACCAATATCTGGGACGGCTTCACTCAGGAGCAGAAAGAGAACATCGCGCAGGCCATGGTGGTCAGCTCGCAGAATCTCTGACAGTTACTGGGGTTCGACTAAACGGGGGAAGCGAAAGCTTCCCCCGTTTTCGTTTCACCGGTTTGTCATGAGGCGGCTTGTCATGAGGCGGCTTTTCTGCGAGAAAGCCCGCTCGCGCCAATGACAGAGCGCGCTGCAACCGGAAGCATCGCAATGAGCAAAGAATTACAGATTACCGATCTGCACCTCGGCGAGGGCAAGGCAGCGGTAAAGGGTGCACTGATCACCACGCATTACACCGGAACCCTTGAAGACGGGACTGTGTTTGATTCCTCCCACGAGCGTGGCAAGCCGTTTCAGTGCGTGATCGGCACTGGTCGCGTCATCAAGGGCTGGGACCAGGGCCTGATGGGCATGAAAGTCGGCGGCAAGCGTCAATTGTTCGTCCCCGCCCACATGGCCTACGGCGACAGAAGCATGGGCGCGCACATCAAGCCCGGAGCCGATCTGACGTTCGAAATCGAACTGCTGGAAGTGCTGACCCGCGACGATTGAGCAGCTTGCCTTGCAGATCAGCCTGAATCGGCCGATACCCTGACTCACAGGCACACGCCTGATTGCTTGTTATCGCAGAAAAAGCCATGCTCCGGGTATGGAATTCAAGGTCTTGGCACAGGAACACGTATGGCGCTCAATAAGTCGACTCAGGAGCTGAAGCGACACCTGAAAGGGACAGCAACCAACCTGGAAAACACGGCGGAAGAAATTCTCAAACTCGCCTCGCAGATGAACGATGTGGATGTCACCGCAGTGCTGCAGATGGTCAACCGTCTTTACAGCGATGCCGACCAGCTCAAAGCCTATGCTGATGAGGTCAAGGCCAAGCGGATCGTGCGCGCCAAGCCGCTGTAAATCGCTGCACCCAAGTTCAGACGCGCTTTCTTCGGTCCAGAGGACCTTCGATGCTGCCACAGCCCGCCACTTCCAGCGTCAGCCCAAGGCATCTGAGCCTGCAGAAATGGCGTGGCCGGGTCGGTATGGGGCTGGTTGCGAGCCTGTCGGTTCTGGCCGGCATGACCGATGCCATTGGCTTCATGGCGACCGGCGATTTCGTTTCGTTCATGAGCGGCAACACCACCCGGCTTGCAGTCGCAATCAGTGATGGCGACCTGAGCGTGACGGTGCGTCTGACCCTCGCAATCCTTGCTTTCATTGCCGGCAATGCGCTGGGCGTGGTGGTTGCGCGCCTTGGCGGGCGACGTGCCCTGCCCTTGCTGCTGGGCATCGCCACGCTGCTGTGTGCGGCCGCCGCATGGCCACTGGAAAGCAACATGCTCGCACTGATCTGGGCGATTCTGGCAATGGGCATGCTCAACGCCGCCGTCGAGCAGGTCAACGGGCTGCCGGTCGGCCTGACTTACGTGACCGGTGCGCTGTCGCGTTTCGGTCGTGGCCTGGGGCGCTGGATGCTGGGGGAACGCCGGGACGGCTGGCGCGTGCAACTGGTCCCCTGGGTCGGCATGTTCATCGGCGCCGTGATAGGCGCGCTACTCGAGCACCGCCTGGGGCTCAACGCCCTGTTGATCAGCGGCAGCCTGTCGGCGTTGCTGGGACTGGTTTCGCTGAAAATCCCGCACCGCTGGCAACGTCAATACATGCCACGCTGAACCCTGCGATGCCCATCTGCTGAAATACGTTTACCATACGCCGCTTTTCCTGACCGATCTGCGCCATGACCCCTGAAGCACTCGCGATTCTGCAACAGCACCTGATCGACGCGTTGAACAACGTCCCGAATGAAACCCGCCGCCTGTTTCACGGCCGTGGTCGTGTGTGGCCAGGGCTGGAGCACATCACTGTCGACTGGATGCAGGGCGTGGTGCTGGTCTCGGTGTTCAAGGAGCCTCTCGAGTCCGAGCTGGCAGCATTGACGCACCTGTTGCACGCGTTGACCGACACGCCCCAGTGGCAGCAGAGCCAGGCTCACACCCTGCTGCTGCAACACCGCTATCTGCCACAGAGCACCACGCAATGGCTGACCGGCGATGTCGTGGATGAATGGGTGATCACCGAAAACGGCCTGCGCTACAAAGTCGATTTCGGCAAAAAGCAGAACAGCGGCCTGTTTCTGGACATGCGCTATGGCCGTGAATGGGTGCAGGCTCAGGCCAAGGGCAAGCGCATCCTCAATCTGTTCGCCTATACCTGCGGCTTCTCGGTCGCCGCCCTGGCCGGGGGTGCCGACCACGTCGTGAATCTGGACATGGCCCGCGCTGCATTGAATCGCGGTCGCGAGAATCATCGCCTCAACGATCAGGACCTCAGCCGCGTGACCTTTCTGGGCCATGACCTGTTCAAGTCCTGGGCCAAGGTCACCCGCTGCGGCCCTTATGACCTGATCATCATCGACCCGCCGTCCTTCCAGAAAGGCAGTTTCATGCTCGACAAGGACTACCAGCGTGTCCTGCGCCGCCTGCCGGAGTTGCTGGACGAGAACGGCTCGGTGCTGGCATGCATGAACGATCCCGCACTGGGACCGGACTTTCTGATTCAGCACACCGCAGTCGAAGCACCTTGCCTGCGCTTCGAACAGCGTCTGGAAAACCCGCCGGAGTTCCCCGACACTCGCGTTGAGGGCGGCTTGAAGGCGCTGGTATTCAAGGCAGAAGGCCTGAGCCGCAGCGGCTGGGCGTAACGAGCCAGGACTGACGGCCGCGTCTAAGCTGAACAGACATGCTGCCTATTCAACCTGCCCAAACACCTGGCTGGGCCGCCGCAGCGACGGGTCGAACGGGTTGATTCTGGCGCTGATGGCTGTGGCTTCGCGCTTGAGCAATTCGACCACGGTCATCAGGCGATCGGGCCCCAGCCGGTCGGAGATGGTCGCCACGCTGAGCGCAGCCACTGCACGACCGCTGCGGTCCAGGATCGGCACTGCCAGCCCGGCCATGCCCGGAAGCGCGCCGGTGTTGCGTCCGGCGTAGCCCTGGCGCCGTACGTTTTCCACCTCCGAACGCAGAAACACCTCGTCGTACAGGTGAAAATCCTTGAGCCGTGGCAGGTTGTAGGCAATGACCGTTTCCCGCTCGTCCTCGGGCAGAAACGCAAGAATCGCCAGACTGCCCTGCCCCACGCCCAAGGCTACACGGCCGCCGATGTCGCCGGTGAACGTGCGGATCGGGTACGGACCTTCGCTGCGGTCCAGACAGATCGCGTCGAAACCGCTGCGTGCCAGCAGAAACAGCGAGTCACCCAATGAGGCGGACAGGCGCAAAAGGCTGGGGCGCACCACGTCACGCAGGTTGCCGGTATTACCCGCCTTGGCGGCCAGGGCGAAGAACTCGATGCTCAACCGGTAACGTTTGCTGAGCAGATCCTGCTCGACCATGCCCTCATCCATCAGGCTGCGCAGCAAGCGGTGTGTGGTGGGTTGCGACAACCCGACCCGCTGGGCGAGTTGCGTGACCCGCTCGCCGCCTTCATCACAATCGCCCAGGCAGCGCAGTACCGCAAACAGACGGGAAACGGCTCCCAAGCCAACTTCAGACTTCTCGCTATTCCGATCAGTGGAATTATCCATGGCAATATCTCTTTATATTTCCACTAAAAGAATTAATTCAAAGAAAAATGTTATTCAGTGAAATTCTCTGTTGAGCCCATCCTAGCCTTCGCCCTACTCTCAGTCCACAGGGGCGATTTGAACAATCATCGGTAGCCGACGCAGAGCGAGCACCAACGTCCACAGAACTGCATGACTTCATTTCGCATCTGCCCATGACAAACGCGTGCTTCGGCGCGCATGCAAAAAGGTGGAAGCAGGCATGGCATTTCTGCAGCTCGAAGGTCTCTCCAAACGCTACGGCTCCATTGACGCGGTGGTTGCCACCAACCTGGCCGTCGACAAGGGCGAATTCGTTTCACTGCTCGGCCCTTCCGGCTGCGGCAAAACCACCACCCTGCAAATGATCGCCGGCTTCGTCGACGTCAGTGACGGACGCATTGTGCTCGACGGGCGCGACATCACCCACGCCAAACCCAGCAGCCGAGGCCTCGGCGTAGTGTTTCAAAGCTATGCGCTGTTTCCGCACATGACCGTGGCCGACAACGTCGCGTTCGGCCTGCGTATGCGCAAGGTGCCTGCCGCCGAGTTGCACCCGCGTGTCAAACGGGTACTGGAACTGGTGCGCCTCGGTCAGCATGCCGAGCGCTACCCGCGCGAGTTGTCCGGTGGTCAGCGCCAACGGGTCGCATTAGCCCGCGCACTGGTAATCGAGCCGCCAGTGCTGCTGCTCGACGAGCCGCTGTCCAACCTGGACGCCAACCTGCGCGAAGAGATGCAGTTCGAGATCCGCCGCATTCAGAACGAAGTCGGCATTACCACACTGATGGTCACCCATGATCAGGCAGAAGCCCTGTCGATCAGCGATCGGGTCGTGGTGATGCAGGCCGGTCGTATCACCCAGATCGACGAGCCTTACAAGCTTTACGAACACCCGCGTACACGCTTCATTTCGGGCTTTGTCGGCAAGGCCAACATGTTGCAGGGTGATCTGGACAGCAGCGGCATTCCGCAGATTCGTCAGGTGCCCGGCGATGGCAGCCTGACCCTCAGCCTGCGTCCCGAGAAGATCGATCTGGTAGCGCCTGGCTGCGGACGACTGTCCGGGCGCATCGTCACCCGTTATTTTCTTGGCAGCCAGTGGCTGTATCGCATCCAGACCGGCATTGGCGAAGTGACGGTAGTACGTCGCAACGACGGCCAGGCGCCGCTGGAACAAGGCGCGGCAGTCGACATGGACTGGCCCACCGAGTTGCTGCGCGTGCTGGATGCCGACGAGGTGCGCGCATGAGCCTGCTGAGCGAAATGCGTCAGGGCGGTCGCGGTTACTGGCTATCAGCACCGGCGCTGGCGTTGTACATCGGCTTGCTGGTGTTACCGCTGGGTCTGACTCTGGTGCTGTCGTTCAACGTGTTCGACTATCAGGTCGGGGTGAAAAGCGACAGCTACACGCTGGCCAACTATATGGCTGTGGTCACCGACTCGTATTTCTATGAAATCTTCCTGCGCACCTTCTGGATCAGTGCGCTGGTCACCCTGCTGTGCGTGCTGATCGGCGTCCCCGAAGCCTACATTCTCAGCCGCATGGGCACGCCGTGGCGCTCGATCTTCCTGATCCTGATTCTCACGCCGCTGCTGATCTCGGTGGTGGTCCGGGCGTTCGGCTGGAGCCTGCTGCTGGGCGCGGACGGTCTGATCAATCAGGTCATCCAGTTCATGGGCGGACGCCCGGTGAAACTGCTGTACACCCCGTTTGCCGTGGTCATTGCGCTGGTCCACGTCATGTTGCCGTTCATGATCATTCCGGTCTGGACCTCGCTGCAGAAGCTCGACCCCACAGCCGAACAGGCCGCGCTGTCGCTGGGCGCCAGCCAGGCGAAAGTCATGCGTCTGATCGTGCTGCCGCAGGTCATGCCCGGCGTGCTGTCCGGCTCGCTGATCGTGTTCGGTCTGGCCGCCAGTTCGTTCGCCATCCCCGGCCTGCTCGGCGGACGACGCCTGAAGATGGTCGCCACGGTGATCTACGACCAGTACCTCTCGGAGCTGAACTGGCCGATGGGCGCGACCCTTGCCGTGGCGCTGCTGCTGGTCAACCTGCTGGTCATGCTGTCCTGGAACCGCATGATCGAAGGCCGTTACAAAAAAACTCTGGGGGAATGATCCATGTCCAAGAACGGTCCGTTGGCCCTCTCGTTTCATGCGCTGGTAGTGATCTTCATGATGGCCCCGCTGGTGGTGGTGTGCCTGGTGGCGTTCACCCCGGAAAACACCCTTAGCCTGCCCACCACCCACTTCTCGCTGCGCTGGTTCAAGGCCGTTTTCGAGCGCGCCGACTTTATCGATTCCTTCTACAACAGCCTGATACTGGCGTTCGTATCGGCGACGCTGGCCACCCTGATCGCGGTACCCGCCGCTCTGGCGATCACCCGCCATACATTCCCGGGCCGCAATTTTTTCAACGCGCTGTTTCTGTCGCCAATCATCATTCCGCACCTGGTACTGGGGGTGGCGATGCTGCGCCTGTTTGCGCTGATGGGCGTGAACGGCAGCTTCACCTGGCTGATCTTCGCCCATGTGCTGGTCATCACGCCTTACGTACTGCGCCTGGTACTGGCGGCGACAATCGGCATCGACCGCAGCGCCGAGCACGCCGCCGAGTCTCTGGGGGCCGACCGTTTCACGCTGTTTCGACAGATCACCCTGCCAATGATCCTGCCCGGCGTGGCAGGCGGCTGGTTACTGGCGTTCATCAACAGTTTCGATGAAGTCACGCTGTCGATCTTCGTCACCTCGCCCGCGACCCAGACCCTGCCGGTGCGCATGTATGTCTACGCCACCGAATCCATCGACCCGATGATGGCCGCCGTATCGGCACTGGTCATCGCCCTCACCGCCGCCACCATGATCCTGCTCGACCGGGTCTACGGGCTGGATCGCGTGCTGGTCGGCAAACACTAACCCGGAGCTTTCACGTTATGGCATTGCTGAAACGACTGACCGAACATGACCGCCCGGTTCTGCCTTTTACCCTTGACGGCCAACCGGCCAGCGGTCTGTTGGGCGACACCTTGCTGACCGCGGTATTGACCGCCAGCGAGCACTTGCGCGGCAGTGACTTCAGTGCCGAGCCTCGCGCCGGTTTCTGCATGATGGGCGCCTGCCAGGACTGCTGGGTCAGGCTGGGTGACGGCCAGCGCGTACGTGCCTGTTCGACACTGCTCGAGGCTGGTCATGAGGTGATTCGTGAACCGGGGCGCTGCGTATGAGCGATCAGGCCATTGCCATTGTTGGCGCAGGACCGGCCGGCATTCGTGCCGCCCAGACGCTACTGGCCCACGGCGTCAAGGCCTGCCTGATCGATGAAGGGCTGCGCGGCGGCGGCCAGGTCTACCGTCGCCAGCCGGACAACTTCCAGCGCTCGGCCAAGGCGCTCTACGGTTTTGAAAGCGCCAAGGCGGTCGCGGTGCACGACGCGCTCGACACGCTGGCAGCGCATATCGACTACCGGCCGCAGACGCTGGTCTGGAATGCCGAAGATCATCAACTCGATACCCTGCAAAACGGTACCGCCGCCACCGTCGATTTCAGCCACCTGATCGTCGCCACCGGTGCCACGGATCGCATTCTGCCGGTGCCCGGCTGGACCCTGCCCGGCGTGTACAGCCTCGGCGCAGCGCAGGTCGCGCTCAAATACCAGGGCTGCGCGATCGGCCAGCGCGTGGTGTTTTGTGGCAGCGGCCCGTTGCTGTATCTGGTCGCCTATCAGTACGCCAAGGCTGGCGCAAAAGTGCTGGCGGTGCTCGACAGCGCGCCGTTTTCAGCGCAATGCAAGGCACTGCCGGCGCTGCTGGGTCAACCGACAACGCTGGCCAAGGGCATGTATTACCGCGCGTGGCTGAGCGCACATGGTATTCCGGTGCATCAAGGTGCGCAGTTGACACGCATCGACGGGGAAAAACGCGTAGACGGCATTCAATGGCAACGTAACGGCAAATCGGGCCACCTGGCCTGTGACGCGGTCGCCTTTGCCCATGCGCTGCGCAGCGAGACACAACTGGCCGACCTGCTGGGCTGTGAATTCGCTTGGAGCGCGCTCAACCGGGCGTGGCTGCCGACCCGCGATGAGTGTGGACGCAGCAGCGTGTCAGGTATCTATCTGGCGGGCGACGGCGCTGGAATCATGGGCGCAGACGCTGCGGAAATGGCCGGAGAACTGGCCGCGCTCGGGCTGCTGCAAGACATCGGTGTGGTCGCAGACACCGCCCGTATCGACACACTTAAAACTGCCTTGCTACGCATCGAACGCTTCCGCCACGGGCTGGAAACCGCGTTTCCGTTCCCTGAGGACTGGGCCGCCACTGTGGCGGATGACACGCTGGTGTGCCGCTGCGAAGAAGTCTCTGCAGGTGAGATTCGCAGTGCCGTGCAGGATGGTCATTGGGAGATCAACCGGGTCAAGGCCATGTGCCGGGTCGGTATGGGTCGCTGTCAGGGTCGGATGTGTGGCCTGGCCGCGGCCGAGATCATCGCCCGCGAGAGTGGCCGGCCCGTCGAGCACGTCGGCCGCCTGCGCGGCCAGGCACCGATCAAGCCGCTGCCCTTCGGTCTGGGGATGCAGCCCATGGAGAAGCAATCGGTGGAGACGCAACCATGAGCACACTGATTGAAACCGATGCGATTGTCATCGGCGGCGGCATTGTCGGCGCCTCGGCAGCCTTGACCCTCGCCCTGAAGGGCAAGCGGGTCGCCTTGCTGGAACGCGATTTTTGCGGATCGCACTCCAGCGGCGTCAATTATGGCGGCGTGCGGCGTCAGGGCCGTCCGCTGTCGCAGTTACCCTTGTCGCAACGGGCGCATCAGATGTGGGGCAACCTGCGTGAGCTGATCGGCATCGACGGCGAGTACCAGCGCTCGGGCCATCTCAAACTGGCGCGCAGCGAACAGGACATGAATGCCTTGCGCGCCTATGCCGAAGCCAGCCAGGGATTCGGCCTGGATTTGCAACTGCTTGATCGCGATCAGCTGCGCGCGCGTTATCCCTGGGCCGGCGATGTCGCCGTCGGTGCATCGCTGTGCGCTGACGACGGGCACGCCAATCCACGTCTGGTGTCGCCGGCCTTCGCCCGCGCTGCGCGTCGGGCTGGCGCACAGGTGTTCGAGCAGGCGCCGGTCAGCGACGTCAGCCACGACGGCAACGTGTTCGTCGTCACCACCGCCAGCGGCCTGACACTGCGCGCCACCTGGCTGCTCAACTGCGCTGGGGCGTGGGCCGCAGCGCTGGCAGTACAATTCAACGAACCGGTGCCGATGTATTCAGGGCACCCGGCAATGCTGGTGACAGAACCGTTGCCGATGTTCATGGACGTCAGCACCGGTGTCGAAGGCGGCGGCATTTATGCCCGGCAAGTGGCACGTGGTAATTGCGTGCTGGGCGGCGGACAAGGCTTTGCCCTCGACCCGGCACGCGCCAGACCGGGACAGGCGGCGGTGCTGGATATCCTGCGCAACGCCGTCGAACTCTACCCGCCACTCGCCGGCGCCCAGGCCATTCGCACCTGGAGCGGCACCGAAGGCTATTTGCCGGATCGCGAGCCGGTGCTGGGCCCGAGCCTGACTCGTCCGGGCCTGCTGCACGGCTTCGGCTTTGCCGGGGCGGGCTTTCAGATCGGTCCGGCAGCGGGTGAAGCACTGGCCGAATGGGTCTGCGACGGCGCCTCACGGATCTCGCTCGATGCCTTTTCCATCAACCGCTTTCAGCAAATTGCTCTGCAACCCCCTGCCATCGAACCTGTTACGAACGTCATCCCATTGCACAGAGGAAGGTCGTCCCTATGAAAAGCACCAAACGTCTCGCCCTCACCGGGCTGTCCTGCGTGCCGCTGGCTGCCGCACTTCTGTCCACGCCTGCCATGGCCGAAACCACGCTGTACCTGGGCATGAACGGCGGGACCATGGAGCGCCTGTATGCCGATCAGGTGCTGCCGGCTTTCGAGAAGGCCAACAACGTCAAGGTGGTGATCGTGCCTGGCACGTCGGCCGATATCCTCGCCAAGGTTCAGGCGAGTAAGGACAACCCGCAGATGCACGTCATGTTTCTCGACGATGGCATCATGTACCGCGCTATTTCCATGGGCCTGTGCGACACGCTGCAACCCAGCGCCAGCCTGGCCGACCTGCCTGCCAAGGCCAAAATCAAGGAACAGGCAGCAGCCGTCAGCCTGGGTGTGACCGGCCTCGCCTACAACACGCGGATGTTCAAGGAACAGGGCTGGAGCGCGCCCACCTCGTGGATGGACCTGGCCGACAAACGTTTCAAGGACAAGGTGGTGTTCCAGTCACTGGCTTCCTCGACCTTCGGCCTGCATGGCTTTCTGATGTTCAACCGTATCCAGGGCGGCAGCGAGAAAGACGTAGAGCCCGGCTTCAAGGCCTGGCCGAAAACCATCGGCCCGAACGTGCTGGAGTACATCGCCAGCTCGGCGAAGATCTCGGAAATGGTCCAGACCGACGAAGCCGCCCTGTTCCCGCTGACGCCCACCCAGGTCACCGCGCTGAAGATCAAGGGCGTACCGGTGGAATACGCATCGCCCAAGGAAGGCGGCGTGGTGTTGAACGTGGCTGAATGTGCGATAGCCAACAACAACCAGCCGGAGCTGGCGCAGAAGCTGGCCGCTTATCTGCTGACGCCGGAAGCACAGGCGCCTGCGTTGGAGTTCGGTGACCAGATTCCGTCGAACCCGAAAACCCCGACCACTGACAAGACACGCAGTCAGGTCGAGGCCATGGAGAAGTACCTGGAAACAGCAGTGACCATCGACTGGGATCAGGTCAATCAGATCCGTCCCGAGTGGAACGCACGCTGGAGCCGCAGCATCGAGCGCTAGAGATCAGCGGCGGCGCCGAAAGGCATCGCCGTGCTTAAAAGACGCATGCTGATTGCCATCCGGCAAATTATTTCAACTTATTACCGTGCAAGGGAGTCCCACCGTTACGCCCTCTTCTTCGGGCGCATTTTGACGGTGGTTCTTTCCCTATGAGTTTTATTGTGTGCATGGGCGTGCTTGGCGTGCTGTTGATGCTATTGGCGCTCACTTCCTCTTACCTGCGCTGGATGCCAGTGACCACATCGGCCGTGTGCCTGGCGTTCGGCTTCGGCATCGGCCCGATGGGCCTGGATATCGTCGATCTGGATTTCGAGAAGTCCTACGAGTGGCTGGAACGCCTGACCGAAGTGGCGGTGCTGTTTTCGCTGTTCGGTACGGGCATCAAGTTGCGCCTGCCCTTGCGCGGCAAAGCCTGGCACTCAGCCTATTGGCTGGCCGGCCCGGTAATGCTGGCGACCATCGCTGGCGTGACCGTCGCGGGGCACTACATCATTGGCCTGGACTGGGGCGTGTCGTTGTTGCTCGGCGCGATGCTGTCGCCAACCGACCCGGTGCTGGCCGGTATGGTCCAGGTCAACAACGCCCAGGATCAGGACCGCCTGCGCTTCGGCTTGTCCGGCGAAGCGGGCCTCAACGACGGAACCGCGTTTCCATTCGTGATCTTTGCCTTGCTGTACCTGAGTTCCGGGGGCGCGATGAGCGACTGGGTTCAGGGATGGCTGATCAAGGACCTGGTCTGGGCGGTGCCGGCCGGTTTGTTGATTGGTTACGGCATGGGCCGCGGGGTCGGTCATCTGATGATCTTTCTGCGCATCAAGAACGCCGACAGCACCACCTCGCCCAATGACTTTCTGGCGCTGGCACTGATCGCCCTGGCTTATGTATTCGCGCAAAGCGTGGGTGCCTTTGGCTTTCTTTCGGTATTTGCCGCCGGGTTCGGGCTGCGTCAGGCCGAGGTACGTGTCACGCGTTCAGAGCTACCGTCCGAGCATGTCGCGCAACCGGTCCTCGGGCATATGACGTCATCCCTCGAACAGGGCACGGTCGCGCAGGTCGACGACATGAGCGATTCGCAACTGGCTGCCGGCGTGATGATGGGCGATATGCTGGCGTTCGGTAGCCTGGTGGAGCGCGCCATGGAAGTTCTGCTGATCACCCTGCTGGGCGCGGCGCTGGCGATGTACTGGGACTGGCGCGCCATCGGCCTGGGGATCGCGCTGTTTTGCGTGATTCGCCCTGCCAGCGTCTGGTTGCTGGTGAGTCGTCGTCTGCTCAACGTCAGGCAAAAAGCACTGGTTGGCTGGTTCGGCATTCGCGGCATTGGCAGTCTTTATTACCTGTGCTTCGCCTTGTCACATGGTCTTGCACATGACGTCGGCCATGCGGTGATCGGCATGACCCTGTCGGTTGTTGCGTTAAGCATCCTGGTACACGGCATCAGTATCCAGCCTTTGCTGGAGCGTTACGAGCGCAGTACTGCCGCCAGTCCTGACTGAGCAGCCATCAAGGCAAAGCGCCATAGAGCGTGTCGATGAGGGTATTGGAACAAGCAATTGGACTGCGGCATTTCGACTCGGTTAGCGTGGCGCCCATGCAGCCAGTGCAAGCAGCAATGCGTGCAGCTACTATGTAACCCGTGCAAGGCACTTTGCCAGTCTGCAATCGGTCCTGAAATCAGGACACCGCAAATTGGCTGAACCCTTGTCACGCACTGGCCTCCAAATCCGGTAATACAGCCCACTCGATTATTTAGAAGGTGAAATGTCAGAACCCGTCCTGATGGACCGCTTTGCACGTAAAGTCGATTATCTGCGCATGTCGGTCACCGACCGCTGTGATTTTCGCTGCGTGTACTGCATGGCCGAAGAGATGACGTTTCTGCCTCGGCAACAGATTCTGTCGCTGGAGGAGATCCTCCAGGTGGCCGAGCGCTTCGTGGCACTGGGCACGCGCAAGATTCGTCTGACTGGTGGTGAGCCGCTGGTACGTGCAGGCGTAGTGGGGCTTTGCGAGAAGATTGCAGCCCTGCCCGGCCTGCGTGAATTGTGTATGACCACCAACGGTTCGCAGCTGGACAAACTGGCTGCCCCGCTGTTCAAGGCCGGCGTCACACGCCTGAACATCAGCCTGGACAGCCTCGATCCACAGCGTTTCCGCGAGCTGACCCGCACAGGCGATCTGCACAAGGTGATTGCCGGCATTGATGCCGCCAACGCCGCCGGGTTTGTGCACACCAAGCTCAACTGCGTGGTGATGCACGGTCGCAACGATGATGAGATCAACGACCTGCTGGCGTTCGCCATCGATCGCAACCTGGACGTCTCATTCATCGAAGAAATGCCGCTGGGCATCATCAGCGAACACAGCCGCGCCGAATCCTTCTACTCCAGCGATCAGGTGCGCGAACGCATTGCCGAACGTTACACGCTGGTGCCTTCCACTGACTCGACTCAGGGGCCATCGCGCTACTGGCGTCTGGCCGAGGCACCGGGCATTCGCATCGGCTTCATCTCCCCGCACAGCCATAACTTCTGCGGCACCTGCAATCGCGTGCGCATGACCGTCGAAGGTCGCCTGCTGCTGTGCCTGGGCAACGAGCATTCCGTGGATTTGAAGGCGGTATTGCGCGCCAATCCTGGCCAGCCGGAAAAGCTCGAAAAAGCCATCATCGACGCCATGCAGCTCAAGCCGTGGAGCCACAACTTCACCCACGACGATGGCGTGCAGGTGGTGCGCTTCATGAATATGACGGGCGGCTGACAGCCGCCCTGAAGGATGACGCCTCATACGAGGCGTTATTTATTTACCGGCCTTGCGAAAGAACAAGGTGATCTGCCCGACTTCGACACCCAGCTTGGTCATCGACGAACGATTGGCCATGGTCTTCTCGTCGATCAGGTACATCCAGTCATCCAGGCTCACGTCATACTCGGTGCCATCCACCGGCAACCTGAGCACATAGTTCCAGTGGAAGCTGTTGCCTGACACTTCGCCATAGGCCTCGCCAACTACATCACCTGCCGTGCCCTTCCAGCGCCCCGGACCATCTGGACGCAAGCGCCACTCCCGGACCTGTTTGGTGCCATCGCTGTAGCTGAATGCCTCGTGCATGACCAGCACTTCGCCTTCACTGTGCCCGTCGATCACCACAGTGAAGCGCTTGGTGACTTCACCGGAGCGTTTTTGAAACATTCCCCAGGCCTCGACACGCCCAGTGAAGTACTGGCGCAGATCGAGCTTCGGCGCTTCCTGACTGTAACGGGTTACCGGCACGCCACCGCAGCCGCTCAGTACAAGCCCCACACACAGCATCAACATCCACTTTCTCAGCATGCGCCCTCCTTGATGGGTCATGAGCCGGTACTGCCGAGCAACTGCTCGCGAAGTTCGGGGTTACGGGTTTTCGGGTCCAGCCAGATGGAAAAGAAAGCCTTGGCGAACTGGCTGTCAGGCACCACATGCTGGAGCTTGTCGCCCACATAAAACCGCGCTTCGCGGCCCGGCAGGTAGACGCCGGTAATCTTCATGCCCGGCTGGACGTCGACAAATGACTGATTCATCTGCTGGCGCCATTCAGTCAGTTGCTGTTCGGTCACCTTCGAACCGGAAATACGCTTGATCTCATCGATACTGGCATCGACCAGATCTTCCCGGTCAATGTCGCGATGGTAGGTCAGCTCGAGAGCCAGCGGTGCATCCGCGACGAAGGGCTTGGTGGGGCTTAGCAACCTGGCCGTATAGACACGAAAGCCGAACAGGCTCAAATCGCCACCGCCGACGACCTGAGCATTGGGCAATGCCTCACGCCAGTCCGCCGAAGCGCCGGCGCTGAGTAACATCACCAACCATAACCATCGTGGCGCACGCATCGGCAACCTCTGTCTAGGCACTGCCACGACTTCAATGGCAGGCTGGGAATGAGACGAGTCAGATGCACTGACTCACTCCCGGAATCTATACCAGCAAAATCACTTTGTACAACCGATAAGGCCTTAGCCCTCCCGATGCCGAAAAACAAAAAAGCCTGTTCCCGATCGCGGATCGGGAACAGGCTTCAAGACATGCGATGACCTGATCAGGCCACCTGCGAGTGCGTCGGCCGACGAGTCTTCTGCCACTCACCTTTCAACGCCTGCAGTGTGTTCTCCAGGTAGGCACGATCGGCAGCGGCTTTCTTGCCGACATAACCCTGGCCACGACGGAACATCTTCAGGGATGCGCGCAGTTGCGGGTGCGCATCACGAAACTCGTGCTCTTGCGTGAACGGCGACATGGCGTCGACGCGAACTTCACCCGACTCGGCAACCCAGGCGATATGGTTATCCAGCGTGTCTTTGCATGCAGCAAACAGACGAGCCAGTTCATCAATAGTCGGTTGTGTGTTGATATTCATGTTGATGCCCCTTCGCTCATAGACTGTTCAATAATTGATACATCAAGTTCATGCGCCAGAACTTCAGCAACCAACACGATTGAATGTGCGTTGAATACCGTTCCAGCCCTCAAGGACATGCAGGTAGCCTTGATGAAGAGCCGCTACACAGCGGCATCAGCGCAGAGAGAAGAAGTCACGAAACCCAAAGACCCGGCCCAGGATCGGCAATCGATCCGTTACAAGCATCATGAGGACATTTCGCCAGCTTCTCGCCCTTATCGACGACAAATGCCAGTTCAGCTCCATCAATCTGCCTTGTGGGCAGCCTACATCCGGGAACATCTCGACGGCTTGCCGAGCCTGTTCATCACACCTTTTGCAGCGCTCCCGATCGGGGAGACAGCTGCATAATGCAAGGGCAAATGGAGTGCGTCAACGATTATGTAGTGATTATTTTTAGTCACTACATAATCGTATGCGGGGCGGGGGGTTAGGTGAAAAGGTGACTGAATGGTCATGGGGGATAAGCTATCAAGGGTGGTCAGGGATATGGGCACGACAGTATCCGCAGACCAACAAAAAGGCCTGAAAGCATTCGCTTCCAGGCCTTTTAACAACACACAAACAGCTTGTTGTCAGCTCACCTTGAAGCGACCCACCAGCCCCTGCTGCTGCTCAGCCAGACGCGCGAGTTCGCGACTCGTGACAGCAGTCTGCTCGGCACCGGCACTGACCTGGATGACCAGCGAGTTGATGTCGTCGACGTTGCGGTGGATCTCTTCGGCCACCAGGCTTTGCTCTTCAGCGGCCGAAGCGACCTGGATGTTGCGGTCGCTGATGGTCGCGATGCCTTCGGCGATCTCTTCCAGCAGTTCACCAGCGCGTACGACGTTGCTGGCACCCTCCTGCGCCTTGCCCAGGGTTTCCTGCATCGACGCGGCAGCGCGTTCCGAGCCGGACTGCAGGTTGGCGATCATTTTCTGGATGCTGACAGTAGAGTCCTGAGTCTTCTTGGCCAGATTGCGCACTTCGTCGGCAACCACCGCGAAACCACGCCCCTGCTCGCCTGCACGTGCAGCCTCGATGGCTGCGTTGAGCGCCAGCAGGTTGGTCTGGTCGGCGACGCCACGAATGACATCGAGTACCGAGGAGATCGAGTTGCTCTCGCCCTTGAGCTCGTCAATGATCCGTGAAGTCTCTTCAGCCTGCACCGAGAGCCCCTGAATCAGGCCGATGGTGTTGTCGATTTCGGTCTTGCCCTGCAGGGTGCTGTTGTTGACGCGCTGCGACATCTCGGCCGCGTCAGTGGTGCTGCGTGCTACATCCTTCACCGTGGCACTCATCTCGCTGATGGCAGTGGCGACCTGATCAGTGCCCTGGCGTTGTTGCGCCACGTTCTGATTGGTCTGCAACGCCACTGCGGAAGACTGCTCGGCGGCGGTGGCAACCTGTGCCGTGGCGCTGCCGATGTCGCGGATGACATCACTGATCTGTTGCGCCATGTTGTCCAGATTGCGCGAGATCTCACCGAACTCGTCCTTGCCGACATAACGGGTCCGGGCGGTCAGATCACGAGTGGAAAGTGCCATCAGCGTGCGGTTCACATCGACCACCGCAACCTTGATGTTGCGGATGATCACCGACGCCAGCCACAGCACCACGATCAGCATCAGGACGACAGTGGCAACCGCCACGTACAGGCTGCTTTGAGCAGAGCTGCGCGCATCCGTAGCCAGGCCGACGACGTTCTGGCCAAGCTCTGCTTCTACATTGGCCATCATGTCGATACGTACGGTGGCAAGGTTGAACCAGTCTTCCGGCTTGACGTTGAGCGGATCACCCATCGGGGTATCGAAGCCCAGACGTTGCAAGCGGGCCACTTCCAGCGAGCCCGGCTGCTGCATGACATCATTGAGTTTGGTCTTGAATACTTCAGGGGACCAGCGTTGAAAGGCTTCGAGGTAGCCGGAGAACTCTCCCAGGTTACGGCTGAAGCGCGATAACAGTGGCGCATCAAAGCGGTTCTGGTTGAATGCCTGAACGAGCAATACGCGCTCGCGACCGGCACGTTCCTTCATATCGACGAACTGGTTGAGCGAACTCAGGCCACGCAGTATTTCCGGATCTTCGATACTCGCTTCCAGCGAATAGGAGAACCCCACGAGTGTTTTGATAACGTCGGTGAACCGCGCAGAAGACTCGGTGTTGTTGATCCCCAGCGTATCGATCTTGAGGCGCAGCGAGGTCAGGTCATCCAGTGCGCGGTAGACTTTGTCGGGGCTGGGAATACCGTCGGTCGACTGGGTGCGCATCTCGCTTATCGCCTTGTCGGTTTCCTGACGGAAGGCCTTCAGCTTGTCCTGCATGGACTTGCCGCCGCTGCCCAGAAACACGCCGCTGGCGCCGCGCTCACGCTGAATGGTGGTGACCACGTTACTCAGTTTCTGTGCAACCGCGGTGGCTGTCACCGCGCGCCTCATATCACCGAGATTTTCGCTTTTGTCAGCAACGAACAGACCTGCGAAGGCCAGGAAGCCCAATAGGGGGAATATTAAAATAAGCAGCAGTTTCATACTCAAAGGAGCATTTCTAAGCATTGCAGACCTCATGACATGCAGACTTTTCTATAAAGAATATCCAGGGCGTAACGTTCTGTAGCGTCGACGTTTTTTTGTCGCCAGGGACTGTTCGGTAATCAGCCTGCCGTAGCTGGTCTTGCTCCCGTATCACTGTCTCGGCTGCCTGCCGGGAAGCTTTACCCACTATTTGAATTTGTTAATTCAAATAGCGAATTCAATAAAGCACAGCGTGCGAGAAGTTTGGATCCACAAAGAAATGACCGACTTGCACAGTCATCGCGGGAAAAGAAATATAGAGGCACCGAAATTGTCACCTGTAACAGCGGTGACAATCTCAGCGGATAGAAGTTGCAACTTTTTTTTATTCAACTCATACGTTTTTATAACTGATTAACGCAGGTTGGTTTTCGCCAGTTCCACCACTTCACTGCCGCGCCCGCTCATGATCGCGCGCATCATGTACAGGCTGAAGCCCTTGGCCTGGGCCAGCTTGATTTTCGGTGGAATGCCCAGCTCCTGCTTGGCGGTGACAACGTCGATCAGCACCGGACCGGGATGATCGAACGCCTTGCGCAAGGCGGCAGGCAGCTCTTCGGCGTTCTCGACACGCAGGCCCAGGATGCCTGCACCCAGGGCAATACCGGCGAAGTTGGTTTCATGCAGGTCAGTGCCGTGCGGCACATAACCACTGGCTTTCATTTCCATGTCGACAAAGCCCAACGAGCTGTTGTTGAACACCACCATCTTGATAGGCAGGTTCAACTGACGAATGCTCAGCAGGTCGCCCAGCAACATCGACAGACCGCCATCGCCACACAGGGCGATGACCTGACGATCCGGATGTTCAGCCTTGGCGCCTAAAGCCTGTGGCAAGGCGTTGGCCATCGAGCCGTGGTTGAACGAGCCGAGCAGACGGCGCTTGCCGTTCATGTGCAGATAGCGCGCAGCCCACAGCGTCGGCGTACCGACGTCGACGGTAAAGATCGCATCGGCATCCGCCTGCTCGTCGACCAGTCGAGTGAGGTACTGCGGATGAATCGGCGTGCCATCTGGCGTCGGGGTGGCCAGCTCGTCCAGTTCTTCCCGGGCCTTGGCGTAGTGCTTCAGGGCCTTGTCGAGGAAACGGCGATCGGTGTGCGGCTTCAACTTTGGCTGAAGCGCCTCAAGGGTTTCCCGCACGCCGCCAACCAGACCCAGCGCCACCGGCGTACGGCGACCAAGCTGGGTCGGATCGAGGTCGATCTGGATGATGTCGGCTTTTTCGGGGTAGAAATTCCGGTACGGAAAGCTGCTGCCCAGAATCACCAGCGTGTCGCAGGACAGCATGGCGTGGTAGCCGGAGCTGAACCCGATCAGGCCGGTCATGCCGACGTCGAACGGGTTGTCGTATTCGACGTGCTGCTTGCCGCGCAATGCGTGAACGATCGGCGCGCCCAGCGTATCCGCCAATGCCAGAAGCTGCTCGTGGGCACCCTCGCAACCCGCACCGCACAGGAGCGTGACGGCTTTGGAAGCGTTGAGCATGTCGGCCATCGACTGCAGGTCGTTTTCGGCAGGCACGACCTTGGGCGCTGTAGCCTCGATCCATTTTGCCGCGACATCCGGCGCATCGCTGAGCGCCACGTCGCCCGGCAAAACAATCACCGCCACACCTTTCTGGCTGATCGCGGCACGCATGGCACGTTCCAGCACACGCGGGAACTGCTCGGGGTTGCTGACCAGCTCGACGAAGTGGCTGCACTCCTTGAACAGCTCCTGCGGATGGGTTTCCTGAAAATAATCCAGACCGATTTCCGAGGACGGAATATGCGCAGCAATGGCCAGTACCGGCACTCGGTTGCGGTGGCAGTCATACAAGCCGTTGATCAGGTGCAGGTTACCCGGTCCGCAGCTGCCGGCGCAGACCGCCAGCTTGCCGCTGGACGCTGCCTGGGCACCGGCAGCAAAGGCTGCGACTTCTTCATGACGGGTGTGCATCCAGCGAATCGAATCGGTGCGTTCCAGGCTGTCGGTCAGGCCGTTGAGGCTGTCACCGGACACCCCCCAGATGTGCGAAACACCTGCCGCTGCGAGGGTTTGCGCGAGGTGGTCGGCAATGGTCTTGGACATGCGGGGTTCCTTGTCGAGGCAATGATGATGAGTTCGGTAAAACGCGCGCAGCGCTCTGCCACGCCTGTTGTGGTCGACCCGATGCATTCTCGACAGTTCAGAAAACCTGAGCCCTGTTCAGGGCTCGGTCGTTCGGCAAGCGTTTTAAAACGCTGATCAGGCGTGCGGGTTGCCCGGTGCCTTGGCGGGTGTCGCGTACTCCGGCTTGAGCTTGCCCTCGCTGTCCAGCAGCCAGGCATCGAGAATCTCCCGCACCACAGGGCCCGCTACCCGGCCACCCGCCTCGCCGTTCTCGATGGTCACCGACACGACGATCTTGGGATGGTCGGCCGGCGCGAAGCCGACGAACAACGCGTTGTCGCGGTTACGCTCGAGTGTTTTCAGACGGTTGTAGCGCTCACCCTGTTTGATCGCCACCACCTGCGCCGTACCACTTTTGCCGGCGATGCGGTATTGAGCGCCCTTGGCCGCATCCCGCGCAATGCCGCGAGGGTCGTGCATGACCATCTGCATGCCGGTATTGACCTGATTCCATTCGTTGGGATCGCGCAACACGATATTTGGCATCGGATGCTCGTCGACGGGTGCCTTGTCACCGACTTCCATCGCCAGGTGCGGTCGATGCCAGACACCCTTGCTGGCAATCAGTGAGGTGGCCTGAGCCAGCTGCAACGGCGTGACCTGCATGTAGCCCTGGCCGATGCCGAGAATCACCGTTTCGCCGGGGAACCACGCCTGTCGACGCGTGGCCCGCTTCCATTCGCGGGACGGCATCAAGCCTGCAGACTCCTCGAACATGTCCAGCGACACCTTCTGGCCGATGCCGAACATGGTCATGTAGTCGTGCAGGCGGTCGATGCCGAGCTTGTGCGCCACGGTGTAGAAATAGGTGTCATTGGAACGCATGATCGCCGTGTCCATGTCCACCCAGCCATCGCCACTGTGGTTCCAGTTACGGTATTTGTGGTCGAAGTCCGGCAGTTGGAAGTAGCCGGGGTCGAAGACCTTTGTCGAGGCGGTCATCACGCCGCTGTCGAGACCGGCAATCGCCACTTCCGGCTTGACCGTCGAGCCCGGTGCATAAAGGCCACGCAGCACGCGATTGAACAGGGGGCGGTCGATGGAATCGCGCAGCGCGGCATATTGTTTGAAGCTGATGCCGGTGACGAACAGATTGGGGTCGAAGCTTGGCTTGCTGACCATCGCCAGTACGTCGCCGGTTTCCGGGTCCAGTGCGACCACCGAACCGCGCCGATCACCCAGCGCATTTTCCGCTGCGGCCTGCAAATGCGCGTCCAGCGTGAGGGTGATGTTCTTGCCCGGCACCGGGTCAGTGTGTTTCAGCACGCGCAGCACGCGGCCCTGGGCGTTGGTTTCGACCTCTTCATAGCCTACGTGGCCGTGCAGCTCGGACTCGTAGAAGCGCTCGACACCGGTCTTGCCGATGGACTGCGTGCCGCGGTACTCGTTGTCGAGATGGGCTGCTTCCTTTTCGTTGATACGCCCGACGTAGCCGATCGAATGCGCGAAATGGGCGCCCAACGGGTAGTGACGGACGAACTGCGCCGCCACGTCCACGCCCGGCAGCAGGTACTGATTGACCGCCAGCGTTGCGATCTGCTCTTCGGTGAGCTCGTAGAGCAATGTTGCCGGCTCGAACGGGTGACGAACCTGCTTCAGCTCCTTGTCGAACAGAATCCGGTCTTCGTCGGGCAACTCCAGCAGGGTCATCAGCTCATCGATCACCTTGTGCCAGTCGCCCGCGCGCTCACGGGTCAGGGTCAGGTTGAAACTGGGACGATTGTCGGCAAGCACTTCGCCATTGCGGTCAAAGATCAAACCGCGCTCGGGCGGGATCGGCAGCACGTGAACACGGTTGTTTTCGGAAATGGTCGAGTGATAGTCGAACTCTGTCACTTGCAGGAAATACATGCGCGCGACCAGACAGGCAGCCAGCAGGCCGACCAGCACTGCGCAGGCAATCAGGCGCTGATTGACCAGCCGCGTCTCTTTTTCGTGGTCTTTCAGGGGAATTGGATTGGGCATTTCTACAGCTTCTCGGTGAAGGGCAAACGGCGCAACTGAACGTGTATATAAAGATTTCGGCGCGCACCATACCAAGAAGCGGCTGATTACAGGCGATCGAGCCGACAATCGCAGGATGAAAAATCTGTCAGAAAAAACTCATTCGAGCGTGGCCTGCAGCGTATTTGACGCTTCGCGGGCGTGCATGATGCGCGGCAGATTGCTCTCGATCCAGGTGACGAGGGTTTCAACCTGCAAGGCGACCTCTTCGCCCATCGGGGTCAAGCGGTACTGAACATGCGGTGGCACTACCGGCAACGACTTGCGGCTGACGAAACCATCATGCTCCAGATGCTGGAGCGTTTGCGCGAGCATTTTCTCGCTCACCCCGCCAATCTTGCGGCGTATTTCGCTGAAGCGATGCATGCCACCCCGCAACACCACCAGCACCAGCACACCCCAACGGCTGCAGACGTGATTGAGCACCACCCGCGAAGGACAGTCAGACGCCAGCACCTGGCCCTGACGAACCAGCGCCAACAGCGTCTCGGCCGCTTCCGGCTGGAGGCCTTGCTGCACAGCATCTGATCGCGGGGCAGTTGATTGCGAAGCGGATTCGCTCATGACACTTACCTTTTTGTACGTACTTACTAAAGGTAAGCATCATGACTATGCTGGCGCTTCCTTTCAACCTGATTCAAGGAATCATTCCATGATCGTTGTCACCGGTGCCACCGGCCAGCTTGGCCGCCTCGTCATTGAACAGTTGCTTGCCCACGGCCGCGTACCTGCTTCGCAAATCATTGCCGCCGTGCGCAGTCCGGAGAAGGCCGCCGATCTGTCCAGGCAGGGCATTCAGGTTCGTCAGGCCGAGTATTCGCAGCCCGCGACACTGGACAGCGCATTTGCCGGCGCCGACAAGGTGCTGCTGATTTCTTCCAGCGAAGTGGGCCAGCGTTTGCCGCAACACAAGGCGGTAATCGATGCAGCCAAACGTGCCGGCGTTCAGCTGCTGGCCTACACCAGTGTTCTGCATGCCGACACCTCGGCGCTGAGCCTGGCCAAAGAGCACCGCGAAACCGAAGACTACCTGCGCGCCAGTGGCCTGCCGTTCGCCTTGCTGCGTAATGGCTGGTACACCGAGAACTACACGGCGGGCATTCCGGGCGCACTGGCGCATGGCGCGGTCATGGGCTGTGCCGATGAGGGTCGTATCAGCTCTGCTTCGCGTCTGGATTACGCCGAGGCGGCCGCTGTGCTGCTGACTTCGGAAACAGCGCAGGCCGGTAACGTGTATGAACTGGCAGGCGACGAGTCCTACACGCTGTCGGAATTTGCAGCGCAGCTGTCAACGCAGAGCGGCAAGTCCCTGCCTTACGTCAACCTGCCACAATCCGAATTCGAAGCCGCGCTTATCCAGGCAGGCCTGCCGGACTTCGTCGCCCAGCTGCTGGCCGACTCCGATGCCGCGGCTGCCAAGGGCGCCCTGTTCGATGACAGTCGCCAGTTGAGCGCGCTGATCGGCCGCCCAACCACTCCGCTCTCTGCAACCATCGCCGAGACACTGAAAGGCTGAGCACAGCAAACCCGATCGAATGATTTGCAACAGTGAGGGTCCGAGTTATTACGAGGCATTAAGCCATCGCCTGATACCAAAGACTGGGAGTCTTCACATGAACAGCAAATCGTTGATCGCCTGCATGACCTTGCTCGGCTGCTTTTCCGCCGTCACCCTGCCCGTTCAAGCGGCAGAAACGGCGGACCCGAAAGTCAGCGAATCCAAGGACAACGTCCATGAGCTGGAAGTAGGCTCCCGTGTTCCGGAAAAATATCGCCGCAGCGATCTGGAAGTGAAGGACTGGAAAAGCAAAGGCCTGGAAACACCCGCCAAGGAAAGCGAATGGGTGAAGATTAACGACAAATACGTGCGTTTCCAGAAGGTCAACGGCCAGATCATGGACATCGTGCCGGTCAAGAAGTAAGGCGCAGCCTGCTTCGCCAGTGCTCTGCGTGAACATGTCCGAGCGCCGCAGGGCGCCATTCAGGGCATGTCAGCGCAGAGCTCGTCTCGACAGGCCAACATCGCATGAGCGATGGCCAATATCGCTCAGCATCCGGTACTCTCGTCGCTCTGCCGACGGGATATCAGCATGAACCGCAACGAACCCAGCAAATCGACCGCAACCCCATTTTTCTGGCGCGATGAGCACCTTTCGTTCATCGAAGCCCGTTCTGTAGAGGATGGCCGACGGGTCTGTTACGCGCCTCACTCGCATGAAATCTTTTCCGTCGGCGCGATCACTGCCGGACAGAGCACCTATGTGCATGAAAAGACCTCACAGTGCGTCACGTCAGGCACTGTAGTGTTGATGAATCCGGGCGACGTGCATGCCTGCAACCCGATCAATGACCAGGCCTGGTCGTATCTGATGCTCTATGTGGACAGCGGCTGGCTGGGCGACATTCAGGGCGAAACGGGGTTGAATGCCGGGCACGGTTTTCAACCATTGCCCCATACGCACAGCGATGATCCGATCCTGTTCGCTGCATTGACTGCGCTGTTCCAGACGCTGACTGATACGAGAATCGATACGCTGCAAAAACACTGCTCAGCCGTGGCCTTCTTTACCCTGATGCTGGAGTCACTCGGCACGGCACCGGCACGGCCCCGCCCACCATCAGCTCGCGTTGCCCGAGCCGCCGAATACATCAACGACAATTTCACCCGGCCCATCAGGCTTTCCGACATTTGTGCCGCAGCCAATCTCTCGGCGTCCTACCTGATTCGCTCGTTCGAACAGCGCTATCATCTGACTCCGCATGCCTACCTGCTCAATCGGCGGATCCAGCATGCCCGCAGACAGCTGAAAAGCGGCAAGATGATCGCCGATGTTGCTCAGGAGGCAGGCTTTGCCGATCAGGCGCACTTTCAACGTGAGTTCAAAAAGCATCTGGCAGCAACGCCAGGGCAGTATCGGCTGTGATGACACGGGTCAGATCAGCAGATATACCGCGCAGCCAGCCAGTAGTAGCGCCATGATGCGGTTGAAGACGCGCACACTTGCCGCGCTGCGCAAGCAATGCCCAAGAAAGCTTCCGGCAAAGACCCAGCAGCCCAGCGACAGATAGCACACCACGCAGTAGATTCCTGCGAATTGCCAGATCAAGGCAGCCTCGCCGTTGGCGACAAAAACTCCCATGCCGGCTATCGAAGCCAGCCAGGCTTTGGGGTTGAGCCACTGCATGATTGCTCCGTGCACCAGTGAAGGACCAGCGCCCTGCTCGCTCATGTTCAGTTGTCCACTGTCGATGGCTAGTCGAAACGCCATGTACAGCAGAAATATCACGCCGGACCACTGAATGATTCGGGTCAGAAAGGGCCATTGCTGCAAGGTTTCATGCAGGCCAAAACCGATGAGCAGCAACAAAAGGGTAAAGCCCAGCGTGGCGCCCAACACATGGCGCATGGCTGGTCTGACGCCATAGCGTGCACCGGCACTCAGCGCCACGATGTTGACCGGCCCGGGAGTGATGGAAGAAGCCAGTGCAAACGCGGCCATGGAAATCAGCAGACTCATGGAAAAACCCCTTGAATACGATCGGAAATGACCGGATCAAGGTAGTGACGGCAGCGAACCGCGTATTGAATGAAATTACCCTCAATCTGGTTCAGCCTGCCCGCCCCTCTGATGCATGACCAAAACCATTGCTTTTTTGTCCACTTGGCTTACAAATGCACTGTCATGTGCCTGTCACTCTCACTGCCACCTTTTATGCGAGCCCGCTCCATGTCCAGAACCGTCGCCATTGCCTTCGCCTGCCTGCTTTCCACCACTGCCCATGCGGCCTGCCCGGCTGTAACCCCGGTCGATACGGCGCGCTGGATTTACGAAAAGCATCAGGATTTTTATCTGAACGGCAAAGGTAGCGCTGATTATTTGTCCAAACCTCTGCTGAGCCTGCTCAAGAAGGACTGGGCGTGCCAGAACGGCGATCAATGCGCCGTCAGTGCCAACCCGTGGACCGATGCGCAGGACGGTGATGTGCAAAAACCGATCGACTGGAAGCTGGTGTCCAACTCGGACAAGCAGGCGGTGGTCGAAATGACCTATAACCTGGGTTACAAGGATGCCCCTCAACAGCCGGTCGCCAGCCAGACGACACGCCTGCTGCTGGCCAAAAATGCCAACAGTTGCTGGGTGCTGGAGAATCTTCAGGGCCCACAGGGTGTCGCGCTGATGCAGAGCCTGGAGGAATTTCCCTACGAAGGTGATTGATCGGCCTTGAAACAATCCGCCATTCTCGGTATCACAGGCACTTGAATTTCACGAGCGAGCACCATGAATACCTTTGAGCAATCGATTATTGAGGCTGCGCAGGCCGCCACGCCCAATAACACCGATGCCGAACGCGAAGCTGCCAGAGTTGCTGCCACGCAGGCGGTAGCCGAAATCATGACCACCCGCAGTGGGCTGGACCGCACCCTGGCACTGGCCGAGTTGCTGGACTCCTACTCGGAACACGATGATCAGGAAGACGAATAGATCGTTCGGCACGATGCGAAAAACTGATTGGCCTGTTTATTTAGCTGCGACATTAAAGAAAACCGGCCTTGCCGCCGACAACCCGGTTGGGTGGATTGATGATTGCCACCCATTCATTTAGTGCGCTCGGATGCGACCTATAAGGGCACCATCCGTGCAGATCGAACAGTTGCAAGACATGCAGGCTTACATCAGGCGTACTGCCGACGACCTGGAACTTGTTTCGGCCAACCTCGCAGGACACCTCCTGTACCTCGAGCGAACTTCCCGGGCACACGAAGCGCAAGAGGTCAGTGAGCGGATCATCGGCCTGCAGGCGTCCGTGGACAGCCTTCGCGGCATATTCCGATAACGCCCCCTATCGGTCCCCGGCCTGCGACAACGGTCTGGCCACATCTTCCAAGGACTTGCGTTCGGCAGCCGCGCCCCATATCGACTGCACAACCGCCGCCAGCAGCATCAGCCCTGCTCCGATCAGATAGCCTATCAGCACGTTGCTGCGCTCGCCGGTTTCGATCAGCTCGCCAAACAGCGTCGGGCCAATCATCCCGCCCAGCCCGGTGCCGAATGCGTAGAACACCGCAATCGCCAAGGCACGGATTTCCAGTGGAAAGGTTTCGGCGACGGTCAGGTAGGCCGAGCTGGCCGCTGCCGATGCAAAGAAGAAAATCACCATCCAGGCGATGGCCTGCTGGGTAACGTCCAGCAAGCCTTGCTGGAACAGGTAGCCGCTGATTGCCAGCAGTACGCCCGACACGCCATAAGTGAGGCTGATCATCACCCGTCGGCCGACCACGTCAAACAGTCTGCCCAGCAGCAGCGGACCGCAGAAGTTACCCAGCGCCAGTGGCAGCACATACCAACCGACGCGCTCGGCCGGCACGCCATAGAAGTCGGTCAGTACCAGTGCGTAGGTGAAAAAAATCGCATTGTAGAAAAACGCTTGGGCGGTGAGCAGCGTCAGGCCTACCAGAGAACGTTGACGGAACGTCACCAGCAACGTTCTGGCGACCTCGCCCAGCGGCGTGTGGTCACGAGCATGCAGCCGCAGTGGGGGTCCCGACACGGCGGGCAAGACGTGACCCTGGCGCTGCAAGCCTGCTTCTATCTGCTCGACGATCTGCTTCGCCTGTTCAGCCTGGCCGTGTATCAACAGCCAGCGCGGGCTCTCTGGCAGCCACAGTCGCATCAGCAGAACCAGCAGGCCCAATACCGCACCGATTCCGAAACACAGGCGCCAGCCCAGTTCGGCGCCGATCCACAGCGGATCGAGCAAGACAATCGAGCCAATCGCACCAAGCGCAGCGCCCAGCCAGAATGTGCCATTGATGGTCAGGTCAACCCACCCCCGGTAGCGGGCCGGGGTGAATTCCTGAATGGTCGAATTGATGGCCGTGTACTCGCCGCCGATGCCCATGCCGGTCAGAAAGCGGAACAGCATGAAGCTCCAGACACTGAAAGAGAACGCCGTGGCGGCCGTTGCACCGACATACAGCAGCAAGGTGATGAAGAACAGCTTGCGACGCCCGAGACGGTCCGCCAGCCAGCCAAAGAACAATGCGCCCAACACGGCACCGGCAATGTACGCGGCGCCCGCGAGGCCAATGTCGCTATTGGTGAGATTGAGCGCCGGACTGGCTTTCAAGGCCCCGGCGACCGAACCTGCAAGGGTCACTTCCAGGCCGTCCAGCAGCCAGGTGATCCCCAGCGCCACGACCAGCAAGGTATGGAATCGCCCCCAGGGCAGGCGGTCCAGTCGCGCGGGCAAATCGGTTTCGAAGACGCTGCCCTTGTCGTTCAGTGTGCTCATGTCCAGCTACCTGACGGCTGACATTGGTGTCAGGTGTGAGAGTCGCTGTCGCCGATCAAGTTCAGCTGATCCAGAACCACAGCAACGTCAGGTTGGCCGCCGAGATCAGTCCGAACAGCCCCCAGGCAGCCGTTTTCACCAGCCGGCTGTTGACGAACGGCCCCATCAATTGTGGGTCGCTGGTAAAACGAATCAACGGCCAGAGCGCGAAAGGCAGTTGCAGGCTCAGCACGACCTGACTGAGCACCAGCATCTGCCCCACCGAGCTGTCACCCAGCCAGACCACGCCGATCAGCGCCGGAATCAGTGCCAGCGCCCGAGTGATCAAGCGCCGCTGCCAACACGGAATCTTCGCCTGCAGAAAACCTTCAAGCACCACTTGGCCAGCGATGGTGCCGGTGAAGGTCGAGCTCTGCCCCGCCGCCAGCAAGGCAATACCGAACAGCACGCTGGCGAGCGCACCACCCACCAGCGGATCAAGCAGGTGGTAGGCGTCCTGAATCTCGACCACCTCGGTATGCCCGGTCTTGTGAAAAGCCGCAGCAGCGAGGATCAGAATCGCCGCATTGATCAACAGCGCCAGGCTTAGCGAACCGATGGTATCGAGCCGCGCATAGCGGATGGCGCTGGCCTTGCTGGCCTGGTCGGAACCGTTGACCCGCGTCTGCACCACCGATGAGTGCAGATAAAGGTTATGCGGCATGACCGTGGCGCCGAGAATGCCGATGGCGATATACAGCGGCTCCTGGCTGCTCAACACATCCCAACTCGGCTTGAGGCCCGCGACGACGTCCGGCCAGAACGGCTTGATCAGAAACAACTCGACGGCGAAGCAACTGGCGATGGTTGCAATCAGCCCCAGCACGATGGCTTCCAGACGACGAAAATTGGCGCCCTGCAAAGCCAGCACAATCAGCGTATCGAAAGCGGTCAGCGCCACACCGGTGGTGATGGAAACGCCGAGCAACAGATGAAACGCCAACGCAGCCCCCAGCACTTCCGCCAGATCGGTGGCAATGATCGACAGCTCTGCCAGCAGCCACTGGCCCTTGGCGACCTTGCGGCTGTAGCGGGCGGCGGACAACTGCGCCAGGTCACGGCCGGTCGCGATACCCAGCCGCGAACAAAGGTTCTGCAAGACCATGCCCGAGAGGCTGGCCAGTACCACCACGAACAGCAGTGAATAGCCGAAGCGCGACCCGGCCTCGATGGCCGTCGCCCAGTTGCCAGGGTCCATGTAGCCGATGGAAACCAGCAGGCCCGGCCCGACGAACAGCATCATCTTGCGCATCAAGGACGCGTTCGGCGGAATGGCCACACTGTCCGTGGTCGCCGAGGGGCAGAAAGGAGCAGTGGCAGTAGTGGGCAGTTTGTACGTCACGGGAACCCGGCATGCAGAAAGTGAAGGTCTAATCCTAAGGTTTTGCGACACATGTTGATACATCGTTGATGGCTTCATGCCTGCGGTTTTTTTGCGCCGCCATTCCTTGCCAAGTCATCAATGCATTCACCTCATGACCAAGTGACACTAGCGCTCTAATGGATCCGATATAAAAAATCGAAAAACTAATCCTGTGAACAATTTTTCATCTTTTAAACCTCAATAACCGCATTAAAAGACCATTGATTACAACTTGTAAGGAGTAGTATCCAGGCCTCAACAAGAACTCAGGATGGCCATCCATGACCTCATTACCTCATGCCGAGGCAGCCGCGAACGAGCCGTTGCGGGCAGCGTATATCTCGGCGCGTATTGATCGACTGCCTGCGGTCGCGACCATCTGGCGGCTGGTCGCTCTGCTGTCCATCGCCGGTTTTTTCGAGCTTTACGACCTGTTCCAGACCGCCTACATCAGTCCCGGCCTGATCCGTGACGGAATCTTCGCCACGGGCAGTCAGGGTCTGTTCGGCTTCTCCGATCAGGCGGCCTTTGCCTCGGCGACTTTTCTGGGCCTGCTCTTCGGTGCCAGCCTCGTCAGCCCGATTGCCGATCGCTACGGACGCCGCGCGATCTTCACCTTCGCGCTGATCTGGTACACCGTTGCCACCGTGATCATGGGCCTGCAGACCTCTGCACTGGGCGTGATTGGCATGCGCTTCGTCGTGGGTATTGGCCTGGGCGTCGAATTGGTCACCATCGACACCTACCTGTCAGAACTGGTGCCCAAGCGCATACGCAGTTCGGCGTTCGCCTTTGCTTTCTTCATTCAGTTTTTGTCAGTCCCCAGCGTCGCGCTGATGTCGTGGTGGCTGGTGCCCCAGGACCCTTTCGGTTTTTCCGGCTGGCGCTGGGTCGTGATCAGCAGTGCAGTCTTTGCCCTGTTCGTCTGGTGGCTGCGCTCGGCGCTGCCGGAATCGCCGCGCTGGCTGGCGCAGCAGGGACGCTTCGATGAAGCCGAGCGAGTCCTGGACGGAATTGAGGCGCGCTGCATCAAGGACCACGGCAAACCACTGGATGAGCCTCAACCGGACAACGTGGCCCTGTCAGGCAAAGGCCGATTTGCCGACATGTGGCAACCGCCCTACCGTCGCCGCGCGTTGATGCTGATCGTGTTTCATGTATTCCAGGCGATCGGCTTCTTTGGCTTCGGCAACTGGTTGCCTGCCCTGCTCTCAGGTCAGGGCCTGAGCGTCACCCACAGCCTGGGGTATGCGTTCGTGATCACGCTGGCTTATCCGCTGGGGCCGTTGCTGTTCGTGAAGTTTGCCAACCGCTTCGAGAACAAATGGCAAATCGTCGGCTCTGCATTGGGCGCCATGATTTTTGGCAGCCTGTTCGCCTTTCAAAGCAGCGCGGCAGGACTGATTTTCTGCGGGATCATGATCACGTTCTGCAACGCATGGCTGAGCTTCAGCTACCACTCGTATCAGGGTGAGCTGTTCCCGACCAACATCCGCGCTCGCGCAGTGGGCTTCTGTTACTCGTTCAGCCGACTGTCAACGGTGTTCAGCAGCCTCCTGATCGGGATATTTCTCGACCACTTCGGCACGCCGGGCGTACTGGCCTTCATCGTCGGCAGCATGTTGATCGTGATCGTCACCATCGGCCGGTTCGGGCCGCGCACACGCAATCTTGCGCTGGAGCAGATCGCTCACCGCTGACCGGGTGCAGGGTTGAGTGGGCTCAGGCCTGAGCCCACTCAACATTGGTGACACCGAAGTGCTCGGCATAAGGTTTGGATACGCGAGCAACCTTCTCCAATCTATATTTAGGTATGCGTGCGAGGCCTGCATCGACACTTGCACAGTGCCATGCTTCAGCGTTATCCATATTCTCGGTTCGTATATAAAAACTCTTGAACGAACCATTTAGCAGATAATCAATGCGGTAATGCTTTGGAAGTGCCATTGAAAGTCTGATCCTTTTTCAGCAGTGGCTTGAAGTATAGGTGACTGTATTCGTGGCAAAGAAATTCATTATTTTTTTGATGTCTGCGACCAATGAACACCTCAAGCGCAGTCCGCGCGGGGCCGGGATCTGCAACGGGTCACGCGGAGTCGCTCATACCGATCGGCAAAGAATCGCCGGAAGCGCACTGCCCCGGCCAGATCGCGATGGGTGGCGCGGCACTCGCCAGCCATCACCGTTGCCACCGCCAGATTCCGGTCTTTGATCGAATAACGGATCAATAGCCGTCGTGTGGCGAATAGTGTCAAACAGCTGATTTTTCTGACGCCATCGGCACGGCTGAATTATCGATAGCGTTTAACTTTATTGAAGTGGCGAATGTCCGTTTTCGTTCCATAGTGCGCTCACGTTCACAGGAGCAACTATTCATGCCCGGTATTCAAGGAAGAATTCTTGAGGTTCATACACCGCTGGTTGTCGACCTCGACGGAACATTGCTGCGAACTGACATGCTGTTTGAAACCGCAGTGGCGTTTATCCGTGGTCATCCGTTAAAGCTGTTCAGTCTTTTCGCCTGGCTGCTGCAGGGCAAGGCGTCTCTCAAGCAAGGCCTGGCGCTGGGTACCGACATTGACGTGGCTTTACTGCCGTTCAACGCTGACGTCATTGATTACATTCAGACCGAGCGGCAGACCGGTAGAAGCGTGATTCTGGCTACCGCCTCCCACGAATCCCTCGCCAACCGGATCGCGGCACACCTGCAACTGTTCGATCAGGTGTGGGCCTCGGACGGTATAACCAACCTTTCCGCGCATCGCAAACGCGACTTGCTGGTTAGCCATTATGGTGAGCGGGGCTTCGATTACATCGGCAACTCCCGGGACGATCTGTGCATCTGGGGTGTCTCACGCAAGGCCATCGTCGCCAGCCCGCTTGCCGGTGTGGAGCGCAAGGCGCGGGCACAAGGCAACGTCGAGCAGGTTATCCAATCGGCAGCGTCCGGGACCAGCGCCTGGCGCAAGGCGCTGCGCCTGCACCAATGGCTGAAGAACGCGCTGATTTTTGTGCCCCTGCTGGCTGCCCATCAGGTCCAGAGCACGCAGTTGCTGCTCGACGGTTTGCTGGCCTTTCTGTGTTTCGGGCTGTGCGCATCCAGCGTATACCTGCTCAACGACCTCCTTGACCTGGCAGACGACCGCCACCACAGAAGCAAGCGCGAGCGCCCGTTCGCCAGCGGTGCGCTGTCGATAAAATCCGGCCTGCTGGTCATACCGCTGTTGCTCGCCGCAGCCTTCTCCGCTGCGGCAACCGGATTACCGTGGCAGTTTTCAGCGGTGCTGGCAGCCTATTACCTGCTGACGCTGGTTTATTCGCTTTACCTCAAGCGCCACATGGCCGTCGACGTCATCGTGCTGGCGATGCTCTATACCACGCGCATCCTGGCCGGTGCGGCAGCGTTTCAATTGCCACTGACGTTCTGGATTCTGGCGTTTTCGATGTTTCTGTTTCTCAGCCTGGCGCTGGTCAAGCGCTATGCCGAACTGCGCGAGGCACGACTGCGCGCTGTAACAGGCAAGACGGCTGGCCGTGGTTACTACCCGGGCGATCTGGACATGATCGCCTCATTGGGGGCTTCGTCAGGCAATCTGGCAGTGATGGTGCTGGCGCTTTACATCCATGAAGGTGCGACGGTGGCCTTGTATCAGCACCCGCACGTTATCTGGCTGGCCTGCCCATTGCTGTTGTTCTGGATCACCCGGATCTGGATGCTCACCCATCGCGGTGAAATGAACGAGGACCCGGTGGTTTTCGCGATTCGCGACCGGATCAGCCAGGGGATCGGCTTGCTGTTCCTGCTGGTGTTCTGGGTCGCAGCATGAGCGGGCCTCTTTACTCCTGGGGCCGCTACCCGCAGGTTGCCCAGCAGGGTCACGAATGTGATTCGATAAAACGCTTGCCCGCGCACATTTCGCAAACCGTGGCACGCCATCACACCAGCCTGCCCTTCGGCAACGGCCGCAGCTACGGCGACAGCTGTCTGGCCAGCAGCGATCACGTACTGGACATGCGCGGGCTGGATCGCTTCATTGCTGCCGACTGGCAGCGCGGTGTGGTGCAACTGGAAGCGGGCATGACACTGTCGCAACTGCTCGCGGCAGCGATCCCGCACGGCTGGTTTCTACCGGTCACGCCTGGCACACAGTACGTGACGATAGGCGGCGCGCTGGCCAATGATGTGCACGGCAAGAACCATCATCGGCGTGGCACCTTTGGCTGTCATGTCATGCGCTTCGAGCTGATCCGTCATGACCAGCCGCCCATGGTCTGCTCAGCCGTGGACAATTCCCGGTTTTTCGCCGCCAGCATTGGCGGCCTCGGTCTGACTGGCGTTATCAGTTGGGTCGAGCTGCAGCTGATGCCGATCCGCAGCGCCCAGATCGACAGTACGGCAGTGCGCTTCGCCAATCTGGCGGAGTTCTTTACGCTGTCGCACGAGCTGGATGCGCAGCATGAATACAGCGTCGCCTGGATCGACTGCCTGGCCCGTGGTGCGCATAGCGGTCGCGGGGTCTACATGGTCGGCGACCACGCCCGTTACGGGTCACTGTCGGTTGAGGCGCGCAATCGCCTGAGCGTGCCGTTCACGCCTCCAGTGTCGCTGATCAACACCCTGTCCTTGCGTGCGTTCAATTCGCTGTACTGGCACGCGCACTCAGACCTGCCGACGCCCCGCCGCAGCCCCTGCGAGGCGTTTTTCTACCCGCTGGATCGAGTGCTGCACTGGAACCGTCTTTATGGTCGCAAGGGGTTTCAGCAATACCAGTGCGTGATTCCCGAGCATTGTGCACCCCAAGCCATGCAACTGCTGCTCGATGCCATCGCAGCCTCGGGACAGGGGTCATTCCTCGCGGTGCTCAAACGTTGCGGTGACATCGCCTCGCCCGGGCTGCTGTCTTTTCCGATGCAGGGCACCTCGCTGGCACTGGACTTTGCGCAAACGCGCGATCTGGCCGAGTCACTGTTCCCGCGTCTGGACGCCATTGTCCGTGACGCGGGTGGACGACTGTACCCGGCCAAGGATGCACACATGAGCGGCAGCGACTTCCGTCAGGCCTATCCGACGTGGGAACGCCTGGAAGCCCTGCGCGACCCCTCTTTGATGTCCCGCTTCTGGAAACGAGTGATGTCATGAAAAAAATTCTGATCATTGGCGCTACATCAACCATTGCCCATGCCTGCGCCCGGCGCTGGGCTGCGCAAGGCTGCGATTTTTTCCTGGTCGCGCGCAATACGGACAAGCTCGCCGGTAATGCCGCCGACCTCAGGGCCCGCGGTGCCGGACACGTAGACACCTATCAACTGGATATCACTCACTTTTCGGCGCACCCGGCGATGCTGGCCGATTGCCTGGCTGCACTTGGGCAGATAGATATCGTGCTTCTGGCTCACGGCACCTTGCCCGATCAGAAGGCCTGCGAGCAAAACGCAGGGCTGGCTGTGCAGGAATTCATCACCAATGGTGCATCGATGATTGCCTTGCTGACCGTGTTGGCCAAGCATTTCGAGGTCCAGCGTTGCGGCACACTGGCGGTGATTTCCTCGGTCGCGGGGGATCGCGGACGCCCTTCCAATTATCTGTACGGCTCGGCCAAAGCTGCCGTCTCGACGTTCTGCGACGGGTTACAGGCGCGGATGTTCAAGCTGGGCGTACACGTAGTGACCATAAAGCCAGGCTTTGTCGACACGCCCATGACCCGGGGTCTGCCACTGCCGGCCTGGCTGGTGGCACAACCGGAAGACGTTGCCGAACGCATCGTCAATGGCATCGCACGCCAATCAACAAGCCTTTACGCGCCGGGCTTCTGGGCATGGATCATGTGGGTGATTCGCTCGATCCCGCAGCCGTTGTTCAAAAGGCTCAACCTGTGACCGGCTCGCTGTTGCTGTCCGGATGGCGCTATCGGGCAGTGCTTCTGTCGATCGTCTTCTCGGCCATGGGGTATCTGGGTTTCTCGCTGTGGGGCGGCTGGCAGGCGGTCAGCGCAGCGACGGGCAAGGTCGGGCTGCTCGGCATCGGCGTGGCCTTGTTGATGTCTGCAATCAACTACGCGCTGCGCTTCGTCCGCTGGCAACTCTACCTTTCCGTGTTGGGGCATCCGTTGGCCTGGCGAAAAAGCCTGCGGATCTATCTGGCTGGCTTCGCCCTGACGACGACTCCCGGCAAGGCCGGTGAGGCGCTGCGTGGCGTATTGCTCAGGCCGCTGGGCGTGCCGTACCCGCAAAGCTTTGCCGCGTTTGTCAGCGAGCGTCTTTCCGATCTGCTGGCCATCGTACTGCTCACGCTGTTCGGACTGTCGTGGTATCCGCAGGCGCAGCCGATGATCCTGCTCGGTCTGGCACTGGTTCTAACGGGTTCGCTGGTGCTGTCTCGCCGTCACTTGCTGGAGCGTTTACAGGTTTCACTGCCTACAAAAAACACGCGAGTCAGCAGCCTGTGGCAGCAGTTGTTCAACGTGCTGCTTGCCGCTCGCCAGTGCCTGCATGGCAACGTGCTGCTGACCGCCAGCCTGCTCAGTCTGCTGGCCTGGAGCGCCGAGGCACTGGCGTTTTACTGGATGCTTGGCTGGATGGGCGCGCAGATCCCGCTGACCTTTGCCGTATTTACCTATGCACTGGCGATGCTCGCGGGGGCCTTGAGCTTCATGCCGGGCGGCCTGGGCAGCGCCGAAGCGGTGATGGTCGGGCTGCTGATGTTCAAGGGCATGCCGGGGGCCGATGCGATTGCTGCGACATTGCTGATACGTCTGGCGACCCTGTGGTTTGCGGTGGCCATCGGCGCCGTGATGCTCTCGCGCTTTACCGGCGCGGTACCGGCACCGACTCCTCAGCCCTGAGGCCGTAACACAGACGCTCGACATTTTTGTTCATCTCACGGAGGAGCGGTTCAATGCCACTCGATTCGCGCACATCGATGTGTATCCCCCTGTTTTTGCTAGGTGCCGCCATCACGGCGAGCTTTATGGCCTCCAGTGGTCCGGTGCAATGGATGGACAATGGCATGTTCCTGGCCAACGCCCATGAGGGTCAGTATTTCAGCCAGTCGCTCGGGCCACTGGAGCATCCGTTTTATCAGCTGTTCAATACGATTTTTTTCAACCTGTTCGGTGCACGCTCGCTCAGCCTGCTGAATTCGGTGCTTCTTCTGCCGCTGGCTTGGGTGGTCTACCGATTGGCGCAGAGCGTTGGCGCGGGTGCACGCCAGGCGCTGCTCGCTGCTGCGGCGACAACACTGACCCATGGCGTGTTCTGGGTGTCGACCAAGGCTGAGGTCTACCTGTTGCACACGCTGATCGTGCTACTGGCCTATGCGCTGTATTTCAATGACAGTCCCGTTTTGACGCCGCTGAAAAAACTCTTCGCGATTGGCGTCATCACCGGGCTGGCGGCCTCGGTTCATCAACTGACGTTCGTGGTTCTGCTGCCGCTTTACCTGCACCTGCTGTTTCAGCACAAGGCGCGAGTATTGATCACCCTGCCCGGCTTCATGCTTGGTTTCGCGGCGGCCGCTGTTGCGGTAATCAATGACCTGAAAGCCGGGATGGGCCTGCTGGATATTGCGCATCGTTACATGACCGGGGCCAGCGCGACCGTTGCAGGGCCGGAGTGGGAAGGCAGTCTGTTGCGTTTCGATAAACTCCTCGAGGAGAAGAGCGCGGTAGCGCTGTTGCTGCTGTCGCTGATCGGGCCGCAACTGGCGGGGCTGCTGCTGTTTCCCAGGGGAAGCCGGCTGCGCTTGTTATGGAGCGCCGCGCTGCTGAATCTGGTGTTCGCCATTTCCTACAATGTGACCGACCGCTTTACCTTTTTTCTAACCGGTGCAGCGATACTGACGATCCTCGGCATGATTCAGTTGCGGCGTATCCTGCCCCGCACAGCGGCACGCGGCACATTGCTCAATCTCTCGGCATTGTCGGCACCGGTAGTCATCCTGCTGACGTATTCACTGTACGCCAACGGGGTCATCACCCTTCCGGCGCACAAGGAGCATCTGCCCTATCGTGACGATATTCGCTACTTCATGGTGCCCTACCTGCGCGACCGGTCCGCTGAGCATTTCGTACGCGCCTACGAGCCGGTAGTGCCCAAAGGTGCGTTGATCATTGCCGACTGGACACCCATGGGCGCAATGCGCTCGGCGCAAGCGATCGGGCTGCTTGCCGGACGCACGCTGGCGACCTGTGATGACGACGTGGCGATTCGGGCAGCCATGCGCAGCAACGGCGTTTATCTACCGCGGTTGAGTTATTGCGCGACTGTGGCGCAAGACCACCGACTTGAAGAACAGCCCGTGGGGTTTTCATTGCGGGCCAAGTGAAAGGAGGCATGAATGACGCGTTGAACGTTCATTCATGCCCCGTCTCTTTAGCGTATCAAGGCTGCCAGAGCGCCTGCCCGCCGCCCAGTTTGCGGTCCATAAAACTGGCCGCACTGATCAGCGCCAGATGGCTCAGGGCCTGCGGTGTATTGCCGAGGTGATGAGCATGCGCGTCGAACTCTTCGGCGTACAAGCCCAGCGGATTGGCGTAACGCAGCAGTTGCTCGAACTCCAGGTGCGCCTGTTCGACCCGACCGGCGCGGGCCAGACATTCGACGTACCAGAACGAGCAGGCCACGAAGGCGCCCTCCTCACCTGCCAGGCCGTCATCATGATCGTCGTCGTTGCGGTAACGGAACACCATCCCGTCACGCACCAACGCGCCCTCGATGGCATCCAGCGTCGCCAGCCACTTGGGATCGTTGGCGCCGACGAAGCGCACCAGTGGCATCAGCAACATCGAGGCATCCAGGTTGCGGCTGCCCTTGTGCTGCACGAAGTGCCCCAGATCGTCGTTCCAGAAGTTCTTCCAGATATCGTCGTGGATCTCCTCGCGCACCTTGGTCCAACGCTCGAACGGCCCCGACAGCGAACGCTTGAAGGCCAGGCGCAGTGCCCGGTCCAGCGCCACCCAGCACATCAGCCGCGAGTGCAGGAAATGCTGATCGCCGCCGCGCATTTCCCAGATGCCCACGTCCCGGTCGTTCCAGTGCTCGCACACATAGTCGACCTGGCGCACCACGTGCTGCCAGCCGTCATGGGAGATCGCATCGCCGTATTTGTTGGCCAGGTACACGGCGTCCATCAGTTCGCCGTAGATGTCCAGCTGAACCTGCTTGTACGCTTCGTTGCCAATGCGTACCGGCTGCGCACCGCCGTAGCCGGACAAGTGATCGAGATTATCTTCCGGCAGCTCAGCGTGGCCATCCAGCGCATAGAGAATGCCGAGCTTCTCGGTCTGCTCGCAGCAGTCATCCAGTCGCCCGCGCACCCAGCTCATGAAGGCATTGGCTTCATCGGTGTACCCCAGACGCATGAACGCATACACGGTGAACGACGCGTCACGTATCCAGGTATAGCGGTAATCCCAGTTGCGCTCACCGCCCTCGGTTTCCGGCAGACCGAACGTCGCGGCGGCAACGATGCCACCATGCTTGCGCGAGGTCAGCAGCTTGAGCGCCAGCGCCGAGCGAGTGACCATTTCACGCCAGCGCCCGGTGTAGTGCGACTGCCCGGACCAGCGCCGCCAGAACTTCAAGGTGTCATCGAAATAGCGCGAGCACCGGCCAGCAGCGACATTCGGGTCGTCGATTCCGCCAAGGATGAACTCGATGGTCTGGCCCTTGTGCATATGAAATTCGGCCACGGCGTCGTGCTGCTCGATACGCAACGGCGTCGTTGCCGACAAACGCATGCCCGATTGCCCGGCGGCTTCGAAGCAGATGTCCTGACCATCGACCCGCGCGGTGGTGTCGGCACGGCTGTAATCCATGCGCACCCGGCAGCGCATGCGCAGCGTGGCCTCGCCAAAGCGCACCTGAACGCGGCGCACGATGCGCGGCAGATCATCCTGATCCTCGCCGATCGGCATCAGGTCGGTGACTTCCACCACCGCGTCCTCGGAAATCCAGCGGGTTTGCAGGACGTTGGTATCCGGCAGGTAGATCTGCAGCCGCCTGGCGTCGGGCAGATCGGGCGCCAACTGAAAGATCCCGGCGTCGGGGGTGTCCAGCAGCGCAGTGAAAATCGACGGGCTGTCGAAGTTCGGCCAGCAACAGAAATCGATACTGCCGGTGTCGGCGATCAAGGCAGCACTGCGCATGTCGCCGATGATGCCGTGATCCTCGATGCGGTTTTGCGCCTCTGCGGGAAAGTCAGCCATTGCCACGGAACTCCGGATAGAGGGTCATGCCCCCATCGATGAACAGGGTGGTGCCGTGCACATAATCCGAGGCATCGGACGCCAGCCAGAGCACAGCATTGGCAACATCTTCCGGCTCGCCGATACGGCCATAAGGAATCAGTTTGAGCATTTCCTTCTCGGCGTCGCCCTTGCGTGCATCGGCATTGATCGGCGTGCGGATGGCACCGGGAGCAACGCTGTTGACGCGAATCTTCAGCTCGCCGACTTCCTGGGCGATGCTGCGCATCAACAGGTCGACGCCGCCCTTGGACGCTGCGTAATTGACGTGCCCGGCCCATGGAATCAGCTGATGCACCGAGCTCATGTGAATGATCTTGCCCATGGCCCGTGACACTTCAGGGCGCATGCCCTGCTTGATGAACTGACGCAGTGCCGCGCGGGCGCAGAGAAACTGCCCGGTCAGGTTGACGTTGATGACGGTATTCCAGTCTTCGAGGGACATGTCGACGATCGACGCGTCCTTTTGCAAGCCGGAATTGGCGACCAGAATATCCAGCGCGCCGAAATGTTCGATGGTCTGTGCAAACAGCCGCTCGACGTCTTCTTCTTTCGAGACGTCGGCCCCCACGGCCAAAGCCTTGCCCCCGGCCGCACGAATTTCTTCGGCCAGCTTCTCGGCAGGTTCAGGCTTGGAGTTGTAGTTGATCACCACGGCGGCACCGGCCTCTGCCAGCGCGCGTGCAGCACCTGCGCCCAGACCGGAACTGGCGCCGGTAACGATTGCGACTTGTTGCTTGAGTGAGATGTGCATCAATTTCAGCCTCGGAGTAAGCGTACTAGTGCTGACTGGCGAGGCTGAAATTAAGTTCAGTGCAGGTTATGGCGCAGGGTTGGGCTGCGAGGTGTGAATGGCTTCGATACCGGCGATGACTTCATCGGACAGCGTGACGTCGATGCTCTCCAGATTGATCTTCAGTTGATCCAGTTTCGTGGCACCAATGATGTTACTGGTCACGAACGGACGGCTGGTCACGTAGGCCAGCGCCATCTGCGAAGGATCCAGACCATGCTCGCGAGCCAGCGCGACGTACTTGGCTGTGGCGGTGACGGCCTGCGGATTGTTGTAGCGCTGGAAACGCTCGAACAGGGTCAGACGGCCATCGGCCGGACGTGCGCCGTCCAGGTACTTGCCCGCCAGCACACCGAACGCCAGTGGCGAGTACGCCAGCAGGCCGATCTGTTCGCGAATGGCGATTTCCGCCAGACCGACTTCAAAGGTGCGGTTAAGCAGGTTGTAGGGGTTCTGGATGGAGACGGCACGCGGCAGATCGAGGGTTTCGGCCAGGTGCAGAAAACGCTGAGTGCCCCATGGCGTTTCATTGGACAGACCGAAGTGGCGAATCTTGCCCGCCTTGACCAGATCGCCCAGTACCGACAGGGTTTCTTCGATTTCGACAGCCTGATCATCCGGGTCGTGGGTGTAACCGAGTACGCCGAAGAAGTTGGTCTTGCGATCCGGCCAGTGCAACTGATACAGATCCAGGTAATCGGTGTTCAGGCGCTTGAGGCTGGCGTCCAGCGCCGCAGTGATGTTCTTGCGGTCAAGGCGCGGATTGCCATCGCGGATGTGATCCATGCGACCTGGACCGGCGACCTTGCTGGCCAGTACCCAGTCGTTGCGGTCGCCGTACTTCTTGAAGTACTCGCCGATGATGCTTTCGGTCTTGGTGTAGGTCTCGCCACGCGGCGGCACCGGGTACATTTCTGCCGTGTCGAGGAAGTTGACCTTGGCGTCCTTGGCCATACGAATCTGTTCGAATGCTTCATCCTGGGTGTTCTGCTCGCCCCAGGTCATGGTGCCCAGACAGATCGCGCTGACCGACAGATCGGTTTTGCCCAATTTACGAAATTGCATCGATGTCTCCGTTTGATTCAAAAAGATACAGCTTGAAACAGGGCTCCCATAAAACGCCGACTGGTCATTCACTGCAACACTTTTTATGCGCTTTTACCTAGCGATAACCCTGCGCCTGCAGATCGAACAGCGCGGCGTAGCGCCCTGCTGCGGCGATCAGGCTGTCATGATCACCGCGTTCCAGCACCCGCCCGTGCTCCAGCACGACGATGTGTTCGGCGTTGCGCACGCTGGAAAACCGATGCGAAATCAGCAGCGTCATGCGCCCTTTGGCGTACTCGCGAAAATGTTCGAATACCGCCGCTTCTGCCCCGGCATCCAGCGCGGCAGTCGGCTCGTCGAGAATCAGGATATCGGCGTCGCGGCGCATGTAAGCGCGTGACAACGCGATTTTCTGCCACTGCCCGCCGGACAGTTCCTGACCTCCCGCAAACCAGCGACCCAATTGTGTGGCGTAGCCTTTGTCGAGCTGTTCGATGAACTGCGCGGCCATGCCCTGCGCCGCCGCTTCGCGCCAACGGCCTTCATCATGGAAGGCCTGAGTGTCGCCAACGCCGAGGTTCTCGCCGACCTGAAACTGATAGCGAATGAAGTCCTGAAAAATCACGCCGATGCGCGAGCGCAAAGCATCTTCGTCCCACTCCTGCAGGTCGCTGCCGTCCAGCAGAATGCGGCCTTGATCGGGTTGGTAAAGACGCGTCAGCAGCTTGATCAGCGTAGTTTTCCCCGAGCCGTTCTCGCCCACCACGGCCACGCTGCGCCCCGGCGCCAGGTGCAGGTCGATGTTTTCCAGTGCCGGACGGCTGGTGCCCGGGTAGGTGAAACTGACGTTCTCGAAGCGCATGCCATCACCGGGTTGCGCGCCCACCGTCAGGCTGCCGGCCGACGGCGTAACCGGCTGACCGAGGTAGACATACAGGTCAGCCAGATACAGCCCGTCCTCGTACAAACCACTGATGGCGCTGAGACTGCTGCTCACCGCGGCCTGACCCTGTTTGAACAGCACCAGATACATGGTCATCTGCCCCAGGGTGATCCGCCCAT
The DNA here is from genome assembly GCF_020515755.1 of Pseudomonas sp. B20. Classification (NCBI taxonomy): domain Bacteria; kingdom Pseudomonadati; phylum Pseudomonadota; class Gammaproteobacteria; order Pseudomonadales; family Pseudomonadaceae; genus Pseudomonas; species Pseudomonas sp. B20. The sequence goes on from NZ_JAHPJG010000006.1 coordinate 47,787, forward strand.
GCACCGCATCGACCACCACCCAGGCGTAGGCCAGGTAAAACGCAGCCGTGCCCAGCAGACCGAGCAAAAAGCCCCAGCCATCACGGCGCACCGTCAGGCGCCGGTCTTCGGCATACAGACGCTCGAAGGTGTCGCGGTAGCGCTTGAGCAGCAGCGGCGCGAAGCCGAACAGCTTGACCTCCTTGATATAGCCCTCGTGGGAGAGCAGTGTTTCGATGTAATTCTGCCGACGGGTTTCCGGAGCGCGCCGGGTAAACAGGCGGAACGCGTCGCCGGAAAAATGCGCTTCGGCAAAAAACACCGGCAACGCGCCGAGCACCAGAATCAGCAACGCCCAGGGCGAAAAATGCACCAGCAATACGGCAAAGCTGATCAGCGAAATGAGGTTTTGCAGCAACCCCAACGATTTGGTCACCAGTGCCAGCGGCCGTGTCGAGGCTTCACGCCGGACGCGCACAAGCTTGTCGTAGAACTCGGAGTCTTCGAACTGCGACAGCGACAGCGTCTGGGCCTTCTCCAGAATCAGGGTATTGACCTTCTGCCCCAGCAGCACCCGCAGCAACGCCTGCTGCACCGAAAGCCCGCGCTGTGCTGCCGCGAGCAGAGCCAGCACACCGGCTTCGAACAACACATAGCGCAACACCGGCCACAACGGTGCCTCGCCTGCACTGGCGTGCAACTGCATGGCAGCGACCACCGCATCGACAATGCGCTGGCCGAGCCAGGCGGCCAGCGCGGGCAGCAGGCCGGCGATCAGCGTGGCGACGATCAGCCCGATGGACAGCGCTCGGGAGGTGGTCCAGACCAGATGCATCGCGCGCAAGGCCTGGTGCATGAACGAAATGAAACGCTTGAAAACCGGCATACGCTTAAAAAAGTCCTGAAGAGCTTGAGTAAAGGGCTGAAACCACCAGATTTCTCGCCGCGCAGCCCTCTCAGGAGCGGACGCAGAGCGTCCAGAACGGCATTCACACGCTGGAGCGTGCGGAACGATAATGGTAACTGTCGTGCAACGCTCCGCGTCGGCCCGCCTTTCTGAGCGGCTTTTTAGGACTCAACTTCACTTGGGCGCACGCTGCACGCAGCGTTCGCGTCGATCGTCGACGCGCTCGGCAAACCAGGCGGTGGTGAGGTTACGGGTGATTTTCGGGCTTTTCAGGGTGATGCCGGGCAGGATGGCTCTGGGCAAAGGCTTGCCCGCCGCCCTGTCCGCCAGGGCGAAGACCTTGCTGTACAGATCGGTCTCCTCGAACTCCAGCGTGTCGCCCTGCTTGAGCTGGTTCCATATCTGCGACTTGTTCATGCCCAGCCGATCGCCCAGCGTGCGTACTGCCAGCTCGGTGGAGCCCGGCGAGGTGGAGTCAAAGCGGATCAGATCGCCATCCAGCGCCAGCTCGATGCCCGTAGCCCGGCTCACGGCATTCTGGAACGCAGCATTGCGGCTTGCGTACCAGCCGGCATTGAAGTCGGCAAAGCGGTAGACAGACTGGGTGTAGTTGACCGGGTAGCCCAACAGGTGGGCGATACCGAAGTACATGCCGCCACGGCGGGTGAAGACTTCACGACGGATCGAACCGTCGACCGTGTAGGGGTAATCCTCGGCGTGCTTTTCGGCAAAGGCGATGCTGACCTGCATCGGTCCGCCGGTCTTGACCGGGTTGAAGTTGCCGAACAACGTTTGGCCGAGCGGCACCATGCCGATGAAATCATCGAAGATCGCGCTGAGGTCTTTCTCGGTGCGCGCAGAATCGAGGCGTTTGCCGTAAGTCTTGCCGTCCGGCGAGCGAACACGTAACGCGGTGGCGATCAGCGCATTGGGAATGTGCAGCCGCGCGGCGCGGCGGTTGATTTCGGCGCGGGCAATCCGGCCCATGTCCGGCACCGCAGGGTCGACTTGAAAGGTCGACTCCTGCTCGGTAACGGCCATCACCGAACACAGGTTTTCAGTGGTCAGCGGAATCTTCTGCGCGGCAAACGCGGCATGAATATCCGTGGCCCATGCCTGGCGATCGGTAGCAGTCGCCGGCATCAGGCGCACGATCTGCGCGCGCGCCTGTTCAGGCGTCAGTTCGGGTTCCTGGACGCGCTGCGTGCCACAGCCTGCCAACACCAGCAGTCCGACGCTCAGCATGAGCGATTTGCATAGCCTTCTATTCAATCCATGACTCCTGTCTGGTTCGCGCTTCGAGGCGCGGTTCACTTCAGAAGGCTTTTTACCTCAAAAGACCGACCAGTCGACCCTCGCGCTGAGTTTTTCCAGCGCAGCCATACCGACAAGGGAATTGCCCGCTGCGTTCAACTCCGGGGACCATACACAGACCGAAGCACGCTCGGGCACGATCGCAACGATACCACCGCCTACCCCGCTCTTGCCCGGCAGGCCTACGCGGTAGGCGAAGTTGCCGGCCTCGTCGTACAGGCCGCTGGTGGCCATGATCGAGTTGACCTGGGTGGCCTGCCGCGCAGTGACGATCTGCTCGCCGCTGTGAGCGCAAAAGCCCTGATGAGCCAGAAACCCGAATGCCTTGGCCAGATCGATGCAGTTCATGCTCAGCGCACAATGATGAAAGTAGCTGCGCAGCACGTCTTCCACATCGCCGTGGAAATTGTCGAAGGATTTCATCAGATAGGCCGCCGCGGCATTGCGCGAACGGTGCTGGTATTCGGAATCAGCGACTTTGGAGTCGGAGGTGATCGCCCGATTGCCGCACAGGCGTCGAACGAAGTCGCGCATCGACAGCGACGGTGCTGCGAACCGCGCCTGGTTGATGTCGCAGATCACCAGCGCACCGGCATTGATGAACGGATTGCGCGGCCTGCCCTGCTCGAACTCCAGCTGCACCAGCGAGTTGAATGGCTGGCCAGAAGGCTCGTGCCCGAGGCGCTGCCAGATCTCCTCGCCCGAGTGACCGATGGCTTGTACCAGGCTGAACACCTTGGAAATGCTCTGTATCGAAAACGCTGTTTCGGCGTCCCCGGCGCTGAACACCTGGCCATCGTTGCCGTACACCGCAATGCCCAGTTGATCAGGCCGGACCCCGCCCAGTGCCGGAATGTAATCGGCCACCTTGCCCTGACCAAGCAAGGGTCTTACTTCATCGAGGATTTCGTTCAGCAGGTCTTGCATGTGTGCGCCCCTTGTTTTGGCTGCGCACACTACACCAACCTCAAGCGCCTCGCATCACTGCGTTGCAGGCTCAGGTCTTGTAGTCGGTGTCGTTACGCTCCAGCTCGCGAATCAGGGCATTCCAGTGCCGTGCGACACCCGGCGCATGGCCGTCCTTGATGGCCTTTGCCTGCTGCTCCACCTTGGCAATCACCTCGCGCGGCGGGAACACCAGTTCGGCGTTACCCGCCGACTGTGCTGCAATCTGAATATTGCAGGCGTACTCGAGGGCATGAAGCTGCTGAAACGCATGCTCGACACTCACCCCGCCGGTCAGCAACCCGTGGTTGCGCAGGATCATCACGCTCTTGTCACCCAGGTCGGCGACCAGCCGTTCGCGTTCACTCAAGTCCAGCGCAATGCCTTCATAGCCGTGATAAGCCACCCGGCCGGAGAAGGCAATCGAGTGCTGGGAGATGGGTAGCAGGCCGTCCTTTTGCGCCGACACGGCGATACCGTCACGGGTGTGGGTGTGCAGCACCACCTGCAGGTCGTGGCGCGCAGCATGAATGGCGCTGTGGATCACGTAACCGGCGTAGTTGATACCGAGCCCGGTGGGGTCATCGACGATCGTGCCGTCAATATCGACCTTGACCAGATTGGACGCGGTGATTTCATCGAACAACAGCCCGAACGCGTTGATCAGAAAGTGCTCGTCCGGGCCCGGCACGCGTGCCGAGAAATGCGTATAGATATGATCGGTCCAACGCTTGAGCGCCGCCAGCCGATAGGCCGCCGCCAGCTTGACCCGGACTTCCCATTCTTCCGGCGACACTCTGTCGCGCACGCTGCTGCTACCCGACGGCGTCGTACCTGACTGGACTGGCAAAGCGCTGACGTTGCTCATGGTATTGCTCCTGGATGACTGCTGACTGATCAGCAAGACTAGGCGCATGGGGATTCAATTAAAAATCACATTTACTTCTAAGCTAATTATAAAAAATTAGAATATTAAAATCTGTCCTGCTACCGGCTTTGCACATGTCCACGAAGGTCTATGATTATTTCTAAAGGCTATTTAAATAACTTTTTATATAGCGATATGCTCCAGAATTGGCAAACCCCTATAGATCATCGCATGTCCAATATCGCAAGATTCCTGCTCCGTATCAGTCGCTTCACAGCGGCCGACGCTCCGCGTCACACAGCGGTTTTTTGATGTCAGGTAGATTGGGGTTCGACTCAGGTCACCTTTTAGCCCCTCGGCCGTCACTTACGTCACAATTTGCGTCGTAAGTGCCATCGCGCCAAAAAAGCGCTTTCGTTTATATGCAGTGCCCAGGAGCAAGGCATAGCGTCATGTTGCAGCGTCACGAGCTATATGCAAACGCAACGCAGTGGCACGACAGTCAGCGGCAAATCGCGCTACCAGTTATACGTCACCTTGCCGTAGTAATAAGCGCCGCTGTACCCGTAGGGCGAGAATGTGCTGTAGGCCAGGTTGCCGCCGCTGGAGGAGAAGTCGTTGAGCTTTTCCGGGTATTTGTCGGTGACGTTGTCGCCGCCCAGAGTGAAGACCCAGCTCTTGAGTTTGTAGTCGACCGCCAGGTCCAGCAGCCAGGCGGCGCTGAAGGTCTGGTCGTTGACCTTGTCGGCCTGATAGCTGGTGAACTCGCCGTAGCGGACTAGGTTGGAGTGCAGAGCCCAATTGCCGAACGTCAGGTCATTGCCCAGTGTCAGTTTGTGTTGCGGCGTGGTGTCGCCCAGCAAACCGATGCGTTCCCTGCGGTCTACCCGCACCAGGTTCACCCCCAACTGATCGAGAATCGCCGGGTTGGCCTTAACGTCGGTGACTTTGGTGTGGTTGTAGTTGTAACCCACCGTGCTGTTCCAGCGCACGCCGTTGTCGAACTGGTAGCGGTAATTGGCGACCAGATCGACGCCATCGGTGCTGGTGTCCGTGGCGTTGGTGAAATAACGGGCACTGGTGTAGTTGATATCACCTACGCCATTGCTGCGCAGGTAATTGATGGCGGTGTTATTGAGCACCAGATTGGAGGACAGCGAGATACGGTCCTGAATGTCGATGCGATAGACGTCGGCAGTCACGGTCAGGCTGTCCAGCGGCTGGAGTACCAGGCCAAGGCTGTAGTTGCGGGACTTTTCCGGTTTGAGGTCTTCGGCACCCAACAGTTGTGCAACGTTACTGCCGGCCGGAAACGTGCCCGCTTCCTGGATGGTGTTGCCAATCAGCTGCGACGACGTGAAGGTAAAGTTCTGTTGCGCCAGTGAAGGCGCGCGGAAACCTGTCGATACGCTGCCTCGCAAGGCCACCTGCGGAGTGAAATCGTAGCGCGCCGAAAGCGAGCCGCTGACATTGGAACCGAAATCGCTGTAGTCCTCGTGGCGGACGGCAGCCGACACACCGAGCTTTTCGGTCAGATTGGTTTCCAGGTCCAGGTACTGTGCGAAGTTGTGTCGCGAGTAACTGCCTGCATCCGCCGCGCGGAAACCGCCCAGCCCGGAACTGCCTGTCTGGAAATACGACTCTGGCTGCCCTGCCTCGATCTGATAGCCCTGCCGCAGGTATTCCGCGCCAAACGCAACCGATACAGGATAAGGCAGCCACGCTGCATTGAACTCTCTGGACAGGTCGAGGCTCAGTTGCTTCTGATCATTGGTCAGCGTGCCGTTGTAAAACGAGCGCGGCGTGTTCAGTCCCAATGAGGTGTTGATGGTTTTGGTGCGCAGCTCATAAGAGTTTTTGCCATAGTTGGCGGACACGTCGTAGTGCCAGTCATACGCCAGTTCTCCGCGCAGGCCAGCGACCAGCGAGGTGTCTTCGAGCGTGCCGTTGATCAGCGGCAGATAGCCGTTGGGATAAATCGCCGCAATGTTATTTGAAGCATTGCTCGGCCGATAGAACGCGGCGGTTTCGCCACGCCGTTTGCTGTAGCCGCCAAAGCTGTAGAACTCCGCCGCATCGCTGAAGCTGTATTCGGCGTTGTACTGCAGCTTGCCCTCGTGCGTCTGTGGCTCGCCCTGGCGAAACACCTGCTGACCGTAAGTGGTGGACCCGACACTGGACGCTCGCAAGTCGTCACCGGCACGGTTGGTGTAGTCATTGTTGGCACCCTCACCTGAGAGGTTGAACGTGCCATTGTCGCCCAAGGCAAAACCGGTATTGCCCGATACTTGGCGCTGAATTCCGTCGCCCTTCTTGTATTGGCCGTACTGGCTGGAAATCGACCCGCCATGGTCGGCGCTCTTGAGAATGATGTTGATCACCCCGGCGATGGCATCGGACCCATAACGTGCTGACGCACCGTCGCGCAGGACTTCGATATGGTCGATGGCCGACAGCGGAATGGCATTCAGGTCGGCAGGTGCCGAACCGCGTCCGACCGCCCCGCCCAGGTTGACGAAAGCAGATGTGTGGCGGCGCTTGCCATTGACCAGCACCAGCACTTGATCCGGCGACAGGCCGCGCAACCGCGCCGGACGCGTCAGCTCCGCACCGTCCACCAGGCTCGGCCGGGGGAAATTGATCGAAGGAATCAGACGAGCCAGCACGGCGCCCAACTCGCTGGAGCCGGATCTGCGCAGGCTGTCACCGGAGATCACATCGACAGGCGACAACGAGGCGCTGGCGGTACGCTCCTGCGCACGGGTGCCGGTGACGATCACTGTACCCAGAGTGGACGCGCTCTGATTAGCTTGTTCATCTGTCGCTTCTGCGCCGAATGCACTTGCACTGATGCCCGTGACGCTCAGCAAATTGGCTGAAAAAATCGCCGAGGCCAATACACTGTGTTTGAAATTCCCCATACCACTACCCCTTGAAAATCCCTGATCCAGAAACTTTGTTCTGGTTACAACGAGCGATCCGTGCGGCGGACGGTGGCGATCATTACGGTGTCTGATTGATGTTCCGGTAGCCCGATGCGATATAGCTTAATGACATTGATTTAAATATTTAAATACCAATAACGAATAAGCATCTGCATTTGTGTCCGTACTGAAAAATGCCTGCGATGCAGACAAAAAAAGGCCGCACCTGCCTGAGGATGCGGCCCAAAACCGTTGAAGCTGTAGGTGGTATAAATCTGCTACTTGGCAGTGATCACGGACAATTTGGTAATCCCGGCACGTTCGATGGAAGCCATGGCGCGCGCGACTTCTCCGTAGTTGACGCCATTGTCCGCCTGCAATTGCACGCGCACGTCAGGGGTCTTGTCCCTGGCCGCCTCCAGGCTGCTTTCCAGCAAGCCCGGCTGGATTTCGTCCTTGTTGATGAACAGCTTGCCCTGCCCGTCGATGCTCACCACCAGTGGGTCTTTCTGCTCCACCGGCGCGACCGACTCGGTCTTGGGCAGGTTGATCGGAATCGAGTTCGTCAATAGCGGCGCGGTGACGATGAACACCACCAGCAGCACCAGCATCACGTCTACCAGCGGCGTGACGTTGATCTCGCTCAGCACTTCATCGGTGTCTTGCGTGGAAAAAGCCATCTCAGGAGGCCTCCTTCACGTTCTGCCCGGCGTGGGCGCCCGCAGTGCCGGACTTCAATACCGGATGCAGCAGCACACGGAAGGCGCTCTTCTGCGCCAGGCTGTAGAAGTCATGGGCAAAGTCATCCAGATCGGCAGCGGTCAGCTTCAGGCGTCGCAGAAAGTAGTTGTAAACCAGCACTGCGGGCACTGCGACGGCAATGCCGACACCGGTTGCCACCAGCGCCGCGCCGATCGGCCCGGCCACCGTTTCCAGGCTCGCGGAGCCGGCCGCACTGATGCCCTTGAGGGCTGACATGATGCCCCAGACCGTGCCGAACAGACCGATGAAAGGCGAAGTGCTGCCGATGCTGGCGAGGATGGCCAGACCGGTTTCCAGTGAACGGCGCTCGCGAACGATCTGCTGACGCAGTGCGCGCTCAAGGCGGTCCTGATGGTTGATGGACTGACTGAGGTCATTGGCCTGCGCGCCATCCGGCACCTGAATGGCGGCGTAACCGGCGAGGGCGACCCGAGCGGCAGCGCCCGGTTGCTCCTGGGCCAGTTGCGCGGCTGAATCCAGGCTCGATGCCGCCCAGAACCGCTTGTGGAACTTGCGATCCTGAGACTTCAGGCGCGAAAACTGCACGCCCTTGAGCAGAGCCAGGCCCCAGGTCGCGACGGAAAAAAGCACCAGCAGCCAGATGACCGCGTGTTCGATGGATTCAAAAGGCGAAGCAAGTAGATTCATGGCGCAGCTCTCTCTGAACAAAGTCTGAACAAGGCATGGAGTGTGTCGCGATGCGCCTTTGGTTCAGGTAGCTCGCCAGGTCAATCGAATAGCCGGGTTTGATCGTGAAACGTTTTGATCTTGAAGCCTCATTTGATCTTGAAATCAATGGGCACGCTGACCCAGCCATCCTGGGCTACATCGCCCTGCCTGGCCGGAACGAAACTCCAGCGTTTCACCGCCGCCAGTGCGGCGTCGTCGAGCTGGTCGCGGCCACTGCTCTTCTGTATCTGAATCTCGCCGGGCTTGCCGCTGGCCAATACATGCACGCGCAACAGCACAGTGCCTTGCCAGCCGCGACGCATGGCCAGCGATGGGTATTCCGGGGCCGGGTTGCGCAGGTAGCCCGCGCTGGCCGATGCCGGAGTCACTGGCTTTGGTGTGGGCGGCGCGGGCGGCGCGGGTGGCGCAGGCGCGGCGACAGGAGCTGCCGGCAAGGGAGGTGTGGATGGCTGTTCAACCGGTTTGGCCACGGGTTTCACGACCGGCTTGACCACCGGCTTGGGCGGCTTTGGCTTGGGTTTGGGAATCGGTTTGGGCGGTGGCGGCTTGACGGCCAGTTCGTCCTCGACAGGAGGTGGCGGCTCGACCACCGGTTGCACGACAGGCTCGGGCGGTGGCGGCGGTGTTTCCACAACCGGTGGCGCAGGCTGGGAAAACTCGATGGTCATCGGCGGGATTTCAGGTGGCACAACCGGCAACGCCGGCGTCGGGTTCTGGCTCAGCCAGTAAATGATCGCGCCATGGAACACCAGCGCCAGCGCACCGAGCAAAATTGCTTCGCGCCGTCCGAGAATCGGCTTGGGGGTGCTTTGCAACCGCGATAACGCCAGTGGCGCACGGAAAGGACGCCCAAGATCGACCAGGTCGCCACTCGGCGTCTGGCGCCAAGGCACGTCATGTGCACTGGCTGCGGTCTGGACATTGCCCATTGATACACTCCTGCATTTTCATGATAAAAATCCAGGTTCTGTTGGTATCAGTCACCTTTCCAAAGTTGATGTGGCGAGGCAATCATCGCCGAAAGAGGCTTGTTCCTGAAAAGAATATTTGGTTCGTCGGTTAGATCTTAAATGCATATAGGAGGCGGACGTTCCGCGTTCGCTTTTGAACGTGCAGTGAGGCACAGAGTTTTGACGCGGAGCGTCACGAAAGGCATTCCCACGCTGGAGCGTGAGGAACGATAGGCGTCATGTAGATCACTCTCTTGCCGATGCATCGAGCACCCTGTTTGCTGGGGGGCTGTGCCGGCCTCTTCGCGAGCAAGCTCGCTCCCCCAAGACCGGTTTATAACGATGAGTGCCCCGCGTCCGATGCTGCAAGCCTCAATGGCCGCTGTGATCGCCGTGGCTGCTGTGCTCGTCGCTGGTCAGTGACTTGGCGACGGCGGTGACCTGGATCGATTGCTTCGCGCCCTTGGCGTCTTCTACGGTCAGGGTCAGAGGCACCTGATCGCCTTCTTTGACCTGGGCAGCCAGGCCCATGAACATCACGTGGTAGCCGTCGGAATCGAGCATCACCGGTTTGCCGGCCGGCAGGTCGACCGAGTTGACGCGCTGCATGCTCATCACATCGCCTTTCATGCTCATCTCATGGATCTGCACGGTTTTCGCAACGGGTGAAGCGACGTCGACCAGCTTGCTGTCGGTGTCCGCAGTGATGCGCATGAACGCGCCAGTGGCTGACTGGCCCGGCACGGTGGCACGCACCCAGGCGTCATCGACGTGTGTTTCGGCCAGGACCTGAGCGCTCAGGACCAACAGCGAAAGGGTCAGCAACAGCGGTTTTGCGACGTTACGAATCAGAACGGTCATCAGCATACTTCCATCAAAGTGAGCAGATCTTCGGTGCATTGTTGGGCGGACAGCCTGTGCGACAACCCCAGGCGCAATACACCGCGGGTGTCGTAGACGTAACTGGTCGCGGTGTGCGAGATCGTGTAGGTGTCACCCAGTGGGACCTTCTCGAAGAATACGCCGAACTCCTTCGCCGTTGCCGCCGTTTCTTCAAGCGTGCCGGACAGTGCGACGAAGGTCGGATCGAAGGCCTTCACATAGGCGTCGATCACTTCGGGCGTGTCGCGCTCCGGGTCCAGGGTAATGAACACCACCTGCAGCGTCTTGCCCTCCTCGCCCATCAGCTTCCTGATTTGCGCAGCCCGCGCCAGCGCCGTGGGGCAGATGGCCGGGCACTGGGTGAAACCGAAGAAGATCATCGGCATCAGCCCGCGAAAGCTGGACAGGGTCTTGACGTTGCCCTGCGAGTCCTTGAGCCGGAAGTTGCGGCCGACAATCTCGTTGCTCATGTCCTTGCCGTGCTTGAACGGCAACGCATTGGAGCTGCCGCAGCCGGTCAACAGGCCAAGGCTCAGCAATGAGAGGCCAGTGACCACCTCGCGGCGTGTCAGATGTTGCGTCATGTCTTGCGTCCCCTGAGGATAAGGCGCGTGGGTTCAGACAAATTCAAAGGCGGCGAATTTACCACTCAAGGGCAATGGGGAATACCGCCAATCCTGTATCAAGGCATGAGCAGACGCGCAAACGTCGCGCTCATGGGCTGCCATACGTCGTGCGACAAAACAGCGCAGGCCTGCTTATCGTGCCGCCGCCCCGTGCAGGAAGAACTGGGTCACCAACGCGCCCATGCCGACGCGCGCCACACGGCCGCGGCGTTCGGCGTCGACCATCCCGGAGAGCAGCGCTGCGAACATTTCGGTAAGGACGGCGGCACCGACGTCGATCCGGAACAGGCCTTCACGCTGACCACGCAGGAAAAATGCATCCAGGGCATCGGAGTAAGGCAACCAGCGGCGCCCCCCGCTGCTTTCATCGAGCGAATCCGGGCGCCACTGAAATACCAGAAAGACCAGCATTTCGCGGTGCATCAGGTGGTTGTCGACCAGCCGTTGAAGCGCTTCCAGCGGCGGAGCACTCTGCAGATCCGCATCGGCGACCATCTGGTTCATCAGGTCAGAGGCGTGATTAAGCAGCAATTCCACGAGGTTGGCGCGGGTACCGCAGAAGCGGTTGAGCGTCGCCTTGCTGACACCAGCGGCCTGAGCAATATCCTTGAGCGTACCGTTGGAGTGGTCGACCAGCGCAACGGCCAGGGCCTTTAGAAATTTGTCGTCAGCAGGTAATTCCATTGGGTACGTCTTCAACTCGTATAAGTGGCGGGCGGCGCATTGTGCAGAAACCTTGATGCGTTCTCAAAGCCTATACACAATTAGTCACTAAAGTCTCAAGTGAGTCAATATTGACTCACTTTCGTACAAAGTAGATCATTCGCGGCTTTAGCATCTGATGGCTGCGGCCGGGTGAATGATGAGTAGTTTCAGCGATTGGCGTGTCATGCCTGCAGTAGCCCTGCTGGCAGCGTTGGGTCTGGCCGGGTGCGAGCAGAAACAGCAGCAGGATCATGCTGCACCGAAAGCGCCCAAAGAGGTGGAAGCCATTACCGTCAACGCCGAATCGTTCACGCTCGTTGACGAATTGCCCGGCCGCATCGAACCGGTGCGTGTGGCGCAGGTTCGCGCGCGGGTGGCCGGCATCGTGCTGAGCCGCAACTTCGAGGAAGGCGCCGATGTGAAAGCCGGCGCAGTGCTGTTCCAGATCGATCCGGCGCCTTTCAAGGCCGCGCTGTCCAAGGCGCAGGGAGATCTGGCCCGCACGCAAGCCACGCTGTTCGAGACTCAGGCCACGGTCAAACGTTACGAGTCGCTGGTCGAAATAGAAGCGGTCAGCCGCCAGACTTTCGATACCGCCCGCTCTGCACTGCAAAACGCAATCGCCGCTAAAAAATCGGCTCAGGCTGATGTCGAAACAGCCAGGCTGAACCTGGGCTATGCCACCGTCAAAGCGCCGATTTCAGGCCGCATCGGCCGCGCCATGGTCACCGAGGGCGCGCTGGTCGGTCAGGGCGAAACCACGCTGCTGGCAACCATTCAACAACTCGACCCGGTCTACGCCGACTTTACCCAGCCGGCTGCCGAGGCCTTGCAGATGCGCGCCGCGATACAGGAAGGCCGCTTGCCCAAGGGCGGCGAAGACGCGTTGTCACTGAGTGTCGACGGCACCGATTACACGAGCACCGGCACCCTGCTGTTTACCGATGTCGCAGTAGACCGGACTACCGGCCAGGTGTCGTTGCGTGCCCGCTTTGCCAATCCCAAGGGCGTGCTGCTGCCCGGCATGTACGTACGGGTGCGCACACCGCAGCGCGTCGACAGCAACGCCATTCTTGTCCCGCAGCGCGCCGTTCAGCGCTCCGGCGACGGTGCAGCCCGCGTGCTGGTGATTGCCCAGGACGGCACGGTCGAAGCGCGTCCGGTCAAAACCGGGGCGATGCAGGATTCGCGCTGGCAGATCACCGAAGGCCTGAAGGCAGGCGAACAGGTCATTGTCGGCAACATGACCGGGCTCAGCGCCGGTGACAAGGTCGCCCGCAAATCGCCATCCGCCCAACCGCAGGCCAAGGCGCAATAAAGCCGCCTTCAGCGCGACCGAGGATCACTGTCCATGTCTCTCTTCTTTATCAAGCGCCCCAACTTCGCCTGGGTACTTGCCCTGTTCATCCTGCTCGCCGGGCTGATGGCTCTGCCGTCCCTGCCTGTGGCGCAGTACCCGGACGTGGCGCCACCGCAGATCACCATCACCGCCACCTACCCCGGCGCATCCGCGAAGGTGCTGGTCGATTCGGTGACCAGCGTTATCGAGGACGAGCTCAACGGTGCCAAAGGGATGCTGTATTACGAGTCGACCAGCAACTCGACCGGCAGCGCGGAAATCAACGTGACGTTCGTGCCGGGCACCAACCCGGACCTGGCTCAGGTCGAGGTGCAGAACCGTATCAAGAAAGCCGAAGCTCGCTTGCCGCAAACGGTTCTCAGCCAGGGCCTGCAGGTCGAACAGGCCAGCTCCGGTTTTCTGTTGATCTACACCCTGAACTACAAGGACGGCGCGGCCAACAAGGATACCGTCGCGCTGGCCGACTACGCGGCACGCAACGTCAATAACGAAATCAGCCGGGTGAACGGTGTCGGCAGGCTGCAATTCTTCGCTGCCGAAGCCGCGATGCGGGTATGGATCGATCCGCAGAAGCTGGTGGGTTTCGGCTTGTCCATCGACGACGTGAATGCCGCCATCCGGGCGCAGAACGTGCAGGTGCCGGCAGGCAGCTTCGGCAGCAGCCCGGCCTCGTCACTGCAGGAGTTGACCGCCACCCTGGCGGTCAAGGGCACTTTGGACAACCCGGAAGAGTTCGGGCGCATCGTTCTGCGTGCCAATGAAGACGGCTCTGCGGTGCATTTGTCCGATGTGGCGCGTGTAGCGGTCGGCAGCCAGGATTACAGCTTCGAATCACGCCTGAACGGGCAACGGGCCGTCGCCGGTGCCGTTCAGCTGTCGCCGGGTGCCAACGCGATCCAGACGGCCAGAGCCGTCGAGCAGCGGCTCACCGAGCTGTCGGTCAATTTCCCGGAAGGCGTCGGGTTTTCGATACCGTACGACACCTCGCGCTTCGTCGACGTGGCCATCGACAAGGTCATCTACACCCTCATCGAAGCCATGGTGCTGGTGTTTCTGGTGATGTTCCTGTTTCTGCAGAACATCCGTTACACGCTGATCCCGACCATCGTGGTCCCGGTGTGCCTGGCAGGGACACTGGCGATCATGTACCTGATGGGCTTCTCGGTGAACATGATGACCATGTTCGGCATGGTGCTGGCCATCGGTATTCTGGTCGACGACGCCATTGTGGTGGTGGAAAACGTCGAGCGGATCATGGCTGAAGAAGGCCTCTCTCCCTCCGCCGCCACGGTCAAGGCGATGCAGCAGGTTTCCGGGGCGATTTTTGGCATCACGCTGGTCCTGGCCGCCGTGTTTCTGCCACTGGCCTTCATGGGCGGCTCGGTCGGGGTCATCTACCAGCAGTTCTCGCTGTCGCTGGCCGTGTCGATTCTGTTTTCGGGCTTTTTGGCCCTGACGTTCACCCCGGCGCTGTGTGCCACGCTGCTCAAGCCGATCCCGGCCGGGCACCATGAAAAGCGCGGTTTCTTCGGTGGTTTCAATCGCCTGTTCGGCACGTTCACCGACCGTTACGAGCGGGTCAGCTCGAGCATGATCAAGCGCGCCGGCCGCTACATGCTGCTGTACCTGGGTATCGTCGGTCTGCTGGGCTTTTTCTACCTGCGCCTGCCGGAGTCCTTTGTGCCCGTGGAAGACCAGGGCTATCTGATCATCGACGTGCAACTGCCTCCCGGTGCCACCCGTTCGCGTACCGACCTCACCGCACAATTGCTCGAGAACTACATGCTGTCCCGCGAAGCCACGGGTGCGGTGACCATGCTGCTGGGGTTCAGCTTCTCGGGCATGGGTGAAAACGCGGGTCTTGCGTTCCCGACCCTGAAGGACTGGTCGGAACGCGGCAAGGGCCAGTCGGCGGCTGAAGAAGCGGCGGCGTTCAACCAGCATTTTGCCGGGCTCGGCGACGGCACGGTGATGGCAGTGACGCCACCGCCCATCGACGGCCTGGGCACCTCGGGCGGCTTCTCGCTGCGTCTGCAAGACCGTGCGAGCCTGGGCCGTGAAACCTTGCTGGCGGCGCGCGACAAGCTGCTCGGCGAGGCCAACGGCAACCCGAAGATTCTCTACGCGATGATGGAAGGTCTGGCCGAAGCGCCGCAATTGCGCCTGAACATCGACCGCGAAAAAGCACGGGCGCTTGGGGTGAGTTTCGAGTCGATCAGCAACGCCCTGTCCACCGCCTTCGGCTCCTCGGTGATCAGCGACTTCGCCAATGCCGGACGTCAACAGCGCGTGGTCGTGCAGGCCGAGCAGAGTTCGCGAATGACCCCGGAAAGCGTGCTCAAACTCTACGTGCCCAACAGCAGCGGCACGCTGGTGCCGTTAGGTGCCTTCGTTTCGACACACTGGGAACAAGGCCCGGTGCAGATCGCCCGCTACAACGGCTACCCCGCGTTCAGGATTTCCGGCGACGCAGCGCCGGGGGTCAGTACCGGCGAGGCCATGGCTGAAATCGAACGGATCGTTTCCGGGCTGCCGCAAGGCATCGGTTACGAATGGACCGGCCTCTCCTATCAGGAAAGAGTCGCCAGCGGCCAGGCGGCCGGACTGTTCGGCCTGGCGCTGCTGGTGGTGTTCCTGCTGCTGGTCGCGCTGTATGAGAGCTGGGCGATCCCGCTGGTGGTGATGCTGATCGTACCCGTCGGTGCGTTGGGTTCCGTGCTGGCAGTGACAGCCGTGGGTATGCCCAACGATGTGTATTTCAAAGTCGGCCTGATCACCATCATCGGGCTGGCGGCGAAAAACGCGATTCTCATCGTCGAGTTCGCCAAGGAGCTGTGGGATCAAGGCCATTCACTGCGCGACGCGGCACTTCAGGCTGCGCGGCTGCGCTTTCGACCGATTGTCATGACCTCGCTGGCCTTCATCCTTGGCGTGGTGCCGCTGACCCTGGCCACCGGCGCAGGCGCCGCGAGCCAGCGCGCCATCGGTACCGGTGTCATCGGCGGTATGCTCAGCGCGACGCTGCTGGGCGTGGTTCTGGTGCCGATATTCTTCGTCTGGTTGCTGTCCGTGCTGCGCCGCAAACCGCATGCGCAACCCATTGCCGACGATCAGCAACTGCCTGAGAAGCGATAGGCAAAAGGCGGCCGGCGGGTGTCAATCCCGCTGGCCCGACCTTGGCTCCGTGTCGGGTTGCTCGTCCGCAGACGCCTTGACGCGGGTCCAGGCCGGTAATGTGCCGGTCGTGATTTCCGAAGCCACATTCACCCGATTGCGACCTTGCGACTTGGCGGCGTACAACGCGCGGTCGGCAAGCTCGATCAGGCTACGCTCATCGAGTTGCCGATCCGTGCCGACGAATGTCGCGACACCGAGGCTGATCGTCACGATGCCAAACGGGCTGGCAGGATGTTCGATCTGCTCGTCACGGATCGCCCGCAGGATATTTTCGGCCACCTGGCGAGCGTTCGACTCGTCAGTACCAGGCAACACCACCGCGATCTCTTCACCGCCATAACGGGCGGCGACGTCACTGGGACGACGAATGAACTGCTCCACCACTCGGGCCAGCGCAATCAGGCATTCGTCACCGGCCAGATGACCGTAATGATCGTTGTAGCGCTTGAAATGATCGGCATCGATCAGAATCAACGACAGCAGGCTGCGCTCGCGTCTGGCGCGCTTGAATTCGACTTCCAGAAACTGATCGAAACGTCTGCGATTGGCCAGCCCGGTGAGTTTGTCTTCAGAGGCGATCAACTCCAGATGCTGGTTCAACCGGATCAAGGCTGCCTGGGAATCGAGCAACTGGTCTTCTGCACGTATGCGGCTGTGAATATGCCCGATCAGACGAACGCCGAGCCCGATCACCAGGCCGAGCAGCACCAGCATGACCAGAATGGACTGCTTGGTCTGGCCCAGCCAGTCGAGCATGGCTTCTTTCTGACCCAGCGCAACCACGGTGACGATCGGGTAGACATCACTGCGTTTGAACGCATAAAAACGCGGGACACCGTCAATCCTGGAAACGAACTGAGCGGTGCCGGACACTTGGCCGCGTTCCGAGGTGAAGATGGGCGTCGATGACAGGTCGCGGCCGATTTCCTGTTCCAGATGGGGATAGCGCACCCGCAATTGTCCGGCTGTCGACGTCAGACTGATAATGCCGGTTCGACCAACCTTGATATCCGAATAGAACTTCAACAGATGATCGACGCCGATGGTCACAACCATCAGCCCGGCAAAACTCGCATCGGGATTATTGATGCGTCTGCTGACCGATATGACCCATTCGCCGGAGGCGCGGCTGCGAATCGTCGGGCCGATGTAAGGGGCTTTGTCAGGCACCTGCAGGTGGTGCTGAAAGAACTGGCGCTGCCCGCTGTTGATTCCTATGACTTTGGGATTGCTCGAGAAGATGCAAATCCCGTCAGCGTTGTACAGCGACACGGTATCGATCTGCGGCAACGCGCCCATTTCACGCGCAATCACCCACCTCAGACGCTCGATCTGTTCAGGCCCGGCGCCGTCCTTTTCGACACGCTCCGTCAGGCCGATCAGCATCAGCTCGCTTTGCTTGAAAATGCCATCCGTGTAGGTACTCAGCGCTCCAGCCAGATTGATCGTGCTGGTCTGGATGTTTTCCAGGGTGTTGCGGCGTGCGGTCCATGCTTGCCAGGCCATCAACATCACCACGCAGGCGCACACTACGAAGATCAGCCATGACGCAAGCCGAAGGTCGCGTTTCAAAACTTGCCTCCACAACAGGTGAGAACCAGTGCATCTGGTTTTTCTGAAAACCGGACCTGATTGCTCAGGGGCCATCGACAATCCTTTCGCTATCAACTGCCATTGTCGGCAAGTGCTCGGCCATACCTGGAAGGCCTGGCATCGATAAAAGCATGCCAGTGAGTGGCATCATAATGCCACGTACAGCGGTATATGGGTTGATCGGGGTTGAACATACGGACGCAGGCGCACACTGGATCACAGTGGCGCCTGATTTTATGGCGGGCTGTAAGCGCGACCGGCTTACAGGGGCAAGGCGGGTTGTCGGCAGTGACCTGGGGTCAAGCCGTCTCGGCGACAGGCTTGCGTTGTGCAGCGGCTTCCAGCTCGCGTACCAGAGGCAACACGTGCTGACCGAAATAGGCGACTTCTTCCTGGAAATGCAGGAACGCGGAAAGGACCAGGTCTACGCCAACGGACTTGAGTTCGACGATGCGCTCGGCAATCTGCCGGGGTGTGCCGATCAGGTTGGTCTTGAAACCATCGTTGTACTGCACCAGATCCTGAAAGGTGGATTTGGCCCAGTTGCCCTCGCCTTCCGGACTCGACTGGCCGGCCTGTTTCGCGGCGTCACCAAAGGCGTTGACGGCTTCCGGGTCAGCCTTGTCGACGATTTCGGCCAGCACGGCGCGTGCCTCCTCTTCGGTATCTCTGGCAATGATGAAGGCATTGACGCCGATCTTCACCGAATGCCCGTTAGCGGCTGCCTTGGCACGAATGTCATCGACCTGGGCCTTGATGCCTTCCACGGTATTGCCGTTGGTGAAATACCAGTCAGACACCCGCGCCGCCATGTCACGCGCGGCCCGCGAGCTGCCACCCTGAAAGATCTCCGGGTGAGGACGCTGGATCGGCTTGGGCTTGAGGGTGTAATCGTGAAAGCGATAGAAATCACCCTTGAAGGTGAAGTTGTCGGTGGTCCAGATTCCCTTGAGCGCGCGAATGAACTCCTCGGAGCGCCGATAACGTTCGTCATGCTCCAGCCAGGGCTCACCGATGGCCTGAAACTCGCCCTTGAACCAGCCGCTGACGATATTCACTGCCACGCGCCCGGCAGTGAGCTGGTCAATGGTCGCCAGTTGCTTAGCGGCTACCGACGGGGTCCATGGACCGGGCAATATCGCGGCGATGACCTTGAGCTTTTCGGTCGCAGCCAACAGCGCGTGGCTGAAAGCTACGGATTCATGCTGGAACTCGGCGCCATAGCCGGCGGTAAAGCGGATTTGCGTCAGCGCGTAGTCGAAGCCGGACTGCTCGGCGATCTGCGCCAATTTGCGGTTGTAGTCGATGGTCCAGCTGGTGCGCTGTTCGATCTTGCTGACGACCAGCCCACCGCTGACGTTCGGAACCCAGTACGCAAATTTTATGGACGATTGGCTCATGTCGGTACT
The DNA here is from genome assembly GCF_020515755.1 of Pseudomonas sp. B20. NCBI lineage: Bacteria > Pseudomonadati > Pseudomonadota > Gammaproteobacteria > Pseudomonadales > Pseudomonadaceae > Pseudomonas > Pseudomonas sp. B20. Next base: position 66,878 of record NZ_JAHPJG010000006.1, read on the forward strand.
CCTCTGGCTGCAAGCTTCCCGAGCGCATTAAACACAAGGGCCTGCAGATCCATAGAGCAGCAACCGTGCCATTCGATAAAATACAGACAGATCAAGGCGTTGCGACGGCTGATGTGCAGCGTCAACTGTCCGTGCCACGCCAGGGTGTGGAACCACTGTTGCCGGAGCAACAGTTTCAAGGGATTTTTGGCCTGGCGCAGGATGTGATTCGTTAAAAACAAGCCGACGAGAGGCAGCTCGCCCAGCTATCCAGAATCGCGTTGCAGTAGTAAATTTTGGATCCAACGAACCCGCATTCATCCGCAGGAGCACCGATGAAATTGCATGCCTGTTTTCTGGCTTTAATGATCCCTGCCCTGTCGGCGCATGCCGAAGGCAAAACCCTATCCATCCCCCATGATCCGTCCGGTCATCACGCACTGGTAGAAAAAAGCGGAAGCGCAAAGGAACGCGTGGTGATCACCCGGCGTGAAGGCATGCTTGGGGTGATCTACTCCAAGCGGGTCTATAACTGCGCCAACCATACGGTGAACCTGGTCGGCACCGGTTCCACACTGGAAATCATGGAGCAGGCAAAGGCCGTGAGTGGCATGGGTCCGGTGATTCGCGACTCCACAGCTGACTATATCGAATCCGAAGCCTGCAGTTGATCCCGAGCTGATCGAGCCTGTCCCGGCTGAATCCGCAACACCCGAAAGCGCCTCCATGAGGCGCTTTTTTCGTTTATGCCGTTGCGTTTTGCAGCGCGGAGCAGCGCCGCAAAAAACACTTGCACCGAAAGTATTACGGTATACCATCAGACAACAATAACTCATCACGCCGGTGCAGGCGCCAGATTTAAGCGAGGTAAGTGTCATGAAGTTTTCGTTGTTCGTGCACATGGAACGCTGGGATGACAGTGTCAGCCATCGTCAGCTTTTCGAGGACCTGACCGAGCTGACGCTGATGGCCGAGCAAGGTGGCTTCAGCACAGTCTGGATAGGCGAACACCACGCGATGGAATACACCATCTCGCCAAGCCCGATGCCGCTGCTGGCCTATCTGGCGGCCAAAACCACACGCATTCATCTGGGCGCGGGCACCATCATTGCGCCGTTCTGGCATCCATTGCGGGTCGCGGGTGAATGCGCGCTGCTGGACGTGATCAGCAACGGGCGCATGGAAGTCGGCCTGGCACGCGGCGCCTATCAGGTGGAGTTCGACCGCATGGCCGGTGGCATGCCAGCCTCCGAGGGCGGCAAGGCGTTGCGTGAAATGGTACCGGTGGTGCGTGCACTTTGGCAGGGTGACTACGCTCACGATGGCGACATCTGGAAATTCCCGACCTCGACTTCCGTGCCCAAGCCGATCAACACACCGCCGATGTGGATCGCTGCGCGCGACCCCGACTCGCACAATTTCGCCGTGCAGAACGGCTGTAACGTGATGGTTACCCCGTTGATGAAGGGTGACGAAGAAGTTGTCGACCTGAAGAACAAGTTCGACGCCGCGCTGGCCAACAACCCTGACGTGCCCCGCCCGCAGTTGATGGTGCTGCGCCATACGCATGTGCATGCCGCAGATGATCCTGAAGGCTGGAAAGTGGGTGCCACCGCCATCGCGAAGTTCTACCGTACTTTTGACGCGTGGTTTGGCAACAAACAGACGCCGGTCAACGGTTTTCTGGCTCCCAGCCCGGAAGAGAAATTCAAGGAACGTCCGGAGTTCGAGCTGGAGAACATCCGCAAAAACACCATGATCGGTACCCCTGAGGAGATCATTCCGCGCATTCGTCACTATCAGGAGTTGGGTGTCGACGAGTTCAGCTTCTGGTGCGATAACAGCCTGCCCCACGCCGAGAAGAAAAAGTCGCTTGAGCTGTTCATCAAGCATGTGGTGCCAGTGTTTCGTTGAGTGTTGAGATTGCCTGAGAGGCCCAGGAAAATGCTGCTCAGACCATAATATTGATCCTCCACACGCTCTGCACTCATCGTTATGCGCAAGTCCTGGATGCTCCAAGTAAAAGGCTTCCAGGCTTCTGCCCGAAGGGCGTAAGCGAACTTGTTCGCGAAAGCGCGAGTGTAATCGGCAAAAATACGTCGATTGAGAAGCCTTCTTCGCGAACAAGTTCGCTACGGCCTTCGGCCAGAATCAAAAATCACATTGCGACTCTCGTTCCCACGCTCCGCGTGGTAATGCCTTTCGTGACGCTCCGTGTCACACAGCGGTTTTTCTTTTTCAGGTGGATTGGTGGTCGACTCCGGTCACCTTTTCGCCCCTCGGCGAGTCACTTTGACGGGGCCAAAGTGACCGAAGCCCCTGGCTCCGTTTCCGGCCCGACTTCGTCGGGTTGCTTCTCCCTGTCACTAACGTCGCACTCTGCGTCGTCTGTGCCATCGCGATTAAAAGGCGCTTTTACTATGGGCCCGACAGCCCTCTCAATGGTTGTAAGCCCGCTCGTTATGCTCGGCCAGATCCAGGCCCATTTCTTCGACTGACTCGTGAGCCCGCAGGCCGATCAGGGCCTGCACGGCCTTGAGGATGATCCAGCTGACCGCGAAGCAGTAGACCGTGGTGAACAGTACGCCTTTGATCTGGGCAATCACTTGGGCGCCCATGCTGACATCGGGCACCAGACCGCCCAGTGAGGGCACGCAGAACACGCCGGTCAGTACTGCACCGATCATGCCGCCGATGCCGTGCAGGCCGAAGACGTCGAGGCTGTCGTCATAGCCCAGGCGTTTTTTCAGTACGGTTACGCTCAGGTAGCAGAACACGCCGCACAGCACGCCGATGGCCAGTGCTCCGCCGACTCCGACATAGGCACACGCCGGGGTGATACCGACCAGACCCGCCAATGCGCCGCTTGCCAGACCCAGCGCGCTGGGCTTGCCAACCTTGAACCACTCGGTGAACATCCAGCCAAGTATCCCCGCGCACGCCCCCACTTGCGTGTTGAGCATGACGATGCCGGACGTGCCGTTCAGGCCGCCACCGGAACCGATATTGAATCCGAACCAGCCGACCCAGAGCATGGCTGCGCCGGCCATGGTCAGGCTCAGGTTGTGCGCCGGCATCGGGGTGTTCTGATAACCCTTGCGTTTGCCCAGTACCAGACATGCCGCCAGTGCAGCAACACCGGCATTGATGTGCACTGCGGTGCCGCCGGCGAAGTCCAGCACGCCCCAGTTGTGCATCAAGGCGCCGGCGCCACCCCAGACCATATGCGCGACCGGCGCATACACCAGGGTGAACCACAGCGCCATGAACAGCAGCGCCGCAGAGAACTTCATGCGTTCGGCGAAGGCCCCGGCAATCAGCGCCGGGGTGATGATGGCGAAGGTCATCTGAAACGTCACGAATACCCCTTCAGGGATATCGCCGACCAGACTGTCGGGGGTCATGCCAGCCAGAAACGCACGACTCAGACCGCCCACGAAGCTGTTGAAACTCACTTGCCCTTCGACCATGTTGCTGGTGTCCACCACCATGCTGTAGCCATAGATGACCCACAGCACGCCCACGACTCCGGCAATGCCGAAACACTGGGTAAACAGCGATAGCATGTTCTTGGCTCGTACCAGGCCGCCGTAGAACAGCGCCAGCCCCGGAAGGCACATGAACAGCACCAGCACGGCTGCGGTGACCATCCAGGCCGTGCTGCCGGTGTTCAGGACGGGGGCGTCAGTTGCCTGCGCAATCGGAGCAAAGGCGCCGAGCGCGAGTAAAGCGGTAAGGGATTTGCCGTGTAGAAGATTGACCATGTTCAAAGCTCCCGCAAATGAATGGAAAGTGTCTGGCAGCAAGGAAGGTCATTGAGACAGGCGAGGCTCTTCGGCCTCTTGGGGGTCAAGTTCTCGTTGCGCGAATGGCGTTATATATAAGTCCGATGAGCCCGAAAGCGGGGCTTAAACCACTAAGGTTCTCGTTCCCACGCTCCGCGTGGTAATGCGTTTCGTGACGCTCCGCGTCGCACAGTTCTGCGACTCGGTGAGATTCAGACTCGACCTGAGCCACCTTTTCGCCCCTCGGCGACCTACTTTGATGGGGCCAAAGTAGGCAAAGCCCGCCGCTCCGTTTCCGGCCCGACTTCGTCGGGTTCCTTCGCCTTCGAAAGCACGTTATGGCGTCAGTAACCAGAACCAAACCCCGGAATCCAAGACGTCCCGGCCAGGGGCACGCGGGCCATCGCCGCTGATTCGACGGTCAGTGCCACCAGGTCTTCCGGGTCGAGGTTGTGCAGGTGTGATTTACCGCATGCGCGGGCCATGGTCTGGGCTTCGAGGACGAGTACGCGCAGGTAGTTGGCCAGGCGCCGGCCGCCTTCGACCGGGTCGAGACGTTTGGACAGTTCCGGGTCCTGGGTGGTGATGCCCGCCGGGTCGCGGCCGTTTTGCCAGTCGTCGTAGTAACCCGCTGCCGAGCCGATCTTTTTCAGTTCTTCGTCGAGCCGCGGATGGTTGTCACCCAGTGCTATCAGTGCCGCCGTGCCGATCGCCACTGCGTCGGCACCCAACGCCATGGCCTTGGCCACGTCGGCACCGTTGCGGATGCCGCCAGAGACGATCAACTGCACCTTGCGATGCATGCCCATTTCCTGCAGCGCCTGCACGGCCTGTGGGATGGCAGGCAGAATCGGGATGCCGACGTGTTCGATGAACACTTCCTGAGTCGCCGCCGTACCGCCCTGCATGCCGTCGAGGACGATCACGTCGGCGCCGGCTTTTACGGCCAGTTTCACGTCGTAGTAGGGACGGCTGGCACCGATCTTCACGTAGATCGGCTTTTCCCAGTCGGTGATCTCGCGAATCTCGGCAATCTTGATCGCCAGATCGTCCGGGCCGGTCCAGTCCGGGTGACGGCAGGCCGAGCGCTGATCGACACCGACCGGCAAGGTACGCATGCCAGCCACCCGCTCGGTGACTTTCATGCCCAGCAACATGCCACCGCCGCCCGGCTTGGCGCCCTGCCCCAGCACGATCTCGATGGCATCGGCCTTGCGCAGGTCGTCCGGGTTCATGCCATAACGCGATGGCAGGTACTGATAGACCAGATGCTGCGACTGGCCACGCTCTTCCGGGGTCATGCCGCCGTCGCCGGTGGTGGTGCTGGTCCCCGCGATGGTCGCGCCACGGCCCAGTGCTTCCTTGGCGTTGGCCGACAGCGCGCCGAAGCTCATGCCGGCAATGGTTACCGGGATTTTCAGGTACAACGGCTTCTTGGCAAAACGATTGCCGAGCACCACGTCGGTGCCGCACTTCTCGCGGTAGCCTTCCAGCGGGTAGCGCGACACGCTGGCGCCGAGCAGCAACAGGTCGTCGAAGTGCGGCAGCTTGCGCTTGGTGCCGCCACCACGAATGTCGTAGATGCCGGTTTCCGCAGCACGCTGGATTTCCTGAATGGTCAGGCGATCGAAGGTGGCCGACTCGCGCAGGACTGGAGCAGGTTTGTGGCTGATAGGGTCGCTCATGGTAATGCTCCTGGATCAGTACGCGGAGGCGTTATCGACTTTGAAGTTGTAAAGCTGACGGGCCGAGCCGTAGCGTTTGAAATCCGCTGCCTTCTCGTTGAAGCCCGCGCGATTGAGCAACTCCTGCAACTCCTGCAGATGCTCTTCACGCATCTCCTTGGCGATGCAGTCAGAGCCCAGTGACTCGACCTTGCCTTTGACGTAGATCCGCGTTTCATACAGCGAGTCCCCCAGCGCATCACCAGCGTCGCCGCAGACCACCAGCCGACCGGCCTGGCCCATGAAGCAGCTCATGTGGCCGATGCTGCCGCCGACCACGATGTCGATGCCTTTCATGGAAATCCCGCAACGCGCCCCGGCATCGCCTTCGATTACCAGCAAGCCGCCATGTGCCGTTGCGCCGGCCGCCTGCGAGGCGCTGCCCTTGACCCGCACAGCGCCGGACATCATGTTTTCCGCGCAGCCGACACCGACGTTGCCGTGCACGGTGATCGACGCTTTCTGGTTCATCCCCGCGCAGTAGTAACCCGCGTGGCCCTTAATATCGATGGAGATGGCTTCGTTGACGCCGACCGCCAGGTTGTGTGCGCCATCGGGATGCGTGACCAACCATTCGCGGTCCTGCAATTGCTTGACCTGATCGTGCAGGGCCTGATTGAGATCACGCACGGTGGCGCTGGAAAGATCGACGGTTTTCATGGGCGTGCTCCCTCGGCTGGCTCGCGTTCCCAGATGTACATGGTGGCCGGGACCGGTTCCCAGACCCTGGCGTTCTCGATCCCCGGCAGGCTGGACAGCGCCTGGTATTCCGAGGCCATGGCGACGTAGTCATCGGTTTCGGCAAGGATTGCCGGTTTGCAGGCGATCGGGTCGCGAATCACTGCGAAGCCGTTGCGTGTGCCGATGGCGAAAGTAAAGAAGCCATCGAGGTCTTCGAGCGACTTGTCGAGCGCCTGTTTCAGGCTGTCGCCCTGTTGCAGACGCCAGGCCAGATACCCCGCCGCCACTTCGGTGTCGTTGTCGGTCTCGAAGTGAATGCCTTCGCGGCGCAGGTTCTGGCGCAGACGAAAGTGATTGGACAGCGAGCCGTTGTGCACCAGGCACAGGTCGGAGCCCGTGGAGAACGGGTGACTGCCTTCCATGGTCACGGCGCTTTCGGTGGCCATGCGCGTGTGGCCGATGATGTGACTGCCTTTCATGGACGCCAGACCGAAGCGTTCGGAAATCTCCCGCGGCAGGCCCATGCCCTTGAGGATCTCGATGCTCTGCCCGGCACTCATGATGCGCACGCTCGGTGCCAGCTCCGCCAGCGCGGTACGCACCGGGGCTTCTTCTGCCTGAATCTTCAAGACCACAGCGCTGGCGTTCTGAAACCAGTCCAGCGGCGCGCTCAACCTGTCTTGCAGCGCCGCGATCAACGCAGTGAAATCATACTGTTCGGTGGTGGCCTGCAAGGTCAGCTTGACCCAGCCCTGCGCCACTTCATCGCCATAGATGGCGAACCCGGCACTGTCCGGTCCGCGGTCGGTCATGGCTTCGAGCATCGGCTCGAACAACTTGCCGAGTTGCGACTCCAGCGCCGGGTTTTTCAGATACAAACCAACGATTCCGCACATAAGCCTCACCTTGTTCGGGAGCGGCAAGCTTTTAGCTGCAAGCTGCAAGCTAAAAACCAACCGCGTAGACAGAGAAATCAAACACGCCGCAATCCGCTTCTTCTTGCAGCTTGCCGCTTGAAACTTGCAGCTGCTCTCTGAAACTTGCCGCTAGAAAAACTCGATATAGCGTTTCACTTCCCAGTCGCTCACGTGGCGGCTGTATTCCACCCACTCCATGCGCTTGAGGCGGATGAATTCATCGACAATCTCGCTGCCCAGCACTTCGCCAAACAATGGGTCGGCCTGCAGCGCGTCGCAGGCTTCGTTGAGCGACTGCGGCAGGGTCTTGATGCCCCGTGCGGCAATCTCTTCGAGGCTCAATGTGTAGAGGTTCTCGTTGCAGACGTGATCGATCTCCAGTTGCCGGTCGATACCGTCCAGGCCTGCGGCAATGATTGCGGCGCTGACCAGATACGGATTGCACCCGGCGTCGGGCAGACGAAACTCCAGACGGCCATAAGGCACGCGCACCATCGCCGAGCGGTTGTTGGCACCGAAGGCAATAAACGCCGGGGCCCAGGTGGCGCCCGAGAGTGAATTGCCGACCACCAGGCGTTTGTAGGAGTTGACCGTGGGTGCGGCAAAGGCACACAGCGCAGGCCCGTGAGCCAGCAGGCCCGCGGCGAAGTGATAGGCCAGTTTCGACAACCCCATGCCGCTCGGATCGCTGGCATCGTGGAACAGGTTCTTGTTGCTGGCACTGGCGATCGACAGGTGAAAGTGCATGCCATTGCCGGCACGTTTGGGATCAGGCTTGGGCATGAACGAGCAGATCATGCCCATGTCATTGGCGATCTCTCCGGCGGCCATGCGGAAGAAGGTGAAACGGTCAGCCGATTCCATGGCCTCGCTGTAGGTGTAATTGATCTCGAACTGGCCGTTGGCGTCTTCATGATCGATCTGATAAATATCGAAACCCACCGGCTGCAGTGCCTCGGTCAGGCGCTCGAGAAACGCGCGAGAGCGCGACAGCCCCTTGTAGTCGTAGCAGGGCTTGTCGAGGTTATCGCTGGCATCGACCATCTGCAGACTGCCGGTGACGTCGCGCTTGAACAGACTGAACTCGGGCTCCAGGCCGGTATTGAGGGTCCAACCGCGCTGGCTGAGGCGTTCGACCTGCTGCTGCAACACGTAGCGGCTGTCATAGGGCCAGGGTTTGCCATCCACATGGCCGATGCACACCACACGTCCATAGCCCGGCTGCCACGGCACCGGGGTCAGCGACGACAGATCACCCCTGGCCATGAAATCCGGCCCGTGAGGCTCCATACCCATGCCGCAAATCGCGAAACCGGCAAACCCGGCGCCGTCCTCTGCAACCATTTCCAGACCTGTCACAGGAACCGATTTGGTCTTGGCCGAACCATGAATGTCGACGAACTGAGCCAGTACGTACTTGATGCCGTGCTGTTCGATCAGACGCTGTGTTTCGGGTGGCAACATGGGGCGTGTCTCCTGGCAAAAGCAAAACGTTTCAGGGAAGGGCCGCTGTTCACTGCCTTTCGGGATATATTCCGAACAGGAAAGTTACTTTCCCTTTAGGAATGCAAGGCGCTTGCCAGTTTGGTATGCCAGTTAAACGAAGTGACTCGGGAGGGGTAATTCGGCTGTTTATATGGGAAACTCGTTTTCCCTGTGGGAATAATCTGCAACCCGGCCACACCGCGGCCAGGCGAAACGCACATTCCCAGTGCGAAATAAAAATTATTGAACGGAAACCGTGCAAAGCCGATGAACATGCCGACCGACCCTCATCCGAAATTGAAGCTCGAGCAGTACCTGGGCATTCAGATCAAGCGTCAGCGCCAGGCTCAGGAACTGAAGCTCGCCGACGTGGCGCGCATCGCCGGTATCAGCCAGGGCATGCTGAGCAAGATCGAGAACGCGCAGGTCTCGACCAGCCTCGACAACCTCAGCCGCCTGTGCGACGTGCTGGGCATGCCCATGTCCAAACTTTTCAGCCAGTACGACCAGCAAGGCAGCAGCGCCCTGCTGGTGAAGGCCGATGAAGGACTCGAAGTGGTGAGGCGCGGCACCGAGAAAGGCCACACCTATCACCTGCTCAACCATACCCGTGGGCCGAAGAAGAGTTTCGAGGCGTACATGGTGACGATGGACGATGCCAGCGAAGAGTTTCCGACCTTCTCACACCCCGGCACGGAGTTTCTGCACCTGCTGGAAGGCGAGCTGATCTACCGCCACGGCAACCAGCTGTATCCGATGCAGGCCGGTGACAGCCTGACCTTCGATGGCGACATCCCCCATGGCCCCGAGCAACTGGTGCAGGTGCCGATCAAACTGCTGTCGATCATGAATTACGGGGCGCACGGAGATTGACGCCAGGCGAGACGCGGTACGCCAGCAGGCGCACCGCTGTTGCCGGGACTAGAAGTATTTCAGCCAGCTGATATCCCGACGACGGGCCTTGAGCGCGGCGAACCAGCGCACCGCCGGGAACAGCAGCACGGCCAGTACCACCGAGGTCAGCCAGACGCCCCAAATGTGGTCGAAACCGAAGTACGTGCCCTGATTGGTGCCCCAGATCGCCAAGGCAATCAGGTACAGAATTTTCAGCACGTAAAGGTGCAGCAGGTAGAAAAACATCGGCGCCGAACCGAGCACCACCAGCGGCCGCAACGCGCTTTTTTCCTGACCGCGTTCGAAGGCGATGAGGATCAGCAGACCAATCCCCAGCGTCAGACAGATGAACAGCAGCGACGGCGGGTATTTGGTGATGTTGAAGAAGCTCATGACCGTCTGTACGCCGGTATCGCCGACGCTCCACGGCTTTTCGCCGTAGCCGTTGATCAGGCGCAGGACCACGAAGCCCAGCAGCGCCCCTGCCCCACACTTCCACAGGTTCGCACGGCGTTTCGCCGCGTCGTAGCTGCTTGAGAACCAGGGGCCTGCGGCGTAGCCCAGTGCGATGATGCCGATCCACGGCAACAACGGATACGAGGTGCGCAAGCGCAGGCTATCGGAAGCCTCGATCCAGCCACGGTCGTGCAGGATCGCCCACGGCACGTGCATGGCCGACTCGACACCGAAATGCACGGTGTCCAGCAGGTTATGCCCGGCAATGATCACCACACCGATGACCACCAGCGCCCAGCGCGGCAGAAACACCATCAACGACAGCGCGACCATGCTCAGGCCGATGGCCCAGATCACTTGCAGGTAGATGATGGTCGGCGGGAACTGGAAGGTCCAGGCAAAGCTCACCAGGGTGAACTCCAGCGCAATCAGAAACAGACCGCGCTTGAGCAGGAACGCCGCAACGTCGCTTTTGCCCTGGTGTTTCTCGCCATAGAGGAACGCCGAAAGCCCGGTCAGCAGGACGAACAGTGGCGCACACAAATGCGCCAGCGTCCGGCTGAAAAACAGCTCGGGCGCGGTGGTGGCGACGTCCATCGGGTCGATGACCTGGTGGTGCATGAAGAACGTTTCGCGGACATGGTCCAGCAACATGAAGAGAATGATCAGCCCGCGCAGAGCATCGATCGAGCGCAGCCGTGATGCGGGTGCCCGGGTTGAGTGAACAGCTGTTGTCATGAAAAGTCCAAGGTCCGTGATGGGGGGCTAATGGCTTGTAGCTGCAAGCTGCAAGCTGCAAGCTGCAAGTGGAAAGCTGCAAGTGGAAAGCTTCAAGCTTTTAGCCTCTAGCTTGCAGCTTATAACTTGCCGCTTGCCGCTGGCGCGCAGCGCTTCAAAACTCGTTCTGAAGCGCCTTGTAGCCGCGCACCAGATCAATATTGGTGTGCGCCACATCTTCGGAAAATTCCGAAGCCGAAATGCTCACCGGTGGAAATTGCGAAAGGTCAGTGCCCGGCCCGATCCGGGTGGTGGACGGCACGTAGAAGTGCTCCGGCAAATCGCGACCGTCGACCACCGAGTTGTGCCTGACCACGCTGCCGTTGCCGACCTGGCAATTGAACAACACGCTATTGAAACCGATGAACACGCGATCTCCGACCATGCAAGGTCCGTGCACGATGGAGCGGTGGGCGATCGAGGTGAACTCGCCGATGGTGACAGCAGCACCTGATTTCGAGTGGATCACCACGCCATCCTGAATGTTGGAATTGGCACCGATGACGATCGGTTCCATGTCTCCGGTGGCATCGACCTCGTCGGCGCGGATCACAGCGTAGGGCCCGACAAACACGTTGTCCTTGATGATCACCTTGCCGCAGATGATCGCGGTTTTATCGATGTAGGCGGACTCGGCAATGACCGGCAGATGGCCGGAAGGATTTTTACGGATCACGGAATGAAACCTCAGGACAGGTAGTTGGAAGTCTGGGCAGCGGCATCGTGCGGGTGCAGGCTTTCGAAGTGACGAACACTGACGCTGGAAGCTGCATAGCGGCCTTCGAGTGCTTGCTGGACCTTGCGCGCAGCGTCTTCGACGTACATCAGGTTCTGGCCGTTGAGCCGCGCGAAAGCCTGTTCGTCGGCCCGCTTGACCGCGGTTTGTACCGGGGTGCCCAACGCCTGTTCGACAAGGTCGATAAGCGTCATCAGGCCCAGTTCGGTCGCCTGCTCCGCCACCCGCACCTGCACCGTCGCAACGCTGCGCTGGCTGTGCGGCGTGGCGAACGATGCGTTCTCGCGCAACCAGGCGGCGACCTGCATCGGATCGACAAACGACTGCCTGCCGAAGCGCGCCGCGAATGCCTCTTCCAGCAATTGGCGAGACAATGCAGCCGAGCACGGACAGGTGGACGAGTAGGTGACATCCACCGAACTGTCGAGACACAACCGACCGGCATGCCAAGTGGCATCGAGGGTCACGGGGTAGGATTTCCAGCCGCTGAGCCCTTCGGTAATCAACGCCGGGCGACGACACAGCAGATTGAAGCTCAGCTTGAGTCGGGCGTGGCTGGAGTGACAGTCGAGGTGGCTCTCGACCATGGCTTCCAGCAAGGCAGACAGCGTATCGGGGCTGACGATCTGCCGTTCGGCATAGCCGTCGAGCAGCCGATACAGTCGCGACATGTGGATGCCCTTGACGCTCGGGTCGGTCAGATCGACCTGCAGATCGACATGCGCGTGGACAGGATGACGAATGCTCGCTTCAGCCAGTCTGATCGGCACTTCCACACCTTGCATGCCGACCCAGTCGAGTGACACCAGCGCCGGGGAAATTTCCGTCAGGGCAACATCCGGGAGAGGTTTGTTCATGTGCGTCGTTCGTCTCGTTGGCGAACTTCACCACGCGGGCGAAGCCTGATGTTGGCGGTTCACAGCCGTGCAGTGCACGGCCATAAATTCGTTACACTATAACATCATGCTTGCGAACTTCATCAACCAAAGGTTACTCACTCCACACAGCGCTCCCGCAATACCGCCAGCGGCTCAGGTCTTTGCCAGCTCCTCGATCAGAAAATCCCGGAAGGCGGCGACTGCCGCGGGAAGGTTGCGCCCGGCCATGCTTTGCAACTCGATACGCCGTGCCTTCATACCATCGTCACTGATCGGCAGCGATTTGAGCTGTTTTTCATGGGCGCGTTTGTCGAGTGTCATCTCGCTGGAGAGGCTGATCCCGCCCTCCTCCCGAACAAACCGCAGCAAGGCGCCGATGTAATTGCTGGTCAGCACCGGATCGAACAGCAGGCCCTGCACGCCGCAGCAGATATCGAACAACTGGCGCAAGGTCGTGTCGGTATTGGTCAGGGCGATGGCGTAAGGCTGCAGCTCAGCCAGCGTAACCTCCTTGCGGGCGGCCAGCGGATGGTTATGACTGACCACTGCGCAAATCGCGCCGCTGTGGATGTGCTCGACCTTGATCTCGTTCTGCGGCGTCAGGCTGAAGGTCAGGCACAGGTCTGCATCGCCCGAGCGCACCCGTTCGGTGGCCTGCGCCGGGGCACAGACCTCCATCGAGAAATGGATGCCCTGGTACTGCCGCCGAAACCGCGCAATGCACTGCGGCAGAAAATCCAGGGCAAAGCCCTCGGAGCAGGCGATGCGTACATGCCCACGCTGCAAGCCTTGCAGCTCGGTGATTTCCAGCACCACCTGCTCGGCCTCAAGCTGTGATTTGCGCGCATAGGCCGCCAGGCGAACGCCCGCCTCGCTGAGCATCATGCCGCGCGCCTGACGCTCGAAGAGCACCGCATCCAGCTCTCGCTCGAGTTTGCTGATCTGCCGACTGACCGCCGAAGACGCGACATTGAGGCGGATCGAGGCTTCGCTGATCGATCCGCACCGCGCCACTTCGAGGAAGTAGCGCAAGGCCGTGGACTGTACGCCGTAGAGTTGCATCAATGCTCCTGCGTTGCCTTTTCAGCAATGAAAGGTTCGAAATATTGTGCTTGTGGCATTGATACGCTTTGCCTAGAGTCGTGTCGAGGCGCAATTCATCAAAACAACCCAATCAAAAGAACACTGCGACCTCGTTGCTTCCTCCTTCTCGCATTTGCGACCCACTGCCCTTTGATACATCCACTTTGCCTTTTGGAGACGACGGCATGGGAATCAAGGGTTTCGCTCGCAGCATCGCGCTATTGAGCCTGTTCAGCAGTTTCTCCGTCCTGGCCGGCAAGGCTGACGACACACTGGTCTACGCCTCCGACAGCGAACCGGAAAACATCAGCCCCTATCACAACGACTTGCGCGAAGGCGTGATCCTCGGTCGCCTGATCTGGGACAACCTGGTCTATCGCAACCCGGACAATGGCGAGTACCAACCGATGCTCGCCACCAGCTGGAAACAGGTCGACGATACGACCATCGACTTCCAGCTGCGCCAGGGCGTGAAGTTTCACAACGGCGACCCGTTTACCGCAGATGACGTGGTGTTCACCCTCAATTATGTGGTGTCTCCCGAGTCCAAGGTGGTCACGGTACAAAACGTCGACTGGATCAAGAGCGCGGAAAAACTGGGTGATTACAGCGTTCGTCTGCACCTGAAAAAGCCCTTCCCGCCTGCGCTGGAATACCTCTCCAACGCCGTACCGATGTTCCCGAAAAAATACTTCGAAGAAGTCGGGCTGGCAGGCTTCAGCCGTAAACCGGTCGGCACCGGGCCTTACAAGGTGACGGCCATCGCCACCGGCGAAGGCGTGAAGATGGACAAGAACCCGGACTACTTCAAGGACAGCCCGCAGGGTCAGCCAAAGATCGGGCACATCAACTTCCGGGTGATCGCCGATGCCGAAACGCGTCTGGCCGAGCTGATGACCGGTGGCGTCGACTGGACCTGGCGGGTTGCACCGGATCAGGCGGAAAACCTCAAGGCCATGCCCAATCTGGTGGTCACCAGCGGTGCGACCATGCGCATTGGTTTTCTGATTCTCGACGCGCGCGGCACCTCCAGCGCCGATTCGCCGATGAAGCACCTGAAAGTACGTCAGGCGATCAACTACGCGATCAATCGGGACGGCCTGGCTTCGCAACTGGTCGGCGGCGAAAGCAAGCCGTTGCAAGTCGCCTGCTACCCTGGCCAGTTCGGTTGTGACACCACCGCCGCCACGGTCTACAACTACGACCCGGCAAAGGCCAAGGCGCTGCTCGCCGAAGCCGGCTACCCGAACGGCTTTGAAACCGAAATCTTCGCTTATCGCGACCGCGACTACGTGGAAGCCATCATCGGCAACCTGCGCGCCGTGGGCATCAACGCCAAGCTGCGCTACCTGAAGTACGCCGCCCTGCGTGATCAGCAGCGCGGCGGCAAGGTACCGATGTCGTTCCAGGCGTGGGGCTCGTTCTCGATCCTCGACACCTCGGCTTCGGCCGGCACCTGGTTCAAGGGCAACCCCGACGACAACATCAAGGACCCGCAAGTCCAGGGCTGGCTGCAGACCGCCGACAACGCGCTGGACCCGCAGGTGCGCAAGGACAACTACCGCAAGGCGTTGCAGCGCATCAGCGAGCAGGCCTACTGGGCGCCGCTGTTCAACTACTCGATGAACTACGCCTACGTCTCGGACCTGAACTTCAAGCCTTACCCGGACGAGCTGCCGCGCTTCGTGCTGTCGAGCTGGAAATAAGCGCTTGCCCAGGCCAGTCGGCGAACCGGGCTGTGAGGCGCATGACGCGCCTTGCAGTTGGGTCAGCCACCCCGTCATTCCCTGAACACAAGGTCACTTGCCATGTTCGGATTTCTCTTGCGCCGCCTGGGCATTGCCCTGTGCGTAGCGATTACCGTGTCGGTGATCAGCTTTTCCCTGCTGCACCTGTCCGGCGATCTGGCCACTGCCATCGGCGGGCCGGAAGCCAGCAGCGAGCAGATCGAACAGATCCGCGTGCAGTACGGCCTCAACAAGCCCTTGGTGACGCAGTATTTCGAATGGCTGGCCGACGTGGTGCGCCTCGATTTGGGCGACTCGTTCTTCTTTCAGGAGTCGGTCTACAACCTGATCGCCTCGCGACTGTCGATCACCCTCGGACTGGGAGCGATGGCCCTGAGTATTGCGCTGCTGATCGCCATTCCGCTGGGTGTGCTGGCCGCGGTGAAACGCGACACGTGGATTGATCGCCTGGCACTGAGCATCGCAGTACTGGGTCAGGCCATGCCGAGTTTCTGGTTCGCGCTGATGCTGATCGTGGTGTTTTCGGTCACCCTGAAATGGCTGCCGGTGTCCGGGAATTCGACCTGGGCGCACTTCGTGATGCCGGCCATCGCCCTCGGTTATTACGCCACGCCGGCGATCATGCGCCTGACCCGTGCGGGCATGCTCGACGTGCTCAATTCCGATTACATCCGCACCGCGCGGGCCAAGGGCCTGCGCCCTGCCACCGTGCTGTTCAAGCATGCGTTGCGCAACGCGCTGATTCCGGTGGTGGCCCTCGCCGCCGTGGAATTCGGCTTCATGCTCGGCGGTTCGGTGGTCATCGAAACGGTTTTCTCGCTGCAGGGCATTGGCCAGCTGGCCTGGGATGCGATTGCCCGTGACGATTTCCCGGTGGTGCAGGCGGTCGTGCTGTTGATCGCAGTGATCTACATCGTCCTCACCCTGCTGGCCGACGTGCTCAACGCACTGCTCGACCCGCGCATCCGCGTGAAATAGGAGGCCCCATGAGCACAACTACCTCATCGCCGCTGCTGATCAACGATTACCAGCCTCCGGCGCGCAGCGTCTGGCGCACGTTGCGCAGCAGCTTCGCGCATCGCGGCTTCGCCATCGGCGCGGTACTGCTGCTGATCATCATGCTCGGCGCTCTGTTCGCGCCCTGGCTGGCCCCCTACGACCCTTATGCACAGGACGTGATGCTGCGCATGAAACCCCCGGTGTGGATGGCCAACGGCACCTGGGACTACGTGCTGGGCACCGACAAACTGGGCCGCGATTACCTGTCACGCCTGCTCTACGGCGCACGCATCTCGCTGTTTATCGGCTTATCGGCCGCGCTGATCTCCGGAATCATCGGCACCATCATGGGCCTGCTGGCCGGCTACTTCGGCGGCAAGACCGATGCACTGATCAGCTACCTGATTACCACCCGCCTGGCGATGCCGGTGGTGATGATCGCGCTGGCCTCCGCGTCGCTGATCGGTGGCTCGCTGAAAGTGGTGATCGTACTGCTTGGCTGCCTGCTCTGGGACCGCTTTGCCGTGGTGGTGCGCGCTGCCGTGCAGCAGATTCGCGACGCTGAATACGTCGCCTCGGCCCAGGCTCTGGGTTGCTCGACGCTGCGCATTCTGGCCAGCGAAATCCTGCCCAATCTGGTCGGTGCGCTGATCGTCGTCGCTACGCTGGAAATGGCTCACGCGATCCTCCTCGAGTCGGCCCTGTCGTTTCTCGGAGTCGGCGTGCAGCCGCCCATTCCTTCATGGGGGCTGATGATCGCCGAGGGCAAACCGTACATGTTCTTTTCCCCTTGGGTCATCGCCATTCCCGGCGTCGCCCTGATGGTGCTGGTGCTGGGCATCAATCTGGTCGGTGACGGCCTGCGCGACCTGATCCTGCCCGACGGGCGCAACTGACAGAGGAGATACGCACATGGCGCTTTTGCATGTTGAAAACCTGCGTGTCGAGATTCCTCTCGGGCAGGACACGCTGCACGCAGTGCGCGGCCTGGACTTTCAGGTCGAGCGCGGCGAAATGCTGTGCATCGTCGGCGAGTCCGGCTGCGGCAAATCCCTGACTTCGCTGGCGCTCATGGACCTGCTGCCGCGCAAGGCCCGGCGTACCGCAACGACACTGAGCCTGGACGGCATCGACATGCTGACCCAGAGCGAGCGGCAGATGTGCGACCTGCGCGGCAACCGCCTGGCGATGATCTTTCAGGAGCCCATGACCTCGCTGAACCCGGCCTACAGCATTGGCGATCAGCTCAGCGAAGTGCTCACCCGACACCGCAAGGTGTCGCGCAAGGAGGCCCTGCAGCGCGCCGCGCAAATGCTCGAGAAAGTCGGGATCAGCAACGCGGGCGAGCGCTTGCGCCAGTATCCGCATCAACTGTCGGGCGGCCTGCGCCAGCGGGTGATCATCGCCATGGCCCTGATGTGCGAACCGGACGTGATCATCGCCGACGAACCGACCACTGCGCTGGACGTGACCATTCAGGCGCAGATCCTGCGCCTGATCCGCGATATTCAGAAAGAGCTGGGTCTGGCCGTGATCTTCATCACCCACGACCTGGGGCTGGTGGCACGTATCGCCGACCGGGTCGCGGTGATGTATGCCGGACAGATCGTCGAGACCGCCCCGGCCATCGAGTTGTTCGAGAACCCGCAACACCCCTATACCCGCGGCTTGCTGGCGAGCATACCGATCCCCGGACGCACTCGGCCGGGCCAGCCGCTGGGGTCGATTCCAGGGCTGGTGCCCAGCCTGGTGGGCGAGCAACACGGCTGCGCATTTCGCAATCGCTGCCCGCAGGCGATCCCGGCCTGTGCCGACGACGTCCCGCCGATCAATAGCCACAACCACATGACTCGCTGTCTGTTTGCCGCAGCGGGCGCCGAACCTTTGTTTCACCGTGAGGGCGTACCGTCATGAATACCGCCGTGAAACAGGTTCCGACTGCCAGCGTGAAGAAAGACATCGCGCTGGAACTGTGCGATATACGCCGCGAATTCAGCATCAGTCGTGGTTTTTTCAAACCCGATGCCACGCTCAAAGCCGTCGATGGTGTGTCGTTGCGCCTGATGCGTGGCGAAACACTCGGGCTGGTCGGCGAATCGGGCTGCGGTAAAAGTACCCTGGCGAAGATGCTGCTGGGGCTGCTTGCGCCCAGCAGCGGCGACGTACTGGTCAACGGCAAGCACCTCGCCGGCACCGACCGCAAGGAGATGGCGCGGCGCATTCAGCCGATCTTTCAGGACCCCTACTCGTCACTCAACCCACGCAAGACCCTGCGCGAGATCGTCACGCTGCCGCTGATCGTGCATGGCATCGGCACCGCGGCCGAACGTCGCCAGCGCGCCGAAGCGATGATGGACGTGGTCGGCTTGCCCAAACGCGTGATCGACAGTTACCCGAGCCAGCTTTCCGGTGGCCAGCGCCAGCGTGTGGCAATTGCCCGGGCGCTGGTGATGCGTCCGGATGTGCTGATCTGCGACGAGCCGACTTCGGCGCTGGACGTTTCAGTGCAGGCGCAGATTCTCAATCTGTTGCAGGAGCTCAAACAGGAATTCGGCCTGACTTACCTGCTGATCAGCCACAACCTGGCCGTCATCGAACATCTGGCCGACCGCGTGGCGGTCATGTACCTGGGGCGGATCGTCGAAGAGCGCAGCCGCGAATCATTGTTCGCCCGGCCCGGCCATCCCTACACCCAGGCATTGCTGGACTCGGTGCTGACCCCGGACCCGCATCTGGGCATTCCCGATCTGGGTTTGCACGGCACCTTTCCCAATCCCATGTCGCCGCCGTCCGGCTGCGCCTTTCATCCGCGCTGCCCGGCGTGCATGCCGGCGTGCAAGGAAAAAGCCCCGGCCATTGGCCGCATGGAAGGCGGAACCGTTCGCTGCCACCTGCACGACACCTCGAAACCTCTGGAGCAGATGCCCTCATGAGTAGCCGTTCGCACGCCATCGAAAACGTCACTGAACAGTTCGACAACGGCGCGTTTTTCGCCCTGCTCGGCAAAAGCGTTGCCTACCCGACCCAAAGCCAGGAGGCCGAGAGCCTGCCCGAGCTGTATCGTTATCTTCATGAGTTCATCACCCCGCATGTCGAGCGCCTGGGTTTCAGCGTTACCGTGCATGACAACCCGGTCGCCGGACGCGGCCCGCTGATGATCGCCACGCGCATCGAAGCCGCTGAACTGCCGACGCTGCTCAGTTACGGCCACGGCGACGTGGTTCGCGGCTATGACGCGCAGTGGCAGACCGGCCTGTCGCCGTGGCAGGTGATTGAGCGTGGCGAGCGCTGGTACGGGCGCGGCACCGCCGACAACAAGGGCCAGCACCTGATCAACCTGACGGCACTGGAGCAGACCCTCAAGGCTCGCGACGGCAAGCTGGGTTTCAACGTCAAACTGCTTCTGGAAATGGGCGAGGAAGATGGCTCCCCCGGCCTGAGCGCGTTCTGCCAGGCGCACGCCGAAGAGCTCGCCGCCGACATCTTCATCGCCTCCGATGGCCCGCGCCTCGCAGCGGCACGCCCTACCCTGTTTCTCGGCTCGCGCGGGGTGTTCAACTTCGAGCTGACGGTAAACCTGCGCGAAGGTGCGCACCATTCCGGAAACTGGGGCGGCCTGCTGGCCAACCCGGGCATCATTCTGGCCAATGCCATCGCCAGCATGGTCGATGAACATGGCCGGGTGAAAGTCGCGGGGCTGATGCCCAAAGCCATTCCCGACGCTGTGAAGGCCGCGTTAGCGGATATCGAGGTCGGCGGCGGCCCCGGCGATCCGGACATCGACGCCGACTGGGGCAACCCGGCGCTGTCGCTCAGCGAAAAAGTCTTCGGCTGGAACACCCTCGACGTGCTCGCTTTCAAGACCGGCAACCCGGACGCCCCGGTACACGCCATTCCCGGCAAGGCTCACGCGTTGTGTCACATTCGCTTTGTTGTCGACAGCGATTACAACGCGTTCATCCCCGCGGTGCGCGCGCACCTCGATGCCCACGGCTTCGATCGTGTCGAGGTCAGGCAGACGCGTATGGACGTGATGCACGCCACGCGCCTGTCGCCGGACAGCCCGTGGGTTGGCTGGGCGCTGGATTCGCTGGCCGCCACCACCGGCAAGAAACCCGCGCTACTGCCCAATCTGGGCGGTTCGCTGCCCAACGACGTGTTCGCTGAAGTGCTGGGCCTGCCGACGGTCTGGGTGCCACACTCATATCCGGCGTGCTCGCAGCATGCACCTGATGAGCACTTGCTGGCTCCGGTGGTCAAGGAGAGCCTGCAAATCATGGCCGGACTGTTCTGGGACCTGGGCACGGACGGCGCACGACTGACCCGGGAGCAGCGGGCACAGGAGCTGAGTGAATGAATGAGGCACAACTGCACGCCACCGCGTGGCTGGCCGAGCAATATGAGGCGATGGAAGCGCTGCTGCAGCGCCTGGTCGATACCGATTCCAACAGCTACGACAAGGTCGGCGTCGACGCAGTCGGTGAGCTGCTCTGCGCACAATTGCAGGCTGACGGAATCAGCGTCGAGCGTATCCCGGTCGAGGGTTTCGGCGATGTGTTGCTGGCTGAATTGCCCGGCGGACCCGGCAAACCAGTGTTGCTGCTGGGTCATCGCGACACCGTATTCCCCAAGGGCACCACTACAACACGCGGCTACACAAAAGACAGTGAACTAGCCTACGGCCCTGGCGTGGCCGACATGAAAGGCGGACTGGTGCTCAACTGCTTTGCGCTGAAGGCATTGAAGCGCGCAGGTCCGCTGCCGTTCCCGGTGCAGATTCTGTACACCGGCGACGAGGAAATCGGCTCCGCCAGCGCTCGCAGTCACATCGAACACTACGCCCGCCAGGCGCGCGCGGTGCTCAACCCCGAACCGGGACGCGCCAGCGGCAATGTGGTCAGCGCGCGCAAAGGCGGTGCCACGCTGATCATCGAAGTCAGCGGCCGCGCAGCGCATTCGGGAGTCAATCATGCCGACGGCGCCAGTGCCATCCAGGCGCTGGCGCACAAGGTAATCAAGTTGCATGCGTTGACTGATTACCCAGCGGGCATCACCACCAATGTCGGGCTGATCTCCGGCGGTACCTCCAGCAATACGGTAGCGCCCAGCGCCACGGCGAAGCTCGATGTGCGTTTTGTCGAGCTTCGCCAATGGGCGGAAATACTTGCCGCCGTGCAGGCGATCGTCGCCGAAGAGGAACTGCCCGGCACTTCAGCCAGACTGCTGGAAGCCACCACCTTCCTGCCGATGGAAGCCCGGCACAGTAACGAGTTGCTGAGTATTTATAAGGGCCTCGCGCAGGAACTGGGTTTCAGCGTGGAAGGCGAATTCACCGGAGGCTGCGCCGACTCGGGTTTTACCGCCAGCCTGGGGATCCCGACCCTGTGCGGCCTTGGCCCGGTGGGCGGCAAGGTCCACACCGACCGCGAGTACCTGGAACTGAACACCTTGGTGCCCAGAGGCCAGACGCTGGTCGCGACGATTCTGGCGCTGGGGGATGTGTGACGCAGAGCGTCACGAAATGCATTCCCCCACGGAGCATGCGGAACGATGAACATTCGGGCCAGTATCGTAGCCATGCTCCGCACCCAGCGTTATACATAAGTCCAGTGAGGAACACTCCATGCAAAAATCGTCCGAGCTGCTCGGTAAATCCGCCACCGAACTGCGTGCGCTGATCGGCAACAAACAGCTCTCTCCGGTGGAGTTGCTGGACGCCTGTATCGAGCGGATTGAAAGCCTGAACCCGAAGATCAACGCGTTCGCCGCGACCTGTTTCGAGCGCGCCCGCGACGAGGCACTGCTGGCCGAACATGCCGTCATGCAAGGCGAACCGCTGGGGCTGCTGCATGGCCTGCCAATCGGCATCAAGGACCTGGAAGAAACCGCCGGGGTACTCACCACCTACGGCTCGCAACTGTTTCGCGACAACATTCCCGCGCAGGACAACCTGTTCGTCGCGCGCCTGCGTGCAGCCGGGGCAATCATGGTCGGCAAGACCAATGTTCCGGAGCTGGGCGCAGGCGCCAATACCCGCAATGTGGTGTGGGGCGCGACCGGTAACCCGTTCAATCCTGAACTGAATGCCGGCGGTTCCTCGGGTGGATCCGCCGCCGCACTGGCCGTCGACATGGTGCCGTTGTGCAGCGGCTCGGACACCGGCGGTTCGCTGCGTATTCCCGCGGCGCTGTGCGGTATCGTCGGCCTGCGTCCTTCACCAGGGCTGGTGCCGAGCGAACGCAAAAAGCTCGGCTGGACACCGATTTCAGTGGTAGGCCCCATGGGCCGCAATGTTGCCGATACCCTGCTGCAACTGCGCGCCAGCGCCGGGCTGGGGCAGTCCGACCCATTGAGTTATGCCATCGCCGCTGACGAGTTTGCACCGCGCCCGATCGACCTCAGCCAGCTGCGTGTCGGCTACAGCGAAGACTTCGGCGCGTGTGCTGTGGATGACAGGATCCGTGCCGTCTTTCGGGAAAAGATCAGCGCCCTGAAATCGCTGTTCAAGTCCTGCGAAGCCATCGACCTGAATCTGACCAGCGCCCATCGCACCTTCGACGTCCTGCGTGCCGAAGCCTTCGTCGCCGGGCTGCAGGACGCTCACGACCGCGATCCTGATGCACTGGGGCCCAACACCCGCGCCAATTTCGACATGGGTGCCGCGATGTCGCTGCAGGACTGCGTCAAGGCGCATGGCGAGCAAAGCCGGATCTTTCGCGGCTTTCAGAAACAATTCGAACACTACGACCTGATCCTCGCGCCCACCACGCCAGTCTCGCCCTTCCCCTGGAGCGAGCTGTACCTGCGCGAAGTCAACGGCGTGCCCCTGGACAATTACTACCGCTGGCTGGCGCTGTGTTACACCATCACCCTGACCACCAACCCGGCGCTGTCCCTGCCCTGCGGCACCGACCACAACGGTATGCCGTTCGGTCTGCAGGTGATCGGCGGATTTCGTGGCGATGCGAAACTGCTGGCCTGCGCTGACGCGATCGAGCAGGCAACGCTGAATGATCTACGCCTGTCACGTCCGCGTCCCGACCTGCAAAAACTGCTGGCCTCGGCGGTCGACCTGACCCACATCGTCACGCATCCGCCGATTTATGGCGGGTCGAGAACGGGCAAGCCGGAGATTGGGGCGATGTAAAAAAGGCTGAGGGGCAGCATCTGCCCCTCAGAGGTGATATGCGTTACTTGGGCAACGCGTAGGCAATCACGTAATCGCCACGATCCGGCGATTGGCGGGCACCGCCGGCAGTGAGCAGAATGTACTGCCTGCCGGTCTTGGGCGATACATAGGTCATCGGGCCGGATTGGCTGCCGACTGGCAGACGTGCCTTCCAGATTTCATTGCCGTTGCCGCTGTCGAAAGCGCGCAGGTAGAAATCCTGCGTACCGGCGAAGAACAGCAAGCCCGACTGGGTGGACAACGAGGCACCCAGCGTCGGCATACCGATCGGAATCGGCAGGCCCATGCGAATGCCCATCGGGCCTGTGTCCTTCACGGTGCCGACCGGAACCTGCCACATCAGTTTCTTGGTTTTCAGGTCAATCGCCGACATGGTGCCGAACGGCGGTGCCTGGCAGGGAATGCCGACGGCAGACAGGAAACGCTGACGCATGGCCCCGAAAGGAGTACCGGTCTGTGGCACAACACCCATTTCGATACCGCTGGCACCGGCGGCGATCTTGTCGCGCGGGATCATGTAGTTGGCCAGGCCCAGGCGCATGTCATTGACGAACATGTAGCTGTTGGTCGGGTCAACCGAGACACTGCCCCAGTTCATGCCACCCAGCGAACCCGGGAACTGCAACGCCGGGTCTAGCCCAGGTGGCGTGTAGACACCCTCGTGACGCATGCCTTTGAAGGCGATCCGGCACATCAACTGATCGAATGCCGTGGCGCCCCACATGTCCGACTCTTTCAGGGTCTGGTTGCCGATCGAAGGCATGTCCACCGAGAACGGCTGGGTCGGCGAATAGCGCTCGCCCGGCACGTTACCTTGCGGCACAGGGCGTTCCTCGACCCGCGAGATCGGCACGCCGGTTTCGCGGTTGAGCAGGAAGATTTCGCCCTGCTTGGTAACTTGTGCCAATGCCGGCTGGGTACCGCCCTTGCCGTCTGGAATGTCATACAGCAACGGCTGCGCCGGGATGTCGAAGTCCCACAGATCGTGGTGAGTCATCTGGAAGTTCCAGCGCACCTGGCCGGTCTTGACATCGACCGCCACGACTGACGAGGACCACTTGTCATCCTGCTCGGTACGCGTCCCGCCGAAGAAGTCGGGTGTTGCGTTACCGGTCGGCAAGTAGATCAGGCCAAGCTTGTCATCGTAGGACATGGCCGACCAGACGTTCGGCGTGCCACGGGTATAGGTTTCGCCTGCGGGCGGACGTTTGGTGGTATTCGGGTTACCCGGATCCCACGCCCAGACCAACTCACCCGTGTGCACGTCGTAGGCGCGTACTACGCCCGGAGGCTCACCGGTAGAGAAGTTGTCGGCAACACGACCACCGACAACCACCACATTACCCGCTACCAGTGGCGTCGAGGTTTGCTGGTAGTAGCCCTCCTTGACCTCGCCCATATCGGTTTTCAGGTCGACCACGCCTTGATTGCCGAAGTCCTTGCAGGTCTCGCCGGTCTTGGCGTCGAGTGCGATCAGACGCGCGTCGCCGGTCGGCAGGAACACGCGCGCGACGCATGCGCCTGAGACTGATGGTGCCGGCGCATTGGCTGTCGCTGCTTCGGCGACAGGTGCAGCGAAGTACCCAAGGCCTCGGCAACGCTGCCAGTTGGGCGCACTGCCCTGAGGATCGAACTTCCAGCGCTGTGTGCCGGTATCTGCATCGAGTGCGAAGACCTTGCCGTAAGCGGTGCAGGTGTAAACCGTGTCGCCGATCTGCAGCGGGGTGTTCTGGTCCTCTGCGCCGGCCCCGGTACTTTGCGGGATGTCACCGGTATGAAAGGTCCAGGCGACCTGCAGCTTGTCGACGTTGCCTTTGTTGATCTGATCCAGAGCGGCAAAACGGTTGCCTGCCGGAGTGTTGCCCCAGTGCGCCCAATCCTTCTGCTCGGAGCCCGGAGCCACCGGAACCACATCAGGCACGCTGGCGGCGCTGACCACATGGCTCGGGACGAACATATAACCGATGGTCGCCACAACACCAATGGCCAACAGACCGGCCAGGCCATAGGCACCGCGCCCTGCCTGAGCACCCGAGGCGCGAACCAGTGTCGGATAGATCAGTGCCACCACCAGGCCGATGACGGCGAAGGTCAATACTCGGGAAACCAGCGGCCAGTAATGCAGGCCTGCATCCCAGACAGCCCAGATGGCGGTCAGTATCAGGGCAATGCCATACAGCAAGGCACCTTTGGGCTTGCGGGCGGCGATCAGTACACCACTGACCAGCATCGCCAGGCCCATCAGCAGGAAGAACCAGCTCCCGCCAAGCGCTACCAGATAGCCACCGCCACCTGCCAGCCCGAGTCCGATCAAGGCGATCACCCCACCCAGTCCAGGCAGCAGGAACCTGCCGGCTGCCCCTGTATTTTGCGCATTTGTCATTTTTCAAACCTGTCGGATTTTCACAGGCGCGCAGAATGTACTAAACGGTTCATTAAGACAAATTGTCGCAGCCTGCCCGGTATGGAAAAGGATCATGGCCGAGCGACATCAGGCAGATTCAGGTTACTGACAGAGCGAGTCAAAGCCGTGATGCGTCTGGCGCCCAGGATTGCGGGCGATCAGCGAACAGAATTTTCGCGCCAGCGTTCTACAGGGTCATCCCGTCCTGACCGACGAACACTTGATCAGGCAGTTGCCCCGCTCGCCCCATCAACCACGCATCCAGCGTATGGCCGACATGCGTCAGCACCGCCCTGCCCGGTCGTAGCCAATCGATGGTTTCTAGCGCCAACGTCAGGTCATTGTGATTACGCGGCGGCTGAGGCTGTGGAGGCATGGAGCAGTCGAGCACCAGCAGGTCCAGCGGCGCACTTTGCAGATACTCGCGGGTGTCGTCGGGCAAGCCGACGGTGTCGGTCAGGTAGGCAAAACGTTGCCCATCACCTTCGAACAGGTAGCCGAACGTAGGCTTTGAGTGCGCCAGTGGCAGCGCGGTGACCTGCAGCGCGCCCAGTGCACGGCGTTCGAATGCGGCGAATGGCTGGCTGAAATCCAGAATGCCGGGGTGTTTGTAGAGATCGGCCAAGCCTTCCGGATCCGCCGGGCCGTGGACCGGAATCACCAGCCCCTGGCCCCAGCGCAGGTGCAACAGCCCCTGCGCATGGTCGGCGTGGTAGTGCGTCTGCAGAATCCCGCTCAGGCTACGCGGCGGAAAACGCTCGGTGAGGTCGGTCAGGCCGCTGTCGATCAACCAGCGCTGGTCGGCGCATTCGATCAGCGCGCTGCACGGCAAGCGGCGCAGATCATGGTCGGCACGCGCGGCAGCACACGCCACGCACTGACAACCGTAGACCGGCACCTGTCGGGCATCACCGGTGCCCAGCAGGGTCAGGCGCATGCGTGACGCTTGTCGAGCAAGCCGAGCAGCGTGGCAACGGTGTGTTGCAGATCAGCGGAATTATCCAGCGGGAAGACCTGCGGATTGCTCGCCAGCAAATCTCCGGCAAAGCGCGAGTTGCGCGCAAGGCGCTCCTCGATTTCTGCGAGGCTTTCCCGGTTACGTGCCAGCAGGCGCTTGCGCAATACCTCCTGATTGACCGTCAGCAACACCGCCAGCAGCGTGGGATAGCGCGCCTGCGCCTTTTGCAGATGCGCCCGGGAGCCGTTGATCAGGACGTCATGGCCTTCCAGCAGCCACTGATCGATCTCGACGGGAATGCCGTAGTGCAGACCATTGGCCTGCCAGCTCAAGGCAAACGCGCCTCGCTCGCGCATCTGCTCGAACTGCTCGACGGTCACCGCCTGAGCCGCCTCGCCCACCGCTTCGGCGGAACGGGTGATCACCCGCCGAACGATCCGGCAATCACGTTGCGCCAGGGTATCCCGGGCAGCGTCCAGCAGGCTGTCCTTGCCTGATCCGGACGGCCCGATGAGATAGATCAACCTGCCAACCATCAAAACACCCTCTTGCCTTGTCGCCAGACCTTGTCGATAACCGGCAGGCCAGCATGATCACGCGCCTGGATCAGATCAGCGCGCAGCCCCACACGTATTTCACCACGATCCGCCAACCCGGCAGCCACGGCCGGCGTGCGGCTGACCATGTTGACCGCCTGCGGCAGATCACATGCGTTGTCCTGAGCGGCGAGCATGAATGCAGACTGCAACAGGCTGGCCGGGTAGTAATCGCTGGACAGAATATCCAGCAACCCGTCACGGGCCAGCGATGCTGCCGCCACGTTACCGGAGTGCGAGCCGCCGCGCACGATGTTCGGTGCGCCCATCAACACGCTCATGCCCAGTTGCCGACAGCCACGGGCCGCTTCGAGCGTGGTCGGGAACTCAGCGATGTTCATGCCGAAACCCGCCGACTCCTCGACATGCGCCATGGTTGCATCGTCGTGACTGGCAATCGACAGGCCGCGCGCCAGGCACAGTTCGACGATCGCACGCCGGTAGCGGTCGGCGTACTCGTTGGAGTTGGCCACCTGTTCAACGATGAAGCGGTCCATTTCCTCGTTATTCATGTGGTACTTGCCCATGTAGTACTCGCGGTACTTGGACTCCAGGGCAAACTGGCGCTGGCCGGGCGCGTGGTCCATCACCGAGACCAGTTGCACCAGTGGCTGGTCCACCAGATCGCGAAACACGCTCAAGGTATCCGGGTGACTGACCTCACAGCGCAAGTGCAGCACGTGCTCGGCGCGGGTCAGGCCTGCCGCATTGGCGTCTGCAATCGCCTGCAGCATGGCGGGCAATTGCTGCATGCGCTTGCCTTTGGGGTTGATGTCGCCGATCGACAGCGCGTCGAACACCGTGGTGATGCCTGCCGCGACGATTTGCGCATCGTGGCTGATCACCGCCGACATCGACGGCCAGTCGACACCCGGACGCGGCGACAGGTGCTTTTCGAGGTTGTCGGTGTGCAATTCCACCAGCCCCGGCAGCAGGTAATCGCCCTGCATGTCCTGGGCCTGACTCAACTGGCTGCATCCACTCTCGACCTCGGCAATCAGGCCGTCACGGACCACCACAGTGCCGGTGAATACCTGCTCGGCCGTCACCACGCGGGCGTTACTGAAAACCTGTTCGTTCAGCATTGCAGCAACTCCTTGGCGGTAAGGTCCACCGGGGTCATGTCGAGTTGACGATTGGCGACTGCCTCGCGGGCGTCGCGATCATGGAAAATACCGATCAGGGCGGCACCGGCCTGTTTGGCCTCGTCGACCAGTTCCAGCACCACCCGGCGGTTGGCGTCGTCCAGCGACGCAGTCGGTTCGTCGAGCAACAGCACCGGCCATGGCACCATGAATGCGCGCGCGATGTTGATACGCTGCTGTTCGCCACCGGAAAACGTACTGGGCGCCAACGGCCACAGGCGCTGCGGAATATTCAGCCGCCCCAGCAGCAGTTGCGCGCGCTCCTGCGCCTGCTCACGGGACCAGCCGCGCGCCAGGGCAGGCTCCATGACCACGTCCAGGCTGGACACACGCGGAATCACGCGCAAGAACTGGCTGACGTAGCCAAGCGTTTTGCGTCGTACCTCAAGCACCTGGCGCGGGGTTGCGCCGACCAGTTCGGTCCACTCGCCTTCATGCTGCACGCGAATGCTGCCGGCGGCAGGCAGGTAATTGCCGTACAGGGTGCGCAGCAGCGTGCTTTTGCCCGCGCCGGAGTGCCCGCTGAGCACCAGGCATTCGCCAGCGCGCACCGAGAAATTCAAGCCGCGCAGCACATTGAGGACCACGCCGTTGTGCTGATGCAGGGTGAAGGTTTTCGACAGGTCACGGACCTCGATCAAGGTTGTCATCGGGCTCACCTCTTCTGTACAGGCTGTTCGGACAGTGCGGCTCATGGCTGCAATACCGAGGACACCAGCAGTTGCGAATACGGGTGCTGCGGGTCATCGAGAATCTGGTCGGTCAGGCCGCTTTCGACCACTTCCGAGCGACGCATGACCATCAGCCGGTCAGCCAGCAGCCGCGCGACTGCCAGATCATGGGTGACGATGACCACGGCCAGATCCAGTTCGCGCACCAGCCCGCGCAACAGATCGAGCAAGCGGGCCTGCACCGACACGTCGAGCCCGCCGGTGGGTTCGTCCATGAACACCAGTCTCGGGCTGGAGACCAGATTGCGGGCGATTTGCAGGCGCTGTTGCATGCCGCCGGAAAAGGTCCGCGGCAGATCGTCGATGCGCTGCGGATCGATCTCCACCTGGGTCAGCCAGTCCAGCGCGGCACCGCGCAACTGCTGATAATTGCGTACCCCCTGCGCCATCAGACGCTCGCCGATATTGGCACCAGCCGACACGCCCATGCGCAGGCCATCACGCGGATTCTGTTCGACAAAGCCCCACTCGGTGCGCAGCAAGGTGCGCCGCTGCGCCTCACTGGCGCTGTACAGGTCGAACCAGTCGCCCTCCTTGCTGCGATAGTCGATGCTGCCGCGATCCGGCGGGCAACGTCCGCTCAACAGCGAGAGCAGCGTGGATTTCCCCGAGCCGGACTCGCCGACGATGCCCAACACCTCGCCGGGGTACAGATCGAAACTGACGTCCTGACAGCCCTTCTGCACACCGTACAGACGGGTCAGGCCGCGTACTTTGAGCAGCGGCTGCACAGCCTCGGGAAGGCGCTCGCCCGCCGCGTCCAATGAACGTGCACTGATCATCGGTCGTTCTCCTGCTGTTTGACGCGCTGGGCGCAGTAATCGGTGTCGGAACAGACAAAGCTCTGCGTCCCGGCATCGTCGAGAATCAGCTCGTCGAGAAAGGAATCATGGCTGCCGCAGATCGCACAGCACTGCTCCCAGCGCTGCACCTCGAACGGGTGATCTTCAAAGTCCAGGCTCACCACCTGCGTATACGGTGGCACGGCGTACAGACGCTTTTCGCGCCCCGCACCGAAGAGCATCAATGCCGGGCTCATGTGCAGCTTGGGGTTATCGAATTTGGGAATCGGCGACGGGTCCATCACATAGCGCTCATCGACCATCACCGGGTAGGCGTAACTGGTGGCGATATGGCCGAAGGTGGCGATGTCCTCGTAGAGTTTGACGTGCATGACGCCGTAATCATCCAGCGCGTGCATGGTCCGGGTCTCGGTTTCCGAGGGCTCGATGAAACGCAGCGGCTCGGGAATCGGCACCTGATAGACCATGATCTGATCGGCGTGCAGCGGTGTTTCCGGGATCCGGTGACGGGTCTGGATGACCGTCGCCTCGGGCGTGCGCTCGGTGGTGGCGATGCCGGCCGTGCGGGCAAAGAAACGCCTGATCGAAACCGCGTTGGTGGTGTCGTCAGCGCCCTGGTCGATGACCTTGAGCACATCATCGGCGCCCAGGATTGCCGCGGTCAGTTGCATCCCGCCGGTGCCCCAGCCATACGGCAGCGGCATTTCGCGCCCGCCAAACGGCACCTGGTAACCGGGGATCGCCACCGCCTTGAGCAAGGCGCGACGAATCATGCGTTTGGTCTGCTCGTCCAGATAAGCGAAGTTGTAGGCCTCATCCCGTGCAGGCCTTTGTGTGGTGTTGATCGGTGCATGAGTCATTGGTCGCTCCCCGGTTTCGGTGCAGACTTGCGCAGCTTGCGGATCAGCTCCAGCTCGGACTGGAAGTCGACGTAATGCGGCAGCTTGAGGTGCGAGACGAAACCCGCCGCTTCAACGTTGTCGCAGTGCGCCAGGACGAACTCTTCCTGCTGTGCCGGTGAGCGCACTTCTTCGTTGAATTCCTCGGCGCGTAGCGACCGGTCCACAAGTGCCATACCCATCGCCTTGCGCTCCGCGTTACCGAACGCCAGGCCGTAACCCCGGGTAAACTGCGCGGGTTCGCTGGCCGAGCCGACGAACTGATTGACCATCTCGCATTCGGTGACTTCGATGTCGCCAATCACGATCGGGAAACCCAGTTCTTCAGGTTCGATCCAGACTTCCACCTCACCGATACGGATTTCCCCGGCGAACGGGTGATTGCGGCCATAACCGCGCTGGGTCGAATAACCCAGCGCCAGCAGAAACCCCTCATCACCACGCGCCAGTGCCTGCAGGCGCTGGGCACGACTGGACGGATACTCCAGCGGCTCGCGGGTGATGTCCGCCACCCGCTCACCGTCGTCGACTTCGGGCTTCATCAGCCCTTCCTTGGCCAGCAATCCGAGCACTCGCGGACAGGGCTCCAGCGTGGCGTGCGGGGTGACTTCCGGGCCCGGGTGCTCGCCTTCGGCCAGCAAGGTGAAATCCAGCAGGCGGTGGGTATAGTCGAAGGTCGGCCCGAGCAATTGGCCGCCGGGGAGGTCCTTGAACGTGGCCGACAGGCGACGGTTGAGCTGCATGTTCGAGGTGTCGATGGGCATGCTGGCGCAAAAGCGCGTCAGCGTGGTGCGATAGGCGCGCAGCAGGAAGATCGCTTCGATCAGGTCGCCCGCCGACTGCTTGATCGCCAGCGCAGCCAGCTGCGGGTCGTACAGCGAGCCTTCGCTCATGACCCGTGCTACCGCCAGCGGCAGTTGCTGACGAATCTGCTCGACGTCGAGTTCGGCAATGCCGGTGTCGCCACGACGCCTGCTGGCCAGCAGGCGGTGAGCGTTATCGATGGCCTGTTCGCCACCCTTGACTGCGACGTACATCAGGCACACTCCTGCACGCGAGTGCTGCGTGGCAAGCCGAGCAGTCGATTGCCCGAGACAAAGAACACATCCAGACCGCAAGGGAAGACATTACGTGCTTCACGTGCGGCCCAGAAACCTTCATCCAGCGGCAGGGCCACCGATTGGTGTCGCTCGATGCCCGGACCGCTCCAGGCAAGCATCCGCCCGCCTTCCAGGTCAGGCAGCTGGATCAGCAAGGTGCAGGACTGATCCGGGTAGCGGTCATTGCCGGTATCGAAATCGTGCAGTTGCAGGGCAGTCGATGCATCGAGCAACGCGAAGCGCGCTGCGTGCCGCTCAGTGACAATCGGGCTGCCGCAATGAAAGGCAATGTTCGCGCGAATCGCCGGGGTATCGAATGCCGGCGCCAGCCACACTGGCGTGTCCAGGTCCAGCAACGCCAGGCACAAGGCGTGGGTTGCACTGTCCAGCCCCTGCAAGGCCGGCGGCTGGTGCGCGCTGGGCAAGGTCTGGATCACGCCCGGCCCGGACAACGCCTTGAGGGCGACACGAAAACTGCGCTGGGCATCCAGTACCGGATCGGTGAAGGCAGGTTGCAAAAGGACGGCATTCATCAGTCTTCTCCTCGGACCAGGGTAAAGAATTCGACTTTGGTGGCAGCGGCCTCGGCGTCCTTGCGCGCCCGACGCTCGGCTTGCGCACGCGCCAGCGGCTCGATCAGTTCGGACAGCCACCAGGCCTGCTGCGCGCCCTGCAAATGCGCGTCGGCCAAAGCCGCCAGTTCAGCGTGGCGCTTATCGCGTCCAGCCAGATAGCTGTAGCCGGTGCGCCCATCGGCCAGACGCACCACACAGCGCGTCACGCTCATTTCGCCGAGGTTGAAAGCTGAACCAGTGCCGCCCATACGGCCGCGCACCAGGGTCATGCCGATTTCCGGGGCGCGGATCATCTGGTAATCGGTGTCGCGTAGCGCCGCTTCGTGGCGGTTCAACTGCTCGCGGCTCGGCTGATCGGCATGAGCGCGGGCCAGTACGCCCATCCAGTGCTGACGCGCCGTTGTTTCGGGAGTTGCTTGCATGGAACACCTCGGTGTCAGGTCGTCTTGAAAGGAGTCGCCACTTGATACTGGAAGCGATCGGCGCGGCTGACCGAGCGGGAAAGCTCCACCGGCTGCCCCGCCGGGTCACAGGAAACCGTCAGTACGGTCAGCGCCGGCATGTGTCGGGGCATCAGCAACCACGCGGCCTCTTCGCGGGACGGCAGGCGTGCGCCGATCAGGCTCTGCGCACGGCTCAACGGCAACTCGCGCTCAGCAAGGTACTGGCGCACCGAGCCGCCGCGGTAATCGGCCAGCAAATCGCTGTAACGGGCGCTGTAGCGGTGGAAGATCAGGCTGACCGCCTGGCCGTCCAGTTTGCGCAGTGTCTGCAGTTCGATCAGCGGCGCGTGCTCGTCCACTCCCAGATGCTGGGCATCTTCACGGCTGGCCTGACATTCCTGACGACGCAGCAGGATCGCTTCCACGCCCAGGCCCTGCGCCGACCAGGATTTGCTGTAGGCGCTGTCAGCCTGCATCGGATAAATCAGCGGACGCTCCAGCACTTGAGTGCCTTTGCCCTGACGTCGCAACACGCTGCCCTCACGTACCAGTTCATCGACCGCGCGGCGAATGGTGTGGCGGTTGACGCTGAAGCGCTCGGCCAGCTGGAATTCGGCGGGCAGGAAATCGCCGGGCTGATAGGTGGTCAGCTCTTCACGCAAGATGTTGGCGAGCTCGTGGTAGATCGGGCTAACTTGTCTAGACAACTGCATGGTTAAAAAAAGTGTTCATTGAACACCCCTCTTCTGTCAGATGAATTGCTTGCGCAGACGCTGCGACACAATGTCGATCACGCTTACCACAACGATGATCACCAGCAGCACGGCGCTGGTCTGGACGAACGCAAAGGCGCGAATGTTTTCCCAGAGGATAACCCCGATGCCCCCTGCGCCGACCATCCCGACCACAGTCGCCGAGCGCACATTGGATTCGAACCGGTATAGAGCATAGGAGATCCACAGCGGCATGACCTGCGGGATGACCCCGTAGATGACTTCCTGCAAGGCGCTGGCACCGGTGGCGCGCACCCCTTCGACCGGTCCGGGCTCTATGGCTTCGACAGCCTCGGCGAACAGTTTGGCGAGGACCCCGGTGGTGCTGATCCACAGCGCCAGCACCCCGGCGAACGGCCCCAGCCCGACGGCGACCACGAACAGCATCGCGAAGACCATCTCGTTGATCGAACGAAAAGCGTCCATGCAGCGCCGCAGCGGCAGGTGAATCCACCACGGCGTGATGTTCTCGGCGCACAGAATGCCCAGCGGTATCGAGCAGACAATCGCCAGCGCCGTGCCCCACAGAGCAATCTGGATAGTCACCAGCATTTCCTTGAGGTAACTGCGCCACTCACGGAAGTCCGGCGGGAAGAAATCGGCGGCGAATGTGGCCATGTTCGACGAGTCGCGAACCAGTGCCATCGGGTTCATTTCTGCGCCGTGCCAGGCCCAGGCCAGTGCGGCGAGCAACAGGCCCCAGCCCAGATAACGGGACCAGTTGGGTTTGCCCGCAACCTGGGTGTAGGCAACATGAGTGGTCATGACGAACTCCTGATCGTGAACGGCTGGCTCAACCTGCGGAGCTGCCTGCGGTTTTCTGGTTCAGCTCGGTGATGCGCTCCTGCAATTTGCTCAGGCTGGCATCGATATCCTTGAGGCGGGCGGCTTTCTCCTGCTCGTCCAGCGTGGTGCTGGCCACCACTTCGGTGCGCTGCTTGAACAGTTCGAGTTGGCGAATGGGCAACAACTGGTCGTCGCTGGACTTGAGAAACTTGCCCATCTGCATGTTCTTCAGCACGGTTTTCTCTTCATCGGTATTGCCGTAACTGGTGAAGAATTCACGAATCTTTGCCTTGTCCTGGTCCGACAGCGCCTTGCTCCAGACAATCGGGTCGGCCGGGATCAGCGGCGATTTCCAGATCACCTTGAGTTGCTCGACCTTGTCGGGCTGAGTCACGGCCAGGCGATCCCAGCTTTCGGTATTGAAGGTCGCAACGTCCAGCTGCCCCTTGGCAACACTGAGGGCGTTGACTTCATGACTGGAGTTCAAGGTGCGCTTGAAGGCGGTGGACGCATCGACATGGTTTTTCGCAAACACGTAATAACCTGGCACCAGATAGCCCGAAGTGGAGTTCGGGTCACCGTTGCCGAAGGTCAGGCTCTTGGCGTTCTTGAGCATGTCTTCGACGTTATTGATCGGGCTGTCCTTGCGCACGATCAGCAGGCTCCAATAGCCCGCGTCACCGTTGGCGGCGGAGGTCTGGGCAAAGATCTCGCCGTTGGAGCGGTCCACCGCTTCCATCGCCGCCTTGTTGCCCAGCCAGGCCACGTCCACCTTGTTGAAGCGCATGCCCTGAATCAGGCCGGCGTAGTCCGAGGCGAAGGTGGCATTGACCTTCAGACCGGTCTTGCGGCTCATGTCATCGAGAAACGGCTGCCAGATACTTTTCAGGTTTTGAGAAGACTCGGTGGACATGATGCCGAAATTGATGGCTTTTTCTTCTGCGGCCTGGACCGTGCCCAACGCGCAGGCAGTCAGCAAGGCGGCAGAGGCGAGAAGACGACCGATACGCTTGAACATGCAGGCTCTCCGGAAAATGTCAGGTGGGGGATGTTGAAAGGACGTCAGACCTTGGCCAGCGTCAGGCTGGCTTTTTGCCGCACGCGCCGGCTTCGCTCGGTGATCATCAGACTCGCGTCCGCGTCTGCACCGTAGAGGTCGTTGAGAAACTGTTTGCTGAGGTCCTGCGCCATACCATCAAAATGGATGCGCCCCGACTTGAGAGCCACCGCACGCGGGCAATAGCGCACGGCATAATCGACCTGGTGCAGGGTCACCACGACCGTCTTGCCGTCGCGGCGGTTGATGTCGGCGAGGATTTCCATGACGCGGCGGGCCGATTCCGGGTCCAGCGAGGCAATCGGTTCGTCGGCGAGGATCACTTCGGCGCGCTGGGTCAAGGCCCGGGCTATCGCCACCCGCTGCTGCTGACCGCCGGACAGGGTCGAAGCCCGTTGCGCGGCAAGGTCCGCCAGCCCGACCCTTTCCAGCGCGGCCATTGCACGCTGTTTTTCCTCGCTATTGAACAGCGCCAGACTGCCGCGCCAGCGCGGCATGCGCCCCAGACAACCGAGCAGGACGTTGTCCAGCACGCTGAGGCGATTGACCAGATTGAATTGCTGGAAGATATAACCGATGTCGGCGCGCAGACGTCGCACCTGGCTGTTGAGGCGGCCGGAGGACTGAACCTCGCGCCCAAGCACCTGAACCTGACCACCATTGCTGCGATCGCAGCACGCCAGGCCGGCGAGATGCCGAAGCAGCGTTGACTTGCCCGAACCGGAAGCGCCAATCAGCGCGACCATCTCACCGGGTTGTATAGACAACGCAAGGTCAATGAGCGCGCTTTTGTGGGAAAAGGTCTTGTTCAGGCCTTGTACATGAATGGCTTCGTTCATGAGGCTTCTCGGTCTGTGCACGACCCGGGACAGGTCGCATTTGGTTGTCAACCAAACTGAACCTGTGTTGTTGCAGCCTCATGAACCGCGAGTGACCAAGTGATAACAGTTTGTCGCCAATCGTGTGGCAACGGACAGCGGTGACCGTCATCCGCTGCATTGCCACGCAGGAGCGTGAGAACGAACGGCGACCAGGCAGCCGCTCCCGTTACGGCAGAGCGGCGCAGATGCAGCCGGATCAGATCCGGAAGCTGCCCACCAGTTGCTGCAGACGCGCAGCCTGCTCTTCCAGCGAGTTGCAGGCATCCAGGGTCTGGCGCAGGTTGTCGACGCCCAACTGGTTGAGGGTGTTGATATGGGTGATGTCGACATTGATCGACTCGACCACCGAGGTCTGCTCCTCGGTTGCCGCCGCGACCGACTGGTTCATACCGTTGATCTCTTCGATACGGCGGGTCACGCTGCTCAGACGCTCGCCGGCCAGGTTGGCGATGCCGACGCTGTCCTCGCTCTGACGCTGGCTTTCGGTCATGTTGGTCACTGCGTCGCGCGCGCCTACCTGCAGTTCTTCAATCATGGTCTGCACTTGCTGGGCAGAATCCTGAGTGCGGTGCGCCAGGTTGCGTACTTCGTCGGCCACTACCGCGAACCCGCGCCCTGCTTCACCGGCACGCGCCGCTTCGATGGCTGCGTTGAGCGCCAGCAGGTTGGTCTGCTGGGAAATGCTGGTGATTACTTCGAGAATCTGCCCGATGTTGGCGGTCTTGCCATTCAGGCTTTCGATGTTCACGCACGACTCGCTGATCTTCCCGGACAGCTCGTTCATCGCCTTGATGGTCTGCTGCACGACATTCTGACCGTCGGTGGCCAAGCCGCTCGCATCGCTCGACTGCTGCGAGGTGCGCGCCGCATTCTGGGCGATTTCCTGGGCTGCGGCGCCCAATTCGTTGATCGCCGCCGCCACGCTTTCGGTACGGTTGGACTGCTGGTCCGAGTTGCTCATGGACGCGTTGGAGACCTTGACCACCCGAGTGGCAACCTCGCCCAATTGCGCGGCAGTCGAGGCCACTTCACGGATCGAGGTGTGAATACGCTCGACGAAACGGTTGAACGACTCGGCCAGTTCACCGAACTCATCCTGCGAAGTGATGGCCAGACGCTTGGTCAGATCGCCCTCGCCGTCAGCGATATCACGCATCGCACGGCCCATCTGATGCAAGGGCTGCATCAACACGCGAATCAACAGACCCAGCAGCAGGATGATCACCACCACCACTACCACCATGGCCGTGATGGCCGAGGCACGGAACTCGGCCAACATGGCGTAGGCGGAATCCTGCTCGAGTACCAGTGCCACGTACCAGTTGGCCGTCGAAACACCTTGAACAGGCGTGAAAGAAATGATTTCCGGCTTTTTACCGGAGTCGATTTCGGTCACACCGGTGGTAATTTTCGGCGTATTGGTCGGGTAGGCTTCACTGATGTTCTTGAGCACCAGTTTGCTGTCCGGGTGCACCAGGATTTTGCCGTCGGCACTGACCAGAAATGCATAGCCATGGCCATCGAAGTTCAGCGAGTTGATGATCTTGGTGACGTTGTCCAGAGCGATATCGGCACCGGCCACGCCCACGAACTGATTCTGGAACTTGACCGGTGTGGCCATGGTCATGACCAGCTTGCCGGAAGATGCCGCGATGTAGGGTTCGGTCACAATGGTGCCGGGCGCATTCTGTGCCGCCTTGTACCAGCCACGCGCACGCGGGTCGTAGTCAGCGGGGCGATTGGCGGACGGCACCGAGAACATCACGCCGTCGGTGCTGCCAAAGTAGCTCAGCTGAAAACTGTCGGTGTAGGCAGGCAGGCCAATGGCGCGCTGCAACTGTGGCAGTTCCTTGCCATCCGCGGCGATTTGCTGCGACATCGACTGCAGCAATTGCATGCGGCTTTCCAGCCAGGTCTGAATATTCTGCGTGGTGAGCGTACCCAGTTGTTGCAACTCGGACTTGACGCTGGATTTGAGTGACTGACGCTGGCGATAGTCATTGACGACAATGAACACGCTGAACGCAACAACCACAATCAATGCAGCGGCAAGAAGGATTTTCTTGCTGAACCCCAGACTCTTCATAGCGGATACTTCCACGGCAAAAAACCAATAAGGACGATCTCTGGATCGCCAATCAAACTTCACAACGGTGCCGTCTATTTCACGTTACAACCCACAGGCCGTTCAGCAACCGGAGCCGATACACCTGCCGCGGCGTCAATCACCAGGCAGATCCGAGTATCGAAACCTTACAGAGACGCTTGTATCGCCATATCGGCGCAATCCGCGAGTCCTTGATTATTTTTTTCGTCGCAGGTCGAGACGTCCTTCCCACAATCGACACTCAAGCGTGCAGAACAGGAAAAACTGGCTATGGTTGAAATCATCCCCCGCCCTGCACAGGATGGCCTCGCCATGCCAAGTATCGAGCAACTTTTTGACGGTTTGCATAGCCTCCCGAGTATTCCCAAAGTGGCTCAGGACTTGATGCTGCAATTTGACAATCCCGCTTCCAACCTGGAAAGCATTGCCCGCAATATAGAAAAAGACCCGGTGATTGCGGCCAAGGTATTGCGCTTGGCCAACTCGGCGCGCTTTCGTGGTTCGAGGGAATCCTCGAGCATCGAAGACGCGGCCATGCGCCTGGGTTTCAATACACTGCGCACGCTGGTAATGGCCTCGGCAGTGACCGGTGCATTCAAGGCCGGGCCGAGTTTTGATCTCAAGGGGTTCTGGCTGAAAAGCTTTCAGGTGGCAGGGATCTGCCGGATGCTGGCGAAACAGACCGGTGCCGACCCTGAAATCGCCTTTACCTGCGGGGTCATGCATAACATCGGTGAGTTGCTGATCCAGACCGGCGCGCCCGATGTCGCCGAGCGCCTGAACAACGCCGCCAAAGCCGGGACGCCAGGGCGTGCAGCCAGCGAAACCCTGCAACTGGGTTTCAGCTACCCGGAAGTCGGCGCAGAACTGGCCCGTCGCTGGCATCTGCCCCAGGTCATTCGCGACGCAATCGCCTATCAGGCGACTCCGCTGAACGCACCGAAGGACGCGTCTTTACCGAGGATCGTCGCCCAGGCCATCACCATTTCGGACGCGCTGGAGGCCCACGGCGGCGCGACACCTCAGGCGCAACAGGCGTCAGGCGGGCCGCTGATGGAAGGCATCGATCTGGACGCGCTGTTTGCCGGGTTGCCAGCGGTGCTGGAAGCCGACAAGGCGTTTTCCGAATTGTTGAGCTGAGCCACCGGCAACTCTACAGGCTGAACCGCGCATGCGGGCATGGCGTCGAGCGGTCCATTGCTGAGGCCGCACAGTGCATTTATCTGTATATCCATACAGATAAAACTTGCCCGCTACGCATTCAACGTTCATCCTTGCAGCCCTTGCACCGGTAATCGACGACGGTAGTCATGCGGCTGTTTCTCTGCGAAAAACCTTCCCAGGCCAAAGACATTGCGGCTGCGCTCGGCGCAAACCGGCGTGGCGACGGCTGCTGGGTGGGTGCCAATGCGACGGTGACCTGGTGCATCGGCCACCTGCTGG
This sequence comes from Pseudomonas sp. B20, assembly GCF_020515755.1. Lineage (NCBI taxonomy): Bacteria > Pseudomonadati > Pseudomonadota > Gammaproteobacteria > Pseudomonadales > Pseudomonadaceae > Pseudomonas > Pseudomonas sp. B20. The sequence goes on from NZ_JAHPJG010000006.1 coordinate 106,910, forward strand.
AAACCGCCCCGCCCGACGCCTACGATGCACGTTACAAACGCTGGGTGCTGGAAGACCTGCCCATCGTGCCGGAAAAATGGAAGATGCTGGTCAAGCCCAGAACCGCCAGCCAGTTCAAGGCAGTCAAACGGCTGCTGGGTGAAGCCCGGGAACTGGTGATCGCCACCGACGCCGACCGTGAGGGCGAAATGATCGCCCGCGAACTGATCGAGCACTGTCGCTATCGCGGGCCGATTCAGCGTCTGTGGCTGTCGGCACTGGATGACGCCTCGATCCGCAAGGCGCTGGCGGCGCTCAAGCCCGGTGCCGATACGTTCAGCCTGTATCACTCGGCACTGGGACGATCACGCGCCGACTGGCTGATCGGCATGAACATGAGCCGTCTGTTCACCCTGCTGGGTCGACAATCCGGTTATCAGGGCGTGTTGCCAGTGGGCCGTGTACAAACCCCGACCCTGCGACTGGTCGTGGACCGTGATCGCAGCATCGCCAACTTCGTCCCGGCGCCCTACTGGGCGATTGACGTCAGGCTGCTGCATGACAATCAGGCCTTCATTGCCCAGTGGCGCGCACCCTCGGATGCCTGCGACGATCAGGACCGCTGCCTGAACCAGGCGCTGGCGCAACAGGCTGCGCACGACATGCGCGCCGCTGCCAGCGCACGACTGGTCAAGCTGCGCACCGAGCGCATTCGCGAAGCCGCGCCCTTGCCGTTCGACCTGGGCACCCTGCAGGAAATCTGTTCGAAGAAGCTCGGGCTCGGCGCGCAGGAAACCCTCGACATCGCCCAGTCCCTGTATGAAACCCACAAAGTCATTACCTACCCGCGCAGCGATTGCGGGTACCTGCCGAACAGTCAGCACGGTGAAGCCGCAGGCATCATCGCGGCACTGTGCAAGGCCGACCCTGCACTGGCAGGCCTTTCCCCGCACCTCGACCCACAACGTCGGTCACGCGCCTGGAATGACAGCAAAGTGACGGCCCACCACGGCATCATTCCCACCGCGGCGGTGCGCGGCGTAGAGCGTCTGACCGGTAAACCGCGAGCGGTGTATACCTTGATCAGGGCGCGTTACCTGGCTCAGTTTCTGCCCAACCATGAATACGACCGCACCCAGGCTGACTTCGACTGTGCGGGCCACGCGCTGCGTGCGGTGGGCAAGCAGATTGTCGAGCCTGGCTGGAAGCGTGCGATGCCCGAAGCGCTGGCCCCGGCCAAGGGTCGTGAAGCGCCTGCACCGCAGCCGTTGCCGGCATTGTTTCAGGGCTGCGAGTGTGCAATCGCCGAGGTCATCCTCAAGGACCTCTGGACCCAGCCGCCGAAACCGTTCACCGAGGGAGACCTGATCAAGGCGATGAAGAACGTCGCCAAACTGGTGGAAGACCCGCTGCTCAAACAGAAGCTCAAGGACACCACCGGCATCGGCACCGAAGCCACCCGCGCCGGGATCATTCAAGGCCTGCTGGACCGTGGCTACCTGACCAAGCAGGGTAAATCGCTGTGCGCAGCACCGGCAGCCTTCAGCCTGATCGACGCGGTGCCGCGTGCCATCGCTGACCCGGGCACCACCGCCATCTGGGAGCAGGCGCTGGACATGGTCCAGAGCGGCGAAATGAGCCTCGAAGAGTTCGTTGCCAAACAGGCGGCGTGGATGAGCAAACAGGTCAGCCGTTGCGTCGGCATGCGTATGAGCATCAGCGGGCCGGCCAGCCCGGCAGGCGTTGCGCCGCCCTGGAAGAAAAAACGCAAGACCACAAAGCGCGTCGCCAAGACCTCCACCGCCACAGCGGACACTGCGGCGAAAAAGCCGCGGCGTGCTGCCAGACCGGCCGCCAAGGCGTAGGCCGCAACGGCGATAGCCAGATCAGCCATTGCACATTCAAGCGTTACGAACAGGTGTTACAACATGTCAGACCGAGAGCTCATCATTCCGCCCACCATGCAGTCGATCATGGACCGTGCAGGCTATGCGCCTGCGGTCAGGGTTGGGGATACCCTGTACTGCGCGGGCCAGGTGGGGCGTACGCGGGATATGGAGGTCATCCTCAACCCCGAGGCGCAATTCATCGCCTGCTGGGAAAATCTGCGCACTGTGCTGGCCGAGGGCGGCTGCACCTTCGACGATATCGTCGACATGACCACTTATCACGTCGCCATGAGCGAGCACATGGCGGTGTTTCGTGACGTGAAAAACCGCATTTTCCCGCGAGGCCAATGTGCCTGGACATGCATCGGCGTGGCCGAACTGGCGCACCCCGGATTGTTGCTCGAAATCAAGTGCGTTGCGGTCAGGCGCAACAACGCCTGATCGGCAATCACAGGCTGGAGCGCAAGGGTATCTCGTGCCGCGAAGACTGTGCCCGGACATCGTCCAGACCGACCATTTCGTCATGCGCCACGGCCTGGGTCATGAACAACTTTACGTCAGACACCGAAGACAGCACCTTGCGCGCTTCTTCCACCGAGGCAACGTGAAGGGTTTTCCCGCTCGAATCTTCCACCGGCACAGACTTGCCGTCGAGCTTTGCGTGCAGCACGTAGGAACCGCCTTCCATGGAGATCAGATCGAGTTCACGAACCGTTTGATCCTTTACATGCTTGGTCAGGTCTTGAATGTTCAAAGTCACACCTCCGGTGGCGTTCTGGAAATCAGCGCCGCTTGAAAATGGAGCTTTTATTGGCGCAAACGTTCAGTCCTTTCGGGTCAGGCCAGCCTGAACACGCCTGCCGTCAGTGCATGAAACACATTGAGCGATGTCACTGTGGGTCAGCATCGAACACCGGGCGCGCACGTCGCGCCCTCGCTTATTTACCCAACAGCAGCGCTGCGTCGAAGCCCATCCGCAAGTTGCCCCAGTGGCGCCCCTCGAAAAAGAACGGCACATCGATTTCGGTCATGATCTCGCCGGTATCGCGCAAATAAGTCTGCAACAGAAAACGCTGTTTGTTGCCTGCGGCGCGCAGACCAATCGGGTCGGAGAACATACGTTTGTTGCGGCACACCGGCAGATCGACTTCACGATTGCCGGTAGGTTTTTGCGATACCCAGCTGTTATTGACCGGGCAATAGCCCTTGCTGTCGACGATGAAGGTGACCTTGCCGCCGCGTGTGCCCTTGGTCAGCTTGTCGCATTCTTCCTGGCAGACTTGCGCAAAACGCTCGGTGTAACCGGTGGTGTATTGTTTGGGGTCTGTGCCCGGAATCAGCTTGTAACTCTGATCGAACAGATTGACGCCCTGTTTATGCAGCTCGACCAGGCGTGCTTGCAGAATGTCACGGCACTGGCTAGCGCGAGTGATCGCCGCATCCAGTTCGCCATGCCCAAGCACAAATCGCCCCAACAGCGCCTGCACCTGCTCGGCCACACTGGACAGATCCCGGGTGGCCGTCGCGGAGTGCTGCATGCGCTGGTCGATGGCCTGGCTATCGGAATAGATCCGCGTTACCCGCTCATTGATCCCTGTGTTTGTAGAGGCGAACTGCTGAATGTGCGCAGCGATGTCGGCGAGCTTGTCGTTGGTCGACTCGAAATCGCCGATCATGCTTTCGAAATGGCCGGACGCACGCTCTACCACCAGCTGGGTTTCGCGGGCGCTGTGGCTGATCTGGATGGTCTGTTCGTGTGTGGAGCTGACTTCCTGAAGCATGGCGTCGATGTTGCGCGAGATGTCGTCAGTGGCTTTACTGACGTTTTGCGCCAGCGTGCGCACCTCGTCAGCCACCACCGCAAAACCTCGACCACTCTCCCCCGCCCGCGCCGCTTCGATGGCCGCATTGAGCGCCAGCAGGTTGGTTTGCGAAGAAATCTGCTGAATCAGCCCGACAATCGACTTGATGCTTGATGAACGTTCATTCAAGCCGGAGACCAGCCCGCCGAACTCATTCAGGCTGCTGGATATCTGGCTGATGTTTCCAGTCACTTCCAGCAATTCGGCGTAAGAGTCGCGCGCCATGCTCAGGTTCTGCGCGGTGGTGCTGGAAATGCCCTGAGTCTGCTGCGAGACATCCTCAATGCTGCCCACTGCCCTATTGCTCTGGTCCATCACTTCTCTGGCGAAGCGGGCCTGATCGGTCGCGCTGTCGCTGGAATCACTGATGTTCTTCAGCGAACGCGCCGACTCGACGGCGATCTGCACAGTCAGCCCCTGAATGCTGCTGATGATCTCGCGCTGTTTGGCCAGAAAGAGATTGCAGGTACTGGCCAGCCCGCGGATCTCGTCATGGGTGAGCAGCGGCAGATCCCTCGACAGATCACCTTCGCCACTGGCGACTTCTTCGAGCGCGCGAGTCATGGACATCACCGGACGCACGATCAGGTGGCGGAAATACCAGACCATGAAGCTGACCATGACCAGCGTGAACAGCGTGCTCAGCAGAATCGCATTGCTCAGCAGATCCAGCTGACTCTGAATCACGCCCAGCGCGGCGGGGTCCGTTTGCGTGCCGCGCAATTGCAGCATGATGTCGGAACGAATGTTCAACGCTACCCAATACAGCAAGGCGCTGACCAGGACCAGCAGGAAAAGGCTTGATAGCTTCTTGGTCAGCGTGTTGAAAAACTGCTTTTCAACTGACTCGTACAAAGCCTTTAACGTCTGCATTTTGCTGCTCCTGGGTACAAGGGTGGTTCTGGTGCGATGGTTAACGTCTCTCGCTACCAAAGCTTTAATGCGTTCGCCTTCAGCAGAGGCGGAAAAATTTCGGCCACGCAGCTCACGGCGCTTTTCGCGCCGCAGAGTACTGCAGAGTGAGGCGATTTGATATCACAGCTGAAAGCGATCGACCGATTGTGAAAGCTGCCCGGCCATTACCGACAGTTCATCAGTAGTACTGGCGGTCTGGCCGATAACCCGGCTATTGCCCTCGGACATGCTGGCAATCATTTCAACCTGATGGGCGATTTCATTACTGGCCAGGCTTTGCTCGCCAATGGTGCGGGTGATGTCGTTGACCAGTTGCGTGGTGCTCAGCGTGGCATCCAGGATATCGCTGATCGCACGTTCCACTTCGGCGGTCACCGCCATGCCCTTGTCAACCTGAGCCACACCGGCTTCCATGCTGGTAACCGCTTCGCGGGTGCTCTGCTGAATGCGCGCAACCATGGTGGTGATTTCCTGAGTGGAAGCACTGGTGCGTCCGGCCAGGCTGCGCACTTCGTCGGCCACCACGGCAAAACCACGGCCCTGCTCGCCAGCACGGGCAGCCTCGATGGCCGCGTTGAGCGCCAGCAGGTTGGTCTGGTCGGCAATGCCCTTGATGACCTGAATAATATTGAAGATTCCTTCCGAATCCTTGTCCAGCGTGCGGATCACCTGAGCCGACTGCTGCGCCGAGCGGGCAATGCTGTCCATGTCACTGACCACCTGATGAATCACCCGGCCGCCGTTCTTGGCCAGGGATTCGGCCTGACTGGCCATTTCCAGGGCCTGCCCGGCATGCCGGGTGATTTCTTCAATGCTTGCGGTCATCTCGCTGGTCGCCGCCGACATGGTGCCGGCTGCCGAACTCTGCTGCCGGCTGCTGTCGGCCACCTCATGGCAACCACTGCTGAGCTGACGGCTCATGCCACTGACGTCATTGGCATTGCTGCGCACCACCTCGATCATGCTGCGCAGGTCACGCTGCATGATCGCCAGGCTGCGAATCAGCATGCTGGCTTCGTCACGGCCACCTGACTCGGCGATGGGTTCGCGCAGGTTGCCATGGGCAATACTGTCGGCAATACGGCTGGCGGACGCGAGCGGGATAATGATGCTGCGCGTCACCCAATGCCCCTGGATCAGCAGCAGCAAAATACTGATCGAAAGCACGACCGCCAAGGTGACATTGGCACTTCGCGTGGTCTGACGGGTGCGTTCGCCGCTGGCTTTGGAGTTTTCCTCGATCAGGTCACTCAAGCTCGACATCTGCCCCTCCAGTTGCGTGAAGGCACTGGAAAATGTGCCCAGCTCTTGCTGCGCGCGGTCCGGACTGTCGATGGCCAGCCCGACAATCCGCTCGCCTGCGCTGATATAGGCGTCGAGGCTCGGCTTGATCCTGCTCAGCTCTGCCTTGATGGCTTCGGTGAGCGGCAGTTGCAGGTTATCGCTCACGACCTTGCGAAACAGTGCGGCATGCTCTTTGAGGGATGCCTGCACTTCATCACGCGAACTGTTGCTCCTGCCCAGACCAAACAGCATCGCTGACAGCACATCGGCGCGCAGCGCGTCGTGCATCATGTCGGCTTGCAGGTGATTGCCCAGCGCAGCCATGCTGACTTCACTGTCGAGCATCGCCGCCTCCATGCGCGTATTACCCAGGTAGTTGACCAGGCTGATGATCATGACGGTCAGCACACTGGTGCCTATCAGCAAGAACAGACGTAGTTTTATCGACATCCTGTAGCCCTCCGGTCAATGAAATAACGCGAGCTGCGGATTGCTCTTATCTACAGCTTATCGACGCACGTTGCCAGATACTTAAGCCTATTTAACCGATTTTGCCGAATCGTCAGTCGATCATGTCGAACGCCCGGCCTGACGCCGCTCTGTAACGCGTCTATGGTGAACTAAAGACATTCAATCCCCACAGGAGCAAGTACTGTGCCTGACAAGAAGTTCGCCATCGATCTCGCCTACCGGCCCCGCCTTGCCGACCTCAAACCACTGATGTCGACTACACCCTTACTCGAACCACAGGCGCTGGCCGCAGGACGCACCACACCAGCAAGCGACTTGAAAAAACGCACCGGCTATGCCGAGAACTTCCTCGGTGATTTCATCGTGCCCTGGCCGACTGCCGACGAGGAGCTTGCGCCTGATGTCTATCCTTTGAAGAACACGGGGGATCGTCTCGATTACACGCACTTTTCCATCACCATGTCGCGCAGTCGGCGTCTGGCGCTGTATGTCGGCGTCAACATTGATGGTGCCAATAGCGTAGAGGTCAAACGCAGCAAGGATTCCTGGGCATTTGACGGCCGCCTGCCCGCCGAAGCGCAGATTGGCGAAAGCGTGTACGCCGACAATCTGCTGGATCGCGGCCATCTGGTTCGGCGTCAGGACCCTAACTGGGGCAAGGAAGCCGAAGTCGCCAACAGTGACACCTTCCACTTCACCAACTGCTCGCCGCAGATGGGTGCGTTCAACCAGAAGACCTGGCTGGAACTCGAGGACTACATTCTCGACAACACACGACGCTGGAAATCACGGGTAACGGTGTTCACCGGCCCGGTGCTGCGCGACGACGACCGCAGCTACCGCAATGTCAAAATCCCTTCAGCATTCTGGAAGGTCGTGGCGTTTCTCGGTGATGACGGCAAGCCTTCGGCCAGCGCCTACATGATCGACCAGACCCGCGAGCTGGGTAAGCTGGACATCATGTTCGGCCCGCTCAAAACCTGGCAACGCAGCGTCGCGCAGATCGAGCAACTCACCGGCATCCGCTTTGGCGACCTGTCCAGCTACGACGGGTTCTCCAACGAAGAGCGCCTGACTGGCACACGCATCGAAGCCCAGATCCGCGGACCGCAGGATATTCGGGTCTGACCTGCCGGTCAGCGCGGCCTACTCCAGGTTCGATCCCGAGCGTGCAGCAAGGACACAAACGTGTGACGCCCAGCGCCACACGTTTGTAACCTGAGCACTACTCGAACTGCTGACGGTTTTCCGGAGTAATGAGCTTGAACGGCACCCAGATGACCGGCGACGCCAGGGTTTCGCCGCGCGCCATGCGCATCGCGGCATCCACTGCGCCGTTGGCCTGCCCGAGCGCATCCTGGAACACGCTCACCGCCATCTTGCCTTCGGCCATCAGCTTCAAACCATCCGGGGTGCCATCGATCCCGCCCACCAGATAATCACCCGCCTTTTTGCCGGTTTTTTCCAGCCCCATGATTGCCCCAATGGCCATTTCGTCATTGTTGGCAGCGATGATGGAGAAGTCCACGCCCTGCTTGACCCATTCAATCACGATGGTCGCAGCCTGACTGCGCTCCCAGTTGCCGATTTTCTTCTGCACAACCTTCATGTCCGGGTACTTGGCGACCACCTTCTCCACGTCCTCGGTGCGCATGACCGATGATTTGTTGCTCGGGTCGCCGACCAGAATCACCACATTGCCCTTGTAATTGGCGCGGCGGGCCAGCTCTTCCATCTGCAATGTGCCGGACTCCAGTTCGTCAGAGCCGACGAACGCCGTCAGCGCAGGCCACTTGGCAGGCTCCGGATTGCGGTTGACGAATACCAGCGGAACCTTGGCCTCGTTGGCCAGACGCATCATTTCCGGCGCACTTTTGCCACTCACCATGGCGACAACGATGGCATCGACTTTCGAGTTCACCAGATTGCGAAACTGCCGCATCTGCAGCTCCACGTCGTCCTGGCCGTTTTCCATGAAAATGTCGGCGTCCAGCAGCGCTACCTGTTTTTCCACGCCGTGGCGCAGGATGGTCTGGAAGTTGTCGTTGTATTTGGCCATGCCTACACCGATCAGCGGCGTGGCAGCCTGCACCAGGCCAGCGAACAGCAGGCTCGCACTCAGGGAAATCGATAACCACTGTTTCATGTTCTGACTCCCGGGGCGTTAAACGCTGAAATGATGGAGCAGCTCGCGCTGATCCCTGGCCATTTTCGACAGGTCCTGACTGCTGATTGCCGATTGCTCGGCACCGTCGGCGGCCTGCTGGGCGGAATCGTTGATGTGCGTGACCATGCGACTGGTCTCCTGCACGGTCGCGCTTTGCTGTTCGGTGGCCGCAGCGATCTGAATGTTCATGTCGCGAATCACATCCACCGCCTCGCCCATTTCCACCAGCAATTGATCAGCGCCGGAGGCCAGCGTCACGCAATGGTCGGACTGGATCTGGCTTTCGTTCATCACCTCTACCGCCGAATGGATCTTGCTCTGCATCTGGCCGATCATTTCCTGGATTTCGCTGGTGGAGGTCTGAGTGCGACTGGCCAGCGAGCGCACCTCATCGGCCACCACCGCAAAGCCCCTGCCCTGCTCGCCAGCCCGCGCCGCTTCGATGGCGGCGTTGAGCGCCAGCAGGTTGGTCTGTTCGGCAATGGTGCGAATGGCGTCGACGATGCCGTCGATGTTCTGCCCGTATTTCTGTAACTCGTCGGTCACCGCAGACGCCTTGTTGACCTGTTCAGCCTGCTGGCGAATGTTGACGATGGTTTCAGCCACGCGCTTTTGCACTTTCCCGGTCAGCTCACTGGTGCTGTCCACCGCGCCGCGTGTGTCCTGAGCCCGACGGGCGACTTCCTCGACCGTGCTTTCCATTTCATTCATGGCTGACGCGGCAGAGTTGAGACGATCCTTCTGCTCGTCCACTACGCGGGTCGTCTGCTCACTGATCTGCGCGTTCTGGCTGGCGGTCAGCGCCAGGGCATCGGCCGACCCGATCAGCTGGCGAAACGTCTGTTGCAACGACTGGGTGAATTCATTGAGATAACCACCCAGCTCACCAAACTCATCGCGGCGGCTGACGTCGAAACGTACCCGCATGTCGCCACTGGTGAGCGTCTTCAAAACCTCGCGAAACGCAGCCAGAGGGCGACGCAGGCTGAAGGCGACCCATGTGCCGATGATCGCTGCCGCCATGACGGCCAGCAGGCAGGCGATCAGCAACAGGCTGAGGCTGGTGGCAATGGTCGAATCCGCCCCGGCCTTGGCCTCGTTGGCCACCGCCAGTGACTGATTGCCGAACTCGCCAATCTTGCCCAGCGTTGCCTGAAGACGGGTTTCCGCTGCCTGGCGCTGTTTGTCGACCTGCTCGGCGAGTGCCGCTTCCTGCCTGTAGGCCTGATAAACGCCGTCGCTGCCGGTCAGATCGTTAAGCAGGCGGTTGACCATCACGCCGGCAATCCGGCCAGCACGCGGGTCCGCTGCGATGAGCTCCCGTGTGCGGGTGCTGATCACCTCATCCTGCAGGTTGAGCACGCGCTGCAAGGTCTGAATATTCGGTGTGGCGGCATGGGCAGCCAGACCTTCGTAGGATTTGCCGACATCCAGTAACAGCTTTTCCCCCGCTGCCACCGTCTCGGCGGAGCCGGCGTTGCGCTCGCGGGCAATATAGTCACGAAGATAACCGGTCAGTTGCGCGCCCTGACTGCTGCTGTAGCCCTGCAACACTCGGCTCTGAAGTGCCTGCAGAACGTGCTGTCGATGGCTGGCAATCAGCGTCTGCGCCTGCTCGGCATAAGCAGCACTCAGTTGGCGTTGCTGGTTCAGGTTGTCGCGCAGTTCGGCACGATCGCCAATATAGGCAGGCGTGCTGTCCAGCAGCTGATTGAACCGGATCATGCTGTCGTTGAAGGGCTGTTTGCCATCGTCGATCTGTTTGGGATCAGTGCTGACCAGAATCCCGAGCAATGCCTGGTTGGCGCGCAGCACATGCACGTAAAGCTCGCTCGCCGCCCTGCTCAACGGTGCGGACTGCCCTGTAATGACGCTGATCCGATCACTTATGGAATGGGTGCTCTGATAGCTGATACCTGCCATGGCGAGCAGCAGTACCACCAGCACAGCAAATCCACCGATCACTCGCTGAAGAATGGTCATGGCTATCCTCTTTTATTTTTATTGCGCTGAATCTGATCCGGGCCCGCGTGGAGAACGTCAGTCCGGAAAATGATCGCAACGCTAAAGAGAATGTCGGCCGCGCCAAAGGCGACTTGAGACGTAGATCACATTATTTTTACTGGCAGGCGCCACTAAAGGACTGCCTGACCTGAGACGTCACGCAGTCCTCTGCCAGAATACGGGCGATCAGCGGAAATGACGCGCCACAGCCTCCGGCGCATCAGGCACGTCCATATTGATCCGGCGCCAGGCCGCCTGAGCGAAGCTGTACACCGAAAACGCGATCAGCCCAAGTGCCACGATCAGCAATACCAGGCCGCCTGCGGGCAAATCCTGCAAGCCGTTGAGCGCATCTTTCATGCCAGGCGGGTGCATGGCCTGATAACTGGAGCCGCTTACCGCCAGTAACACGGCAATTTCAATGAACGCTACGCCGCGGGCGATCAGGCCGAAGCGCGATACCGGACGCACATACTTCATGACGTCCTCGTCGGCCTCGAAATACTTCTCGAAGGAAGCCTTGTAGCCCTTGATGATGTGCACGATGCCCAAGCCCAGGGGCACCAGAGCGACCACATAGACCAGCAGATTGGAGTGATCCCAGGACAGAATGGCCGCCAGCAGGTCCTTGGCCTGACCACCGTCCGATGAGCCGCCGGAGCTCTTCAGCCCACTGACCAGCAGGCCCAGGGCAAAGAACGCCAGTGCGCCGTACGTAAAGCCGCCCACCAACAGACCGCCGCGAATCACCAACCCCTTGAATTCGCGGCCATGGTGGTCAACGTCCCGGGTGGCCTGCAAGACACGCCATGCCGCGAACGCCAGCAGGCCGACGATCACCACCCCGACCAGAACACCGCCGAAAGGCTGGCTCAACAGCGCTTCAAGACTGCTGTGGCTGTCGGCCGGCTGCGAGGAGCCCTGCGCCGCCAGTACCGCGAACAGACCGATAATCAGATAAACAACACCACGGGCGGCATAACCGCCTCGTGCAAGTAGAACAAGGCCGCGTTGCGCCGACATAAATAACTATCCCTGAAAGTAATTACAGGAACAGACCGGGCACGGCCCGAGGGGTTCGACCCGATTGACGACGCGTCGTGTCATGCGCCGTCATCGGGTCACGCGCCGTCAGGCAAACGTAGCACCGCGCGCGTTCACGAACACCGAATAAAGCGAATGGCTGCTGGCCATGAACAGCCTATTGCCCTCTCGCCCGCCGAAGCAGATGTTGGCGCAGCGTTCGGGCAGGCTGATGTGGCCGATGGCCTTGCCTTGAGGGTTGAACACTCGCACGCCGTCGAGTTTCTCCATATCCGCCTTGGGATCACCGTTACCGCCCCAGCCGCACCACAGATTGCCGCTCTCGTCGCACTTTATGCCGTCTATCGCCGCGTAGTCCAGGCCTTCGACAAGCTTGCGCCGCTCGCCCAGCGTGCCATCTTCCTTGACCGCTATCGCCCAGATAAGGCCATTGGGTTTGGCCCGCCCTTCGACCACATACAAGGTTTTCTCGTCCGGCGAAAAGCACAGGCCGTTCGGACCTGCCAGATCATCGATCACTCTGGAGACCTTGCCGTTCGAGGGGTCTATGCGATAGACGCCGAAAGGTTGCTCCTGCTTGACCTTTTGACCTTCGTAGTTGCTTTCGGCCTGGAAGGTGGGATCGGTGAACCAGATAGACCCATCCCGTTTGCAGGCGATATCGTTGGGCGAATTGAAAGGTTTGCCCTCGAAGCTGTCGGCCAGCACGGTGATGCGCCCGTTGTACTCGGTACGCGTTACCCGCCGCCCCTCATTGGTCGTGCTGGAGCCCTCACAAACCAGCAGCCTGCCCTGACGGTCGCGACACATGCCATTGGAAAAGTTCGAGTGCTCGCGGTACACCGACAGCTCACCCGTCACTTCGTCCCAGCGCATGATGCGATTATTGGCGATATCGCTGACCAGCAAGTAGCGCCCGTCACCGATCCACACCGGCCCTTCGGCCCAGCGCATGCCGCTGGCCAGCTTCTCGACGCTGGCATTGAATATTCGTATGTCGGTAAAGCTGTCATCCAGCACACGGACCAACGGGTCGGGGTAGCGTTGGGTCAGCGGCTGAGCGCTGGAAAGACGCGGCAATGCGCCGATGGCGGCAACGGTTGCTGAAACGGCCAGCGATTTTTTCAGAAAGCTCCGACGGCTTGGCTCCAGAGCGGGGCTTGAGGTTGAGAAATCCATCATGCGTCTCCTTGTTATTTTTGGAATGGCGCCGGCCTTGCGGCCGAACGTCATCCTACAAGATAACGCTGCATGGCTTGAATGATGGCCGTGTGAGATCAGGCAGCACTGCGTATTATCTGCCAGCTCTCTTATTAGCTGCTGACTGCCGTTCTGCTCTGAATGTATGAAGCCTTTTAGCTGCAGCGCCCACAAGAAACGCCGATGGAACCAGCATGACGAATACCATCAAGGCAAGAAGCATGAACTCTCCATCCTCGCCACCGATTATGCCCAGGGTATTTGTAGCCGAAACATACAGATCGAGGCCTGCTTCAGTTCCAAGAAGCCAGCCAATAAAGCCTAAAGCGACAACCCACTTAGTGAGCAGCGCAGCCAGTACCAAAACCAAAACGCCCATCACGATGAGTTTTATTATTTTCTTCATTTGGAATTTTTATCGCCAGCACCGACCACATCTATTACCCCATAATACTTGAGATTCGTTCCACCAATAACCTCCCCCCTCTGGCTGCGAAGATACTTCTTAAGCTCATCGAAACCAATCTGAGAATTAAGAGTAATGCAGCCTTCGCTTAGACCACGCGGCCCGACGGGGTGGAGCCTAAACGCGCCACGCCATATAGTATCAACAGTTGTCTGATCATCAACTTCCCCGTCATCCCTATAGAGACCAAACCACTCTCCTCTGTCTGTGCCAGCCAAAAAGTCTTGTAACGGCTCTCTAACCCAACCGAACCTGCCCCCACTTTGCCGATCAACAATAAAATATCGCCCAGTAGGAATTGCACCTTTCCCCTGAACAGACTGATATTGAGGATTATTAACAAATGGAGCCCCCATACCCGAGAACGCTTCATAGCTAGCTTGACCACAACGTAAGGTGCTCACGGATTCACTGTTTAATGAAAAGCTGCAATATGCAACATTAGGATTGTTGGTAGTTTCCGACATGTAACACCCTTCCTTGGCAAAAGTCAGGCGTAGACTTTATTTTTTATACCATCCCAACCACCCGCTATTTGTCCGCCGCCTTGACCATCGGATCGCTTCTGCTGGGTATAGAGCATTTTTATGCGCCCATAATTAAGGCGCACTGTTTCAGTTGGAAAACCACTTTCAATCGAGCCATTGCCATTCAGAGACACCGAAGAAATTATTACCTCTTCAAGCTTTATCTCTAGATATTTTATTTTTTCCGTCCCTGCACGATTTACAGCGATAGTGACCTCTTTGAAATGCTTACCACTGCAGCAAGCCTCATGGAGCTTGGGGGTAGATTTATCAACAGCTTTACGGAAAAAGAAATCGCTCATACTGGCTCGCCCGCTGCTTGCCCCGCCAGCGCTTGTCGTCGTCGCCGACGCTGACTGGCTTGCCCCCACATCAAAATCCGAAAGCTCTATCCAATCTTTAAATACAGCGTCAAGGGATTCACCAGGAATACCCTCGATCTGCATGTAAGTATCAAACGCCATAGCACTACCCCCTGCGTACAGTTAACAAAAGACCTATAATCTACAAATAAAGTGCCAAACACACCTATATGAGACACATTCACTGAACACTCCTTAGCCGATTAAAACGTCGCCAGCTCGACAAGCAATAATTCAATGCACACAAGGATGTCCGAACAACACATGTTAGCGCTATCGTCCTTATCTGAAGATAATGAAGGACACGTCACACCGAAACGTTTAAAAATAAACAAGACCTCACAGTTATGTACTTAATCTGAGGCCAACTCGGAACCCAGCTTCCACATTCTTGATTGGCTCAGCCTGTAAGCAAAACCGGCAATCAGGTATCGTGACCATCTTTCCCTCTACACTTCAAGGCCCCCCATGCCATCCAGCAAACGCGAACAGGCCCACACAGATCGGCGTCTGGTGAGCGCACTGACGCACGCCTGCGAGACCGCCAAGGCCGAGATGCCCGGTTTCTGCTGGCTGACTCATGAAGTCGATTACGCAGCATTCCCGGCCAGCCTGCAGGTGGTGTGGGTGTTTGATACGCTGGCTGACAAGAACGCTGCGCTGCAGCGCGGGTTGGACAAGCGCATGATCGGTCTCACGGTAGAGGCACTTGACGATGCTCAGGTCAGCCTGTCGAATGCAGCGGCGCATGTGCATGTCGACTGCGAAGAGCAGTGCCTGCGCGAAAACGCAGGCGACTGGCAGCAGCGCATCAAACGTAAATACGCCAGACGAGGTTGAGCATGGCCAAGGACATCGAAAACCCGTGCATTTCCGTGTGCCAGCTCAGCGGCGATCTGTGCGTGAGCTGCGGGCGCACCAAGGACGATATTCGCAAGTGGAAGCGCATGAAACGGCCTGAAAAGATGGCAGCCGTGCAACGCGCAACCCAGAGGCTGAAAAGCCTGCAGAAAAAGAGCATTTGAAGCCTAAATTTCATCTTGGGTGCGGAAACTTCTTTAAAAAGGCCCGGGTCAGTATTACCCGTGACTCGGTTGCCTGGAGTCGGACGAATTACAGGAACCTCACTCTTGGTCAGTCATGCAGATCGCCGCAACACCCTTTCACTGGACAGTCTGAATTTCTTCCTTGCCGATGTGCGTGATGGCCTGGGACCGTATCTGGCGATCTATCTGCTGGCAGTGCACAAATGGGACCCGGCCAGCATTGGCGTGGTGATGACCATTGCCGGCATTGCCGGGCTGCTGACCCAGACACCTGCCGGGGCGCTGATCGACCGAACGCTCTACAAGCGCGCCATGATTGGTGTGGCGGCCTTGTTGGTGACCCTGAGCTGCCTGATTCTGCCCTTTACTTCGTCTTTTTCCGTGGTCGCCCTGACCCAGGCGTTGAGCAGCATTGCGGCCTCGGTATTTGCACCGGCCATCGCGGCCATTTCGCTGGGTATCACCGGGCCCAAAGCGTTTACCCGTCGTACCGGGCGCAACGAAACGTTCAATCACGCAGGTAATGCCTGCGCAGCCCTTCTGGCTGGCGGCTTCGCCTATCTATTCGGCCCTATCGCGGTGTTTTACCTGATGGCCGCCATGGCGCTGGCGAGTATTGTCGCGGTCAGCTTCGTTTCCGCAGACGCGATCGATCACGACGTGGCTCGGGGTTTCGACGCCAGCCACGACGTCAGTGGTCATCAACCGTCAGGCCTTTCTGCGCTGTTGAGCAACAAGCCGCTGCTGATGTTCGGTATCTGCTGCGCGCTGTTCCATCTGGCCAACGCGGCGATGCTGCCGCTGGTGAGTCAGAAGCTGTCACAGATCAACATGCAGATGGCCACACCGCTGACTTCGGCATGCATCGTCGCGGCCCAATTGGTGATGGTGCCTGCCGCGCTGCTGGTCGGCATGAAAGCGGATGTCTGGGGGCGCAAGCCGCTGCTGCTGGCCGGCTTTCTGTTCTTGCCGATTCGCGGTGTGCTGTACACCCTCTCCGATGATCCCTATTGGCTGGTGGCGGTGCAGATGCTCGACGGCATCGGCGCTGGCCTGTTCGGTGCCTTGTTCCCATTGATGGTCAAGGACCTCACTCAAGGCAGCGGGCGTTTCAACGTGAGTCTGGGTGCGCTGTCCACGCTGTTCGGGCTGGGTGCAGCGCTGAGCAACAGCCTGGCGGGTTTTGTGGTGCATGCAGCAGGTTACAGCGCGGCATTTCTGACCCTCGCCGGTGTAGCAGCGGTAGCGTTCTGTCTGTTGTGGCTGGCTGTACCGGAGACCCTTTCGCGCTCGCATAACGAAACCGGGCTCAAACCGGACAATGCCGTAGGCGCGTGAAACGTCTTAGCCCACTGTAACTGCTCTGACCCGCCAGCCCTCGCGCTGGCGAGTCGCGACTACCAGACCACCTCCTTCACCCTCCATCCCGCCAACCCAACGCCCTGCCTCGTCCCACAGACCACTGCGCCCCGCCGACTGCCATCCGCCAGTCGGCCCACCATGATTGGCCATCAACACCGGCAGCGAGTGGCGGCGGGCATGCCCCGAAAGCAGTCCGGCATCGTATTCATAGCCTCCCGGCGAGATCAGCACACTGGCTGCGTACACCCAGGATCCGCCTTGCGCCATGCGTTGCGCGTGCTCGGCGTGGGCGAAGTCTGCACACACGCACAGACCGATTCGCTGCTGATCAACTGGCAGATAGCAGTCCTCGCTGCCGGCACTGAACACGACGTCTTCGCCGGGGTGCAGGTGTTGCTTGGCATAGGCGATGACATCGCCCGCGGCGGTGAAGGTCAATGCGCCGATCAGGACGCTGTCGCTCGCCCCCCTGAGTGGCACGCCAACGGTGGTCGTCAATTGCAATTTCACAGCCAGTGCCGCGAGCGGCGCCAAACGTGCATCGTCTGCAAGCAAGGCCAGCTCGCGAGCCAGATCCGGTTCGTAGCCTGTCAATGACAACTCGGGAAACAGCAAGTAACTGGCGCCCAACTCAGATGCCTGTTGCATGAACGCCGAATGCCCGGAGAGATTGTGTTCGATATCTCCCCGCGCAGAGCAGAATTGGGCAGCGGCGAGTATTGGAAACATCATTGGCTCTCCAGGGAAAACGAGATTGGCAGACGCAAGCTTAGCCCGCGCCGCATCTGGTTCACACATAGTTACATTTTTACCAACGACCCATGTTGTATGACGTCCTATCTTGTCTGGCAGTGACTGACATCTCATTACAATAAAAAACGGAGATTCACCGCATGCCGCAAACCCCGTCTCTCAAAGAAACGGCCACGCCAGTAGCCGAACCTCGTCTCAAGAAATTTGCAAAATTATTGGGGCCCGGCATCATTGCCGTGCTGTCCTGGCTGGGCGCGGGCGATCTGATCACCTCATCGGTTGCAGGCGCCAGTTATGGCTACGCCATGATGTGGGTACTGGCGATTTCGCTGTTGCTCAGGTTCCTGATCGTCAACATCATCGCCCGCTTCCAGCTCTGCAATAACCAGGGCATGACCATCCTCCAGGGTTACGCGCAACTGCACCCGCTGTTCGCCTGGTTCATGCTTGGCTACGCATTGCTCATGGGGCATTTGATCAACGCCTACATGATCAAGGGCGCTGGCGAGGCGCTTGCCATGCTGCTGCACATCGACCAGCCACTGCTCTGCTCCGTCGCAGTGGTAATTGCCGTGTGGCTGTTGGTGGGCCGCAATATCTACGCAATGATCGAAGGCGTGATGAAGGTGCTGCTGGCCATCATGACCCTGGCGTTTATGACCCTGGCGATCATGTCCGGGCCCGATGTCACCGGCATCATCAAGGGCACCATCGGCTTCAGTATTCCGCCTGATGAAGGCGTACACGGCGCGCTGCTGGTGGCGGTCTCGGTGATCGGCGCCGTGGCCGGGTCGATCGCCAACTTCGTCCACCCTTACGTGATGCGTGAAAAAGGCTGGACCGGCCCAGAGCACAAGCGCATCCAGCGCAACGATCTGCTGTTCGCGGTGATCGTCGGCATCATCATCAACCTGGCCATCTGGGTGGTGGGCGTCGAAATCCTGCGGCCCAACGGTATTCAGGTCAACACTTTGGCGGACCTGGGCAAGGCGCTGGAGATCTTCTTCGGCCCGCTGGGCTGGTACATCTTCTTCATCGGCGTGTTCGCCACGCTGTTCGCCAGTATTTCCGGCAAGACCACAGCCTTTCCGATGCTGATCACCGATGCCTTCCAGCACATCCAGCCCAAGCGCCGCGAACGCTACGGCAAAGTGTTCCACAACGATCCGATGCACCGCTGGTTCATGCTGTTCATTCTGGTCACCCCGCTGATCTGGTCGCTGCCCGGCATGCCGGACTTCGTGACCCTGACGCTGGGCGTCAACGCGCTGAATATCATCGGGTTGCCCGTCATCTCGCTGGGGCTGCTGATCATGTCCAATCAGAAGTCACTGCTGAGCAAGGAATACCGCAACAACTGGTTCGAAAACATCGCGCTGACCTTCGCCACCGGACTGGCGTTGTGGGTGGCGTTTCAACTCGGGACAGAGTTGCTGGCGTAAGTGAGTAAGGTCCATTTCCTCAACGGAAATGGACCTCGCGCGTGCTCCCCGATCCCACCTGAATCCTGAGCCTCAACGCCGGAACGCCTGCTGATAGACGCAACGGTTACATCTCTCGTCAACAAACAACAATAATTCTCAACGGAGATGTTATATTGTATCTATTACTATCAGGAAGTCTCACATGTCGTCTCGTAGAATCGCGTCTCTGGCAGGCTTGGCAATCGGGGTATTGGGCAGCAACAGCTATGGGCAGGAACAGCCGCAGACCATTGAACTGGAAAGCGTCAATGTCACTTCCGACTATCAGTACGAGACCGCCACCAGCACGGTTCAGGGCTATCGCGCCACCCGCTCGGCCACGGCCACCAAGACAGACACCGCCATCGCGGATATCCCGCAGTCAATCAGCGTAGTACCTGCTTCAGTGCTCAAGGACCTTGGCAGCAACAATGTCGAGCGCGCGCTGGATTTTGCCGGCGGCGTGTCGAAGCAGAACAACTTCGGCGGGCTGACGCTTTACGAGTACAGCATCCGCGGCTTTACCACTTCCGAGTTCTACAAGGACGGCTTCAGCGCCAACCGCGGTTACCCAGCCACGCCGGATGCCGCAAATATCGAGCGCATCGAAGTGCTGAAAGGCCCCGCCGCCAGCCTGTATGGGCGTGGCGATCCGGGCGGCACGGTCAACATCGTCACCAAGAAACCCCAGCGTGACGCCTTTACCACCTTGCAGACCAGCGCAGGCAGTTGGGATCGCTATCGTACCGCGCTGGACGTCAACACGCCGCTGGATGAAGAAGACAATCTGCTTTCGCGGGTCAATCTGGCCGTAGAAGACAACAACAGCTTTCGTGACCATGTAGAGAGCAAACGGGTGTTTGTCGCCCCGTCCTTCAGCTGGCAATTGAACCCTGACACCCGTCTGCTGGTGGAAACCGAGTTCGTGCGCCACACATCGACGTTCGACCGAGGCGTGGTCGCCCCCAACAACAAGTGGAGTGGCGTGTCGCGCTCGACCTTCCTCGGCGAGCCGGACGATGACATCGATAACGACAACAACATGGTCCAGTTCGCCCTGGACCATCAGCTCAACGATGTCTGGTCGCTGCGTCTGGCCAGCCACTACAAACAGGGCGAGATGTCGGGTTTTGCCAGCGAGGCGCGCCCGCTGAACGCCGACGGGCACACTGTCAATCGCCGTTATCGTGAGCGCGACAACAACTGGCATGACAGCATCACCCAGTTGGAGTTACGCGGTCGTTTCGACGGCATGGGGGTCGAGCACGAAGTGCTGATCGGCACCGAGTACGAGAACTATCGCAAGAACGAACGCGTCACGACCATCGCCGGCAGCCCCTACGCCATCGACATCTACAACCCGGTCTACGGCCAGCCGAAGCCCGCCGGCGCACGCTCCGGTACTGATTTTTACGAGCATGTCGAAAGCCGCGCGCTGAACCTGCAGGACCAGATTGTCTTTACCGACAAGCTGCGCGGCATGATTGGCGCACGCTACGAGCACTTCGATCAGCAGGTCGATGACTTCACCACCAACGCCACCTCCGGGCAGCGCCAGGACGCTTTCACTCAGCGCGCCGGGTTGCTTTATCAACTCACACCGCAGGTCGGCCTGTTCGCCAACGCCTCCACCTCGTTCAAGCCCAACAATGGCCTGGATGCCGCCGGCAAAACCTTCGACCCGGAACAAGGCGTCGGCTACGAAGTCGGGATCAAGAGCGAACTGTTCGACGATCGCCTGAGCACTACCCTCGCCGCCTTTCATATCGAGAAGGAAAACGTGCTCGCGCTGGATCCGGGCACCGACACCAATCGCGCGGTGGGCAAAGCTCGCAGCCAGGGCTTGGATCTGCAATTTACCGGGCAGGTCAGCGAAGCCATTCGGGTCATCGGTGCGTTCGCCTACATTGACGCCGAAGTGACCAAGGGCGACCAGACCATTCCCACAGGCAGTCGCATCCTCGGTGTCGCCAAACACAGCGGCAGCCTGCTGGGCGTCTATGAGTTCCAGGAAGGCGCGTTGCGCGGCTCGGACGTCGGCGCGGCGTACACCTACGTCGGCGACCGCTCGGGGCAGTCAGGCTCTGACTTCGAGTTGCCGGCCTACCAGACCGTAGACCTGCTGGCGCATTACAAAGCCAGTGAGAACGTCACAGTAGGTCTGAACCTGAACAACATTTTCGATGAAAAATACTACGAGCGCTCCTACAGCAATTACTGGGTCGCGCCTGGCGAACCGCGCAACGTTACGGTCAGCCTGACCCTCAGCCTCTGACGCCTATGACAACCCGGATCAATACACTCCGTTCACAACAACAAGGACGCATCATGCTTTCAAGCAAACCTTTCCTGGCCCTGGGCCTGCTCGGCGCTCTGTTCGCCAGTCACGTCAATGCGCACGGTCTGTGGACCGAACAGCGTCGCGGCAATATCGAAGTGGTCTACGGTCATGGCGCGGAAGACAATGCCTTCAAGGCACAGAAAGTCAGCGGTGCGTGGGCCTACGACC
Organism: Pseudomonas sp. B20; assembly: GCF_020515755.1. Taxonomy (NCBI): domain Bacteria; kingdom Pseudomonadati; phylum Pseudomonadota; class Gammaproteobacteria; order Pseudomonadales; family Pseudomonadaceae; genus Pseudomonas; species Pseudomonas sp. B20. The sequence goes on from NZ_JAHPJG010000006.1 coordinate 128,213, forward strand.
TGCAGGGCAAAATGATCCCGGTGACGGTACAACGTCTTGAAGACCACGCTCGTCTGGTGCCGCTCAAGCCGCCTGCGGTCATGAGCGTTGCGCTGGATAACGGCATGTGGACGCGCGACGCCGAAAAGAAATGGATCAATGAGGGACGCAGCAAAGTGCCCAATGGCACCGACTCCATCCACACCTTCAAATACAGCGTGGCCATTTACGCCGAAGGCGCGCACCTGCCAGCGTTCAACAAGTTGAATTTCGTGATCGTGCCGCAGACCGACCCTTTGAAAGTCGGCGCAGGCAAAGCACTGCCGGTTCGCGTACTGATCGACGGCAAACCCGCCGCCGGTATCAAGCTGATCGGCGATTACCGCAGTGCACCGGACGTCGTCAGCGCCGAAACCGATGCACAAGGCCTGGCCAGCGTCATCGTGCGTAATGAGGGGCTGAATATCATCGCGGCCGAGGTCACGCTGCCGGTCAAGGACAACGCCGACATCGCCGAACGCGGCTTGTTTACCTCGCTGACGTTTGTTGGTGAAGCGCATCACGAGTAAACCCCTTCCTGCTTCCGGAAAACGCCTGCCGCAGGCGTTTTCTGTCTATAAGTGCGTGAATCTGAGCTGCCCTCCTCCAGACGTCTCGACCCGCAATATTCCCTTTAGTAAACAAAGTTTCCAGAAACCTCTGGACGCTGGATTTCCTTTCGCCTATAAAACAGCCTTCAAGAATATTAAATTCCTGTAGAGAATTTTATTCACTGACGAAACCCTCTGCATCTGACCTTTTTCGCCCTGCGCCGAACTGCCGCCACCCTTCAGAGGACACGCCATGCAACACGAGAAGAACCATTTCATCCTGAAGATCAGCTGCCCGGCGACCTCCGGCATTGTCGCGGCGGTGACTTCCTACCTGGCTGGCAACAGCTGCTACATCGGTGAAATGGCCCAGTTCGACGATGAGTACAGCGGCACTTTTTTCATGCGCGCAGTGTTTCGCTTCAACGATGGTCATGAGGGCGACATCCAGCAGTTGAAAGCCGGCTTCGACGCCGTGGCCAACGACTTTGCCATGCAATGGGAGCTGCATGACACGCGCCGGCCGATGCGTGTGCTGCTGATGGTCAGCAAGTTCGATCACTGCCTGACCGACCTGCTGTACCGCTACCACAAGGGCGAAATGGACATGACCATCACCGCCATCGTCTCCAATCACCTGGACCTGCGACCGATGGCCGAACGCGAGGGCATTCGTTTCATTTACCTGCCCGTGACCAGGGAAACCAAGGCTGCGCAGGAAGCAGCACTGATGAAGGTGGTCGACGAAACCGGCACCGAGCTGGTGGTGCTGGCGCGCTACATGCAGATTCTCTCCGACGACCTGTGCCAGCAACTGGCGGGTCGGGCGATCAATATCCATCACTCGTTTCTGCCGGGTTTCAAGGGCGCCAAGCCCTACCATCAGGCTTACGAGCGCGGCGTGAAGCTGATCGGCGCCACCGCGCACTACGTCACCAGCGACCTGGATGAAGGTCCGATCATCGAGCAGGAAGTGCAGCGCGTCGATCACGTCTACCTGCCTGCCGACCTGGTCGCGGCGGGACGCAATAACGAAACCATCGCGCTGTCGCGGGCAGTCAAATACCACCTGGAGCACCGCGTGTTTCTCAACACGGATCGAACGGTGGTGTTCCGATGAGCGCACACATCATCGACGGCAAGGCCGCCTCCGCTCGCGTTCTGCAACAGGTCAGACACGATGTAGAAATCTTGAAGGCCGAAGGTATCGAACCGGCGCTGGCGGTCATCCTGGTCGGTAACGACGCGGCGAGTGAGGTCTACGTACGCAACAAGATCCTGCGCGCCGAGGAAGCCGGCATTCGCTCGCTGGAACACCGCCTGCCGGTCGACAGCAGCCAGGCCCGTTTACTGGCGCTGATTGCCGAACTGAACGCCGACAACACGGTAAACGGCATTCTCCTGCAACTGCCCTTGCCCGCTCATATAGAAGAAAATCGCGTCCTGCAGGCTATCGGTCCGGGCAAGGACGTAGACGGCTTTCACAGTGAAAACGTCGGTGGCCTTAGCCAGGGACGTAACGTACTGACGCCCTGCACGCCCAGCGGCTGCCTGCACTTGCTCGAAGAAACCTGCGGCGATCTAAGCGGCAAGCATGCGGTGGTGATCGGTCGTTCCAACATCGTAGGCAAACCCATGGCCGCCCTGCTGCTGCAAGCGCATTGCTCGGTGACGGTGGTGCATTCGCGCAGTCACGACGCCAGGGCCTTGTGCCAGTTGGCCGACATCGTCGTGGCAGCGGTTGGCCGTCCGCGCCTGATCGATGCCAGCTGGCTCAAGCGTGGCGCGGTGGTGATCGACGTCGGCATCAACCGCATCGAGGACCACGGCCGTAATCGACTGGTGGGCGATGTGGATTTCGACAGCGCCATCGAAGTCGCTTCTGCCGTCACGCCCGTTCCCGGCGGGGTCGGGCCGATGACCATCGCTTTTCTGATGAAAAACACCGTGACTGCTGCAAGGCAGCAGGCCCACGCGCAACGCAGCCAATCGGAGGCCGTATGCCTTTCAACCTGTTGAAATACGGGCTCAGCTCGGAGTACCCGGTCGAGGTAGATCTGCCTGCGCCCAAAGAACTGAAGTCCTCCTACGACGTGGTGATCATCGGCGGCGGCGGGCATGGTCTGGCCACCGCCTACTACCTGTCGAAATACCACGGCATCACCAATATTGCCGTGCTGGAAAAAGGTTACCTGGGCGGCGGCAATACAGCGCGCAACACGGCGGTGATCCGCTCCAATTACCTGACCAGCGAAGGCGTGAAGTTCTATGCCGAGTCGGTGAAAATGTTTCAGGGCCTGTCCAACGAGTTCGACTTCAACATCATGTACTCCGAGCGCGGCCAACTGACCCTTGCGCACACCGACGCCACGGTCCGGTCGTTCCGCCAGCGCGCCGAGGTCAACAAGCATTTCGGCGGCCGCACCGAGATGATCGACCGCCAGCAGATCCGCGAACTGGTGCCGAGCCTCAATCTGGACCCCGGCCATCTGCCGGTACTCGCCGGCCTGTGGCACATCGACGGCGGCACCGCCCGGCATGACGCGGTCGCCTGGGGCTACGCCAAGCAGGCGGCCAAGCGTGGTGTGGAGATTCATCAACTGACCGAAGTGCAGGAACTGGTGATCGAGAACGGCACCCTCACTGCGGTGAAGACCAATCGCGGCACCATCCAGTGCGGTTGCGCCGTGCAGGCGGTGGCAGGTATGAGTTCGCAGATGATGAAGAAGGCCGGGATCCGCTCGCCGATCCAGACCTTCCCGCTGCAAGCGATGGTCACTCAACCTTTCAAACCCTTCCTCGACCCGCTGGTGAGCTCGTCCGCCCTGCACTGCTATGTGCAGCAGACCAGCCGTGGCGAAGTGGTGTTTGGCGGTGGCTCTGATCCCTACCCGTTGTTCAACAGCCGCTCGACGCTGGACCTCAAGGAAAGCCTGCTGGCCCACGCCATCGAGATGTTTCCGTTTCTGGCCAACGCCAAACTGATGCGCCAATGGGCCGGGATCACCGACATGACCCCGGACTACAGCCCGATCATGGGCCTCTCCCCGGTCAGGAATTACTACCTGGATGCAGGCTGGGGCACCTGGGGCTTCAAGGCCACGCCGATCTGCGGCAAGACCATGGCAGAACTGGTGGCCAGCGGCGGCAAGGTGCCCGAGTTGATCAGGCCGTTCGCGCTCGAACGCTTCTCGACCTTTCAGCAAGTCAACGAAATGGGCGCAACAGCGGCCAGCCACTGACGGAGAGCGACACATGAAAATCATGACCTGCCCGCTCAACGGGCCGCGCAACATCAGCGAGTTCACCTACGGCGGGGAATTCAAACACATGCCCGACCCGCAAACCTGCAGCGATGCCGAGTGGGCCGATTACGTGTTCAACAGTGAGGACACGCTGGGCGTGGTGCGCGAGTGGTGGATGCACAATCCCTCCAGCTACTGGTTCCTGGCCGAGCGCCACACCGGCAGCGACGAGATCATCCGCACCTTCGATCCACGCGAACTATTTACCGCACGTATCGACTTCGCCCCTCTCGCCTCCAAGGAGATCGCAGGATGACCACCCCCGCCCGCCTGCCCGCGCCCATGGGCCTGCTGATCGATCGCACTCAGCCGCTCACGTTCAGCTTCGATGGCAAAACCTATCAGGGCCTGCAGGGCGACAGCATCGCCAGTGCCCTGCTGGCCAACGGTCGCTTCCTGCTTTCGCGGTCGTTCAAGTACCACCGCCCGCGCGGTCCGCTGACCATGGCCGGACAGGACGCCAACAGCCTGATCCAGTTGCCTCACGAGCCCAACGTAATGGCCGACACCGTTGCGCTGCAGGAAGGCTTGCAGGCCACCGGCCAGAACTTCAGCGGCTCACTGGACAACGACCGGGACGCGTACCTGGGCAAGTTCTCGAAGTTCATGCCGGTGGGGTTCTACTACCGCTCGTTTTACAAGCCCAAGGGCATGTGGAAAGTCTGGGAGCCGATCATTCGCAAGAAGGCCGGCCTTGGCGTGCTGGACCTGACCTTCCAGCCCGAGTACTACGACAAGGCCTACCTGTTCACGGATCTGGCGGTGATCGGCGCGGGACCTGCCGGCTTGCAGGCAGCACTGAGTGCTGCCAAGGCCGGCGCCAAGGTGTTGCTGATCGAACAGCAGCCGATCCTCGGCGGTTCGCTGGCGTATGCCCGCTTTGATGTCGAAGGCCTGCGTGCCGAACAGCTGCGGCGTGAACTGGTCGCTGCGGTAGAAGCACATGACAATATCCAGGTGCTCAAGCAAGCGACCTGCAATGCCTGGTTCACCGACAACTACCTGCCGGTGATTCAGGGCAAGCGTTTGTACAAGGTACGGGCCACGCACTGTCTGGTGTGCAGCGGCTCGTTCGATCAGCCGGTGATTTTCCGTAACAACGACCTCCCTGGCGTGATGCTGACCAGCGCCGTACAGCGCCTGATCAAGTTGTACGCCGTCAAGCCCGGCAAACGCGCGGTGGTGCTGACCGGCAATGATGACGGTTACCTCGCCGCACTGGATTTGCACGATCAGGGCGTCGACGTGGTCGCAGTGGCCGACATGCGCAGCAGCCCGTCGGACCGGACGCTGCGGCTTGCGCTGGAAAAGCGCGGCATCGTCTGCCACGTGAACACAACGGTCTATGAAGCGCTGCATGAGAAAGGCATGCGCCATGTCAGCGGCGCCGAGCTGCGCAAGATCACCGGCCAGGGTCAGGTGGCGAACAGCGGCTCGCGTGTCGACTGCGACCTGCTGTGCATGTCCGGCGGCTACATGCCGGTCTACCAGTTGTTGTGTCAGGCCGGCGGCAAGCTGGCCTATGACGATCAACAGGCCGAATTCGCCATCAGCAGCCTGCCACAGAACCTGAGCATCGCGGGCTCGGTCAACGGTTACCACGCGCTGGACAATGTACTGGCCGATGCCGCGCATGCCGCCGCCAGCGTGGTCACGGCACTGGGCCTGACGTCGGCTGAAAGCCCTGCCCCGCTGCGCAGTGAAGCGCAGGTCAACTTCGCCTGGCCGATCTTCCCGCACCCTGACGGCAAGGATTTTGTCGACTTCGACGAAGACCTTCAGGTACGCGATATCGTCAATGCCACGCGCATCGGCTATCGCGACATCCAGTTGGTAAAACGCTATTCCACGGTGGGCATGGGCCCGTCGCAAGGTCGTCACTCGGCACTGCCGACTGCAAGACTGGTGGCCGCTTCAACCCAGCGCAGTATCAGTGAAACCGGCGTGACCACGGCCCGACCGCCCTTCGAGGCCGAGAAACTGGCACACGTTGCAGGCCGTGCCTTCGATCCGTATCGGCAGACGCCCATGCACCAGCGTCATGTGCAGGCAGGCGCGAAAATGATGCCGGCCGGGATCTGGCAGCGTCCCGCGTTCTACGGCAACCCCTCGCAACGCGATGCCTGCATGCAGCAGGAAGCGCTGCACGTGCGCAACAAGGTCGGCATCATCGACGTGTCGACACTCGGCGGCCTGGATGTGCGCGGCCCCGACGCCGCCGAACTGCTCAACCGCCTGTACACCTTCGCCTTTCTCAAACAGCCGGTGGGGCGTTCGCGTTACGCGCTGATGACCAACGAGCAAGGCGTGGTCATCGACGACGGCGTTTGCGCGCGCTTTGCCGAACAGCATTTCTACGTCACCGCCACCACCAGCGGCGTGGATCGCATTTATCAGCAGATGCTCAAGTGGAATGCCCAGTGGCGTCTGAACGTGGACATCACCAACGTCACGGCGGCCATCGCTGCGGTCAACGTGGCGGGTCCGGATTCGCGCAAGGTGCTGGAGCAGGTCTGTACCGATCTTGATCTGTCTGCCGCAGGTTTCCCTTATCTTGGCGTGCGCCTGGGCACGGTTGCCGGCATCAAGGCGCGGCTGTTGCGGGTCGGCTTCGTCGGCGAACTGGGCTACGAGATCCACGTCCCCGCTCGTCACGCGCTCAGGCTCTGGGATGCACTTGTCGAGGCTGGCAAGGCCTTTGACATGCGTCCGTTCGGCGTCGAGACGCAACGCCTGTTACGTCTGGAAAAAGGCCACGTCATCATCAGCCAGGACACCGATGGTATGACGCATCCGGCCGAGATCGACATGGGTTGGGCCGTCAGCCGCAGCAAGCCTTTCTTCGTCGGCCGCCGCTCGGTGGACATCCTCGAAGCCCAGCCGCAGAAGCGCAAGCTGGTTGGCTTCACCCTGCCCAAGGCCAGCCCGCTGCCGCTTGAGGGGCATCTGGTGCTCAGAGGCCCGGACATCAGTGGCAACGTGACGTCCTGCGAGTACTCCTCGACCCTGGGCATGATCATCGGCATGGCCTATGCCGCGTTCGACCAGAGCACACCCGGCCAGCAGATTCCGATCCGCGTCGAAGATGGCGTGGTGGTTCACGCAACCGTCGTGAAACTGCCGTTCTTCGACCCTGAAAACCAGCGCCAGGAGCTCTGACCCATGACCAGCCTTATCCAGAACAGTCCTGTCGGCGCCAACCCGCGCGCCTTGTGCACGCTGCAAGACCTGACCGATCGACCACGCGTGGGATTTCGCGGCACGCAAAGCGCTGACTACCTCACGGCACGCGGTTTCAGACTGCCCGAGGCACCGAACCGCGCCGTCACACAGGCAGACGGCAGCCATGTCGCGCGCCTTTCGCAGACCGAATACCTGCTGCTGGGCAGCCCGCTCGATGACGGGCAGCGCATCGCCGATGAAGAAGCTCGCTGGGAGCTGGACCACAGCGCCAACTACCTGCTGCCTCGCGAAGACAGCCATGCCTGGCTGCAACTGAGTGGCGCGTGCATCGCCCAGGTGATGGCCAAACTGTGTGGCGTGGATCTGCGCCCCGAAGCGTTTGCGCCAGGTTCGGTGGCGCAGACTTCGGCAGCGCGCATCAATGTGATCGTCATCAACCTCGGCGCGCAGGCCGAACCCTGTTTCCAGATCCTCTTTGATCGGGCTTCGCTGGCTTACTTCAAGGACGCAATGCTGGATGCCATGACGGAGTTTGGAGGGCGCTACTTATGAACAACGGGTTATTGCTCCGGTGAATAAAGGCCGTTTCGTGCTCATGAACGACAACAAGTGTCTGTTACCGCCAAGCCGCCTAAAGAATGCTGGCCAAAAGTCGTTGACCTCTTGGTAGACCATAAGAGCGACCCTCAGCTCATCGCCCCGGGTCGCAGACTGCATCCATGCAGCGCCCAACACTTGCGGCAGTAACGGACACCCCGGAGCTCAAATGAATATCAAACAGAAATTGACGTGGGCGTTCGCAGTCATTGCGTGCTTGCCCATATTAGTCGTCGCCGCCATCGTGGTGGTGAACCTGCGCGACAAGGCGACCAGTGATTTCGTGGACGGCAGCGCACGCGAGATTCGCCAGGTCGACAATGCCATGCAGCTGTTTTTCGACGGAATTACGCAGAACGTCAATTACATCGCAGCGCACCCGCTGATCGCCGGGGCGAGCGACGATTTTCGCAGCTACATGGGCGCAACGCCTACCGCGCAGTCCGAGAATGACAGGCAGGCAACCGAGCTGTTCGCCAATATCGCCAAGGCCCACCCGGCCTACTCCTACGTCTCTTATGGCCTGATCAACGGCAGCTACATCATGACGCCGGAAGACCCGAAAATGAGTAACTACGACCCGCGTGTGCGGCCGTGGTACAAGACGGCGATGGCCAATGCCGGCAAGACTGTGCGCAGCGACGCCTATTACTGGGCCAACGACGACGCGGTACTGGTCAGCACCATCCGGGCGATACCCAACAAGCTGGGCAACCCTGGCGGCGTGGTCAATATCGACGTATCGCTCAAGCAACTGACCAACATCGTCAAGCAGATCAAACTGGGCGACAGCGGCTATCTGATGCTGATGGAAAAGAACGGCACCGTGCTGGTCGATCCGAAACAGCCCGAGCATAACTTCAAGAAACTGGGCGAACTGGGCGACGGCTTCAGCGAGCTGGCGAAAACCGCCAGTGGGCTGGTCGAGGTGACACTCAACGGCGAGCGTTACATGGCCAATGTGTACCCGTCCGAGCAACTGGGCTGGAACTTCATCGGCCTGATCAAGCAGGACGAAGTGATGGCCTCGGCCACCCGCCTGACCTGGTTGATCGGTATCATCGCGGCGGTGCTGGCGGTAGTCTTTGCAATTGTCGGTGCCAGTTTCGCCCGCGTTATCGTGCGTCCGATCCACAGTGTTTCCAGTGGTCTGGAAGGCATCGCGGGCGGTGAAGGCGACCTGACCCAGAACCTCGCCGTGCGCGGCAAGGACGAAACCGCGCAGCTGGCGGGCTGGTTCAACAAGTTCCTGACCGCGATCCGCAGTCTGATCCAGCACATCGGCCAGGCGGCCGGGAAGATTCTCGAAGCCTCACACAGTTCGACACGTGTCTCCAACGACATGGCCGAGGCTGCCGGCCGGCAGCGCGAAGCAGTGGACATGGTCTCCACGGCGTTTCATGAAATGGTCGCCACCTCCAATGAAGTCGCCCGCTCCTGCAGCCAGGCCGCCGACTCGGCCGACAACGGTCAGCAACAGGCGCGTGAAGGTCAGCGGCAGATCGATGAGGCGGTGCGCAGCGTCGACCAGCTCAGTGAAGAACTCACCCGCTCGGCCAAGGACATGACGCAACTGGAAAAGGACAGCGCAGGCATTCAGTCGATCCTCAACACCATCCGCTCGATTGCCGAGCAGACCAACCTGCTGGCGCTCAACGCGGCCATCGAGGCGGCACGTGCAGGCGAACAGGGTCGCGGCTTTGCCGTGGTAGCCGACGAAGTCCGCGCACTGGCCAAACGCACGTCGGACTCGACTGCAGAAATCGACAGCCTGCTGGGCAACTTGGCCAAACGCACTGCTTCGGTGGCGCAACAGATGCATGCCAGCCTCGACGTGTCGCAGCAATCGGTGACCAAGATCGGACAGGCACGCAGCAGCTTCGGGCAGATCCGCGAGTCAGTGGATGTGATTCGCGACATGAATACCCAGATCGCAACCGCCGCCGAGGAACAGCATCAGGTGGCCGAAGACATCAACCGGCACATCAGCCAGATCCATGGTGATGCGCAGTTGATCGCCGAACTCTCGGACTCGGCCCGCGCGGATTCCAGAAGCCTGGAGATGCTGTCCAGCGAACTGGACGGCCTGGTGCGCAAGTTCAAGACCTGATAATGCACACACGGAGCGTGGGAACGATGGGCGTCTGTGCGTCCCCTATCGTGCCCATGCTCCGCGTGTTCTGGACGCTCTGAGCCCTGTCCACAGCAGGAGATCTAATCTCCGTCCCTCTCAAACCATTCAGTCAGAAAATCCAGAAAAGTGCGCAGCGTTGCTGACTGATGGTGCCTTGAGGTGTAGATCGCGTGTATCCCCAGAGCCCGTGGCTGGTACTCCGGCATCAGGGCGATCAGCTTGCCGCTTGCAATCAACGGAGCCGCCGAATGCACAGGCTGCAGACTGATACCGGCGCCCGCCACTGCGGCCTCCAGCAGCACCACTGAATCGTTGGCACTCAGGTTGCCGCCGACCGGCACACTGAGCGGCAGTTGCTGGCGGGTGAACTCCCAAAGGCTTTTGCCGAAGTACGAATAGGTCAGGCAGTTGTGGGCAGGCAGTTCCTGCGGCCTGGACGGCGTGCCGTGTATGGCGAGATAGGCTGGAGAAGCACACACCACCGAATCGCATTGCCCCAGCGGACGGGCAATGACATTGGGGTCCAGCTGATTGGTGATGCGGATCGCCAGATCGATTCGCTCGCTGACCAGATCCACGGCCTCGTTGCCGATAAGCAGGTCTGCCGAGGTGCCGGGATAACGGCGCAGGTAAGCCGTCACCGCGGGTGCCAGAACGGCCAGCGCCAGTGACTGCGAACAGGCGATGCGCAGTATGCCGCGTGGCTCCTCGATTTGCGTATCGGCCGCCAGCGGCACCGCGTCGGCCAGCTCGATCAACTGCTGGCAACGCAACAAGGTCACTTGGCCAGGGGCGGTCAAGCCGAGCTTGCGCGTGGTCCGGTGCAGCAGTCGCGCTCCGGCCCAGCTCTCCATCTGCGCCAGATAACGTGTGACCATTGCCCGAGACATGTCCAGCGCCTCGGCGGCGGCTATGAGGCTGCCCCTTTCGTTGATAGCGATGAATACCCGTGCCGCTATGATCCGATCCACGGTTCGTCCGATATAAGCAATCAATAGTTGCCAATACTGAGGCTTTTGTTTCATCTGAGGCAACATAAGATAACGACCTCAGTCCTGCCCGAACGAAGGTCGTACCCCATGTTGCGTAAATCCCTGCTTGCCCTGTCCTTCGCTGCTCTGTTCCCTCTCGCAGCCCAGGCCGCAGCCCCCCTGGCAATCGAGGTGTATAACCCGGCTGAAAAAGCCGTCTTCCCGGTGTCATCCGAACTGATCACGGGCAAGCATGACGCGGTGCTTATCGATGCGCAGTTCCAGCGCAACGACGCCGAGGCCTTGGTGCAAAAGATCAAGGCCAGCGGCAAGCAACTTACCACCGTCTACATCAGCCACAGTGACCCGGACTACTACTTCGGTCTGGACGTCATCAAAGCCGCGTTCCCCGAGGCGAAGATCGTCGCCAGCGCACCTACCGTGAAGGCGATCAAGGCGTCGATGCAGGGCAAACTCGCCTACTGGGGGCCGATTCTCAAGGACAATGCGCCAGCCAGCCTGGTTGTGCCGGAAGTGCTCAAGGGCGACCACCTGACGCTTGAAGGCCAACCGTTGCAGATCAAAGGCCTTAATGGCCCGGCGCCCGAGCGCAGCTACGTATGGATTCCCTCCATCAAGGCAGTGGTTGGCGGTGTGGTGGTCTCCAGCGGTATTCATGTCTGGGTCGCTGACACGCAAAGCACGAAATCACGTCAGGACTGGCTCGCGACACTCAAAGGCATCGAGGCGCTGAAACCGGCCACCGTGATTCCGGGTCATTACCTGGGCAAGATTCCGTCAGGCACCCAGGCTGTGACGTTCACCGCCGACTACCTGAAGTCCTTCGAAGAACAGGCCGCCAAGGCCAAGGATTCCGCCGCCCTGATCGACGCCATGCACAAAGCCTGGCCGCAACTGGCCGAACCGGCTTCGCTGGAGATGAGCGCAAAAGTCATCAAGGGCGAGATGAAGTGGCCAAATTGATCCGGCACCTGTAAGGCCCCGGCGGAGCGCTGCGAATATCAGCAGGGGCCAGGCTTTTACCTGCGCGGCGCACATGCACTCAGCTATGGTCAGACGCCCATATCAGTCGCTATGCTGCGCCCATGAACGCCCCTCTGAAAATCCGTAACCCCTGCCCGCCCGGCGCTTGCGACTGCAAGCGCGAGCTGCTGGACGCGGAAGATGCAGATCTGCGGATTCTGCTGCTGTCCCGCGACGCAGAAAAAACCCTGCTGGATCGCCTGGAGCGTATCGACAGTCTGGAAGATCTGGAGCACATGCAGCGCAAGATTTTCCAGCAACTGGGCGTGCGTGTCGACGTCGCGCCGGGCTTCAATGAAGTGCGCACCATGCGCGGCATCAACATTGTCGTCGAGGAAAAGGTCGGGCTGTGTCGCAAGACGCGCCAATCGATACCTGCCGCCATCCGCCGCGCCCTGGAAGCACGTCCACAGATCGCCTATCAGTTGCTCAACGCCAACGACCTGCTGCGCGACGCGTGAGTCGAGACAAAGCCCAGTCAGGCTTTCAGAAACGACAACGCCCGGCCTGAATAGACCGGGCGTCACGTGAACACTCCCGCAAGCTGATCAACAAACCCCAGGCGGGATGCCGTCCTTGTTGAAGTCTTTCAGGCGTTCCTTTTCTTCGGGCGTCGAGTGCGCGGGCACATCGCTTTGCGGTTCCGGTTTTTTCTCGTCTTTCTTGTCAGTCATGGTCGTTGACTCCGCTGGTGGACACTCAAATAAGGCCACGCGCGGAGCATTCGGTTCAGACTGATTGCACAGTGCGGCGCTGATCGACGTTGCATTCCAGTTGTCTGGCCAGGCCCTGCAGATCGAGCAGGGTCGCACGCCAACTGCGCTCCTGACTGCCGACGCTGACCAGCGAACGGACCCGGTCATTGACCGAGATGCCCTTGCCGGTACTGGCTTGCCAGCCCTGTTCCAGCATGGCCGGATCGAACTGATTGAACGCGTCGATCGCATCGACGCGGTTCACTGCAAAACCGAAGCACAGCCGCTCGCCACGCACGATCAATACACGCGACGCTTCGCCTTGGACCTGTGCGCCTTCGCCCAACAGGCTGCTCAGGCAGATCAGCGGTACCTGCTCGCCGCGCAAATTGAACTGCCCCAGCAAATGCGTTTCCGGCTGCGACAAGCCGATCAGTTGCTGCGGCATGCTCATGATTTCCACGATCTGGCTCAACGGTGCGACGAAGCGGGTCGGCGCATCGAACAGCAGGCAGGCGTGGCGAAGCATGGCCTTGGTCACATCGTGCGAGGCCTGGGCAGGTTTGACGTCGTGCTGATAAACCTGGGTGTAGCTTTTGACTTCCGGGCGCTGCAGCAGCATCGGATGATCAAGCAACAAGGCCTGCTGCCCCTCCTCCAGGTTCATCACTCCGGCCAGCAGCTCTGGATGCGGCAGGCCGTAACCCGGCGCCGCCAACAGACTGTCCGGATCCTGACGCTGAATGGCGACCATGCGGTCATAGCCAAACCCGCACACCCGCCCGTCCGGCGCAGTCAACAGCAGCAACTGCGGCTTGGACGTCTGACGCTGATGGTCCAGGCCAAGCACTTCGGACAGATTGAGCGCCGGGACCTTGGTGCCACGCACCGAGGTGACGCCGAAGCAGCAGTCACTAGCAAAGTCCGAGGCCGTGATCTCGGGACCGTCCACCAACTCGGTCACAACGCTGGCATCGATACAGAAGTTGCGGCCATCGCACTCGAATACCAGGTAATGCAGCAAGCGACTCTTGGCGGCCAGCGCCTCATCCTTGAGCACTTGCGCGTTGGGGTCGGCAGCGAACAGTACGCCTGGCAAACCACTCATGAAGGCAAGATCGAGCTTGTAGATCATCCGCGACTCTTCGGCGCCGAGCAGCAGAGAGGGCAGCAGCCCGACAGCGCTGCCCGCGGGCCCCAGCGGGCTGAACTGAGAATCGCGGGCCTTGAGAATGTCGCACACAGCGTCAATCGCCAGCCCGAGGTAGCCACCGCCGTACTTGAGAATCGCGACCAGTGGCGTCGGCGAAGACATATCGCCACCCTCCGCCAGTTGAGCCCGCAGGTCGACCAATGGCACCGGTTTGCCGCGCAGGGTAAACACCCCACGCAACGCCCCCCGGGTCAATGGATGGGGATGCAGATCAGCGGGCCAGTGCACGGCCTCCATCAATGCATCGGCAACCACCGCCAGATACACACCATTGATTTGCACGACGCCATAGGCATTCAGGCTGCTCATGCAGGTTGTCCGATGGATACATTGTTCAGAGTTTCGGTGTAGCCGGTCAGGTTGGCTTTATGCAGCTCGACGATCAGGGTCTCGACTTCCTGCGCCGACAGGCGTTGCTTCTCTGTCGCCGTGTTGATCCCGTCGATCGCCTGAGTGGTCTGCATCACGCCTTCCACGATGTGTTCGAAGGCTTCGCCGGCACTGCGCGAAATCTCGTTGCCCGACTCGATCCGGCTGACCGTTTCCAGAATCAGCTTGTTGATTTCCTTGGTCGCACGCGAGGACTTCTCGGCCAGCTTGCGCACCTCGTCGGCGACTACCGAAAAGCCCAGGCCATGTTCACCGGCCCTGGCCGCTTCGATGGCCGCGTTGAAGGCCAGCATGTTGGTCTGGCTGGCGATCTCGCTGATCACCTGAATGATGTCCTGAATGCCCTCGGCGGACTTGGCAATCATGCCCATTGCGTCGGACGCCTTGACCAGCGTCTGCGAACCGGAACTGGCCTGCTCACGCGTCATTCTGGCCAGATCGGTGGCCGTCTCGGTACTTTGCGCCACATAGGAAATGGCGTTCATCAGTGCTTTCACCGAATCACCCATGGCGCGGGTCTTGGCCTCTATCGCCTGTTCCATCTCTACCTGACGGGTAATGTCAGTGGCGAATTTCACTACTTTGAACGGCAAGCCATCGTGGTCGAAAATAGGGCTGTACGTCGCCTGAATCCAGATTTTCTGCCCGTATTTGCTGACGCGCATGAAGCGCCCGGAATAGAACTCGCCCTGCCCCAGCCCGTGCCAGAATTCACGGTACTCGGTGCCGCGCACGTATTCTTCCTCACAGAAGATACGGTGATGCTTGCCTTTGATTTCCAGCAGGCCATAACCCAGCGCTTTGAGGAAGTTGGCGTTGGCGGTGATGATGTTGCCGGCCATGTCGAATTCGATGACGGCCTGGGCGCGGTCGATGGCATTCACCTTGCCCTGGTCCTCGACGCTGGTTTCCTTGGCCACAGTCACGTCGAGCGCGAATTTGACGATCTTGTAGGGTTTGCCCTGCGCATCGAAAATCGGGTTGTAGGTCGCCTGAATC
The DNA here is from genome assembly GCF_020515755.1 of Pseudomonas sp. B20. NCBI lineage: Bacteria > Pseudomonadati > Pseudomonadota > Gammaproteobacteria > Pseudomonadales > Pseudomonadaceae > Pseudomonas > Pseudomonas sp. B20. The sequence continues at coordinate 143,313 of NZ_JAHPJG010000006.1, forward strand.
CAGATCTCCTTACCGTCCTTGCGCTTGCGCTTGTATTCGTTGGCGTCGTACTCGCCGCGCCCCAGCTTTTCCCAGAGCTCACGATACTGCAGGCTGCTGACAAATTCCTCGGAGCAGAACATACGGTGGTGTTCACCGACGATTTCGTCGAGATCGTAGCCAAATACCGCCAGAAAATTGCGGTTGGCGTGCAGCACCTTGCCCGTCAGATCGAATTCGATCACCGCCTGGGAGCGCTCGATGGCCGTCACCTTGCCCGCAGACTCAGCCTGACGAATGCGGCTCTCGGTCACATCGTTGGCGAACTTCACGACCTTGTAAGGACGACCATCCGGGTCGAAGATCGGGTTGTACGTGGCGCTGATCCACAGCTCGCGACCGTTCTTGCCGATGCGCTTGTATTCGCCGGAGTCATACTCGCCACGTTCGAGCTTGGCCCAGAAGGCCCGATAGGCCGGACTGTTCAGGTAGTCGTCTTCGCAGAACATGCGATGGTGCTGACCCTGAATCTCGTCCAGACGATAGCCCAGGACCTTGAGAAAGTTTTCGTTGGCGTTGAGCACGCGACCGTTCAGGTCGAATTCGATAATGCCCTGCGAACGATCAATGGCCGCAACCTTGCCTTCGTACTCGGCATTGGACTTGCGTTGCGCAGTCACGTCCGTGGCGAACTTCACGACCTTGAACGGATTGCCCTGCTCGTCGAACACCGGGTTATAAGTCGCCTGCAACCAGATCTCGCGCCCGTTCTTGCCCAGGCGCTTGTACTGACCTTCGTCGAAAGCGCCCTTGCCCAGTTTTTCCCAAAACGTTGCATATTCGACGCTGGACGCATGTTCCGGCGTGCAGAACATACGGTGATGCCGACCCTGGACCTCATCCAGCCGATAGCCGACGCAATCCAGAAAATTGGTATTGGCCCGCAGGATATTGCCTTCAAGATCGAACTCGATCATCGCTTGGGAACGGTCAATGGCCGTCATCAGCGAGTGAAGATCAAGTTCCAACCTGGCCTTGTCCCTGGGGGTGCTTTCAATTGTGGTCGACATGTGGAAATACTCTACGAGTAAGCATCTATGGAAGTATTGTTATGAAGCGCCGGTTTCCGCGAGCCCTGTCAGACACAGCGATGTGTGGACTATGGAGGCTGCCGATCAAGCCGGTTAATCGTCTTTCTCAATGCCGTCCATAGCGCAAACTGCAGTTCATCAGCGCCGGATGGAATGACCGACTCCACTTGGCAGGTAGCTGTAGCATTAACATCGGCATCAAACGGAACAGCTTTAGGGCAGCTATTTCGCTATCACACGGAAAGACTGCCGTTCGTCAGCGAAGAGCGCTTCGAACACCACGCCTTTATCGACGTCGAACACCTCTTGTTCATCAGGCATAAAACCAGATGACAAGAATGACAGCGCCAGTCCAGCCCAGGGTCAGCAAGAAGGAAAGTCCAGCAAGACGCGGATCCATGGAACTCCTGTTCTAGAAGGCTTGGGTAGGCTGAGGGCTGCATACGTAGGCCTGTATCGGCCGGATCACCGACATATCAATTATTTTCGTCACACTGGAGCACTGTAGACGCAGAGGTCTTGCTCTGGATCAACGTCTGATAACCTTGAAGCCGATCACTTCGTGAAAAACGCTCTTCGCAGAGGCAGACATGGCCATGATTTTCCCAGCCGAACCACTACGACCCGAGGATCGTTTCGACGCCTGGCAGGAGGTTGTGAGTTCGACGTATGGCCTGGTCGCCAGCCAGCCCCTGAACGAAGCGCCCTTTGACGGCAGACTCAACGTCAGGGGTCAGGGTAGCGTTACTTTCACCCGGATCCAGTCATCCCCCCTGCATTACCGGCGCTTGCAGCAAGACAGGGAAAGCGATCACTTCCTCCTCACGCTCTCTTTGTGTCCCGACGCGCTCGTCGTGCAGAACGACAGGGAGTCCCGGCAAGGCGCTGGCGATATCGTCCTTTACGATAGCGCACAGCCTTACGCATGCAGTTACCCCGACGGTGACGATCAGATTGTCCTGACGGTGCCCCGCAAGCTGTTGCTGCAACACATCCCCAGTGCCGAACGACTGGTGTGCCGGACGCTGGATGGCCGCTCGGCGTTGGGTCGTGTTGCCGCCGTCGTGTTGACCGAAGCCTGGAACGCAGAAGGTTTATCGGATCCGCTGAGCGAACGACTCAATGCATCACTGCTGGACGTACTGTCTACCGCCTTCGACTCGGTGTTTGGCGACACCGATATCCGACGTCAGTCTCGTCAAATGCAACAACTGCAGCGCATCAAGCAGTTCCTGCTGAATAATCTGCCCGACACAGGGCTGACGGCCGAAAACATTGCCTTGGCGACTCATGTCTCCCCACGCACGCTCAATCGACTGTTCGCACAGGAAGGCACTACGGCCATTCGCTGGCTCTGGCAGCAAAGGCTTTCGGCGTGTCATGACGTGCTGCTCAAACGCCACGTTCGCCGGGTCAGCGACGCTGCGCTGAATTTCGGCTTCACCAACCTCTCGCATTTCAGTCGAGCCTTCAAAAACGCTTATGGCATCCCCCCTCAGCAGTTGCTGAAGCAACGATAAGACGATTGGCGTCTTCAGCACAGCGATCGACCGTCAAGGCAAAGCGCGCCGCATCCGCATCGATCAGTATCACCGCCATGCTGACGGCGCTTTCTGCGCGCCGTGCCAATGAACGGTGATGAAGGAAAATCTCGATGACTACGCACCCCGATAAAACCCTGCGCCTGATCTTTCCCCAGTGGCAGGGCGGCAACAACGCACCTTATCATTTTGGCGCACAACTGCTGGCGTGGCTGGCACCGGACACATCAGGGCCTGTCGAGCACGTGTCCGTAACCGAACCCGATGATCAACCACTTGAACCGGAAAACGGCATTATCGCCCGCCATGCGTTGCTCGCGCAGCTTGACCTTGCACGGCAACTGATAGACCGGCATCAACCGGATCGGCTTGTGGTGTTGGGTGGCGACTGCCTGGTCGACCTCGCGCCATTCGCCTACCTGAATGAACGTTACGACGGTGACCTTGCGGTGCTGTGGGTCGACGCTCACCCGGACGTCATGACACCCAGAGACTTCCAGCATGCGCATGCGATGGCCATGGGCAATCTGCTGGGCGAAGGTGACAAGGATTTCGTAGAAGCAGTGAAACGCCCGATCAAGCCAGCCAATGTGATGTATGCGGGCCTGCAGGAAACCCTCGAGGTAGAAACCGCATTCATCAAACGTCTCCGGCTGCGCAGTGCCGGTACACAGGCGCTGGTCCACTCCAGCGAGCCGGTGCTGCAGTGGCTTGAGGAAATAGGGGCAAGGCACCTGGCGATCCATCTGGACCTGGACGTACTGGACCCGACACTGTTTCGTTCTCTGCTGTTTGCTCAACCCCGTGTCCCGGCCAGTGACTTTGAAGGCGTTGCTCAGGGCAAGATGACTATCGAGCAGGTCGTCCGCTTACTGACAGACGTCGCCAGTGTCGTGGACGTGGTCGGACTTGGCATCGCCGAACACCTGCCATGGGATGCTCTGGCGTTGAAGAACATGCTGATGAAACTGCCGCTGCTAGGCGACCGGGCTGCCAACCCATGAGTCTAACGCCCGAATCAGCGGATAAAATCAAATTTATGCATACTTATTTTATTAGTAATTACCCTATACCAAAGCGGAGGTATGGAAGCCGCAATGCAGATTCGACTGACGCGGTCATCCCAAAAGCCGGGAAACAGTGATTGAAAACTATTTTGGGCAGTATTCAGTAGACGAACAACGTGCCATCATTTTGGATCCTAACCCAACGAAAATGGATTTATCGATGGCACAGCAATATTTGGCCCCAGCCCTGATCGGGCTTTTCAGTTTGCTGTTCCTGGCAATAGGCTTCTGGATCAGTAGCCGCATTGCATCCAGCAAGCTGGCGCAACACGTTTCCGAACTGCAAGCGGCTCACCAGGCAGAGCATCAACAACTGCTTAACGATGCGTCTTTGGCACGGCAGCGAGAGAATCAGATGCTCCGTGAGCAGGATGAGCAACAGCACGAGTTGAAACTGGCCCATGATGACATTGCCCGTCATCGGGACATCGAGAAACAACTGAGTGTTCAGTTGGGTGAGCTCAAGACTTCACTGGAAGCAGAAAAACAGAGGATGTCCGATAAGATTCAACAACTCTCCGAGGCGACGACGCTTGCTGAAAATCGCAGTATTGAATCGAATAAATTAAGAATGCAGCTTGGCGAACTCAAGATGGAGGTCGGCCAAGGTCAGGAGCAGGCAAATCAGTTACTGGAACTGAAGAGCGCTTATACCCTCTCACAGGCGCGCATCGATAAAGCCGAAGAAGAATTCAGAAAACAGCGAGAACAACTGGGCCACGCTGCTGAGCAGAAAGAGCAACTGGACGGACTACGCGCCACATTGGCACAGCGTGAAAAGGAACTGAATATCACGCGAGATGAGCTAAGTATTGCCAAACAGAGCCTTGCCGAAGTCAACATGCGCCACCAGCGGGATCAGCACTCCGCTGCCGAGAAACTGCAGTTGCTGGAAGACAACAAGGTTCAATTGAAGCAAGAGTTTCAAAATCTTGCCAATCAGATCTTTGACAGCAAGCAGCAAAGCTTTTCCGAGCAGAGCCGTCAAGGGTTGGACACCCTGCTTAAACCGTTCAAGGACCAACTCGACTCATTTCGCCAACGGGTGGATCAGGTTCACTCCGATACCGTTCAAGGACAAAGCTCGATGAAAAACGAGCTGGTCAAACTGATGGAATTGAACGCCCAGATCACCACTGAAGCGTCAAATCTTACCAAGGCACTCAAAGGCGATAAAAAGCTGCAGGGCACTTGGGGCGAGCAAAAGGTAGAGATGCTGCTTGAGCAGGCAGGTTTGCGTAAGGGCTTTGAGTATCACCGTGAAGCCAACTTCAAGGATGACGAGGCAGGAAACAATCGTCCTGACTTCGTCGTCAATCTTCCCGAGGGCAAGCACATCATCATCGACAGCAAAATGTCGTTGGTCGCCTACACAGATTATGTCTCTGCCGAAACTGACGAGGACCGTACCAAGGCGTTATCTGCACACGTTCTGGCTTTGAAAAATCATATCAACGGGCTGTCTGACAAGAAGTACACCGATCTGAACGGTATCAATTCGCCGGACTTCGTATTTTTGTTCATGCCGGTCGAACCTGCCTACCTGGTAGCCGCCGAACACAGCCCAGGCGTTTTTCAGGCTGCCTATGAGAAGCGTATCGCAATCATCACGGCAACGACTTTGCTGCCGGTGCTCCGCGTTGTTTCAAACCTGTGGAGTATCCAGCGCCAAAACAGCAGCACTCTGCAGCTCGCAAGCATGGCGACCAAGGTCTATGACAAGTTGCGCGTTTTTGTGGAGAAAATGGACAAACTTGGAAACCAGATTGCCACGGTTCAGAAAAGCTACAACGAAAGCATCACGACGCTTAAAGGTGATCACGGCAGTCTGACAAAGACCGTCGACAAGTTCGTGAACCTGGGTGTTACGGTGTCAAAGCGTCTTCCAGCGTCTGCCATCGGGGAAGATGAAGAGCTGGAAAGCGAATTGGCGATAATGCCGGTCGAAGGTGCGGCCAACACCTGAATGTTGGTTTACCCCGAGAGCGGCGTCACTGACTCTTCAGGAGGCACACCCGCTCGCATGGAGCGAGTATGCCCCTCAATCAGTCGCTGGACTCAAACACCCGGCGGCGTGGGAAACGCTCCGCGGGCGGTTTCATAAGCCTGCGCGACACGCAACGCCAGGGCATCCTTGAAGCGCGGCGCGACGATCATCATGGCGACCGGCAGTCCGTCTGCCAGACCGGCCGGGACTGATGTGGCCGGGTGGCCGGTCAGGTCGAACGGTGCGGTGTTGGCCAGCATGTTCAACGCGCTGTGCACGTACTCTTCAATCGGCGCGTCGGAGGTGGTCAGTGTGGTCGCCACGAACGGCATGGTCGGCATTACCAGCACATCGAACTGCTGGAAGGCTTCATCGTATTGACGGGTGAGCTCCGGCACCAGCATCCGCGCCTTGGCGTAGTACGCACCGTGCAGGTTCTTCAGGCTGTAATGCCCGGTCAGCGCCACAGCACGCACGCTGCTGGATAACGCATTGGCGTGTTCGCGACGCTTGGCGCCGAAGTAACTCATGATCTCGGGATCGTAGTAGCCGTCGACATTCATGCCATAACCGTTGCCTTGCAGCATCTGGTAGGCCGCGCCATCGGTGGCGATGACATTCCACATGTCCAGCGCCACCCCGCGGTGCCACGGCGCACTGGCGTCACCAACCGTCGCACCGAGACTTTCCAGTTGCGCCACGGCGGCGCGAACCAGTGCGTCAACCTGCGGCTCGGACATGCCGGGAATCGCGAAGCCTTCACGCAGCAGGCCTATTTTCAGGCCTGCAACGCCTTGATCGAGGGTCGCGACGCAGCTGACGGCTGGCGGGTTTTTCTGTCTTGAATCGAGCCCGTCGGCGCCGGCGATCACATCGAGCATGATCGCGCAGTCGCGCACGTTGTTGGCCATCGGGCCGACATGGTCGATGGTCCGTTCAATCGGGAAGGCGCCGGTGTAAGGCACCAGGCTGTAGGTGGGTTTGTGTCCGACGATGCCGCTCCAGGCCGACGGCATGCGGATCGACCCACCCTGATCGCCACCGATGGCCATGTCTACTTCCTGCAGCGCGACCAGCACGGCGCTGCCGCTGGATGAACCACCTGCGTTGCGGGTCAGGTCCCAGGGGTTTTTCACCGCGCCGGTGGCCGAGGTAAAACTGGCTCCAGAGAAGCACAGGTCTTCGCACACCGACTTGCCAATCACCGTCGCACCCGCAGCCAGCAGGCGCTTGACCACCGTGGCGTCTTCGGACGGCACGTAACCATCAAGGCTCAGCGAGCCATTGGCCATGGGCACACCGGCCACCGATACGTTGTCCTTGATAACCACCGTTCTGCCTGCCAGCGGGCCACTGGCAGCACCGGCAATGTGGGTCTTGACGTACCAGGCCCCGTACGGGTTCTCGGCCGCAGCCGGTTTGCTGTGTTCGCGCAACGGCGCCGGCTGGGCAACATGCGCAGCGTACAGGGCATCGATGGCTTCGTAGGAACCCAGAGTTTCGTCTGCGAGACTCAGGAACGACTCCATCTGACTGTCTGACAGGTCGTAGCCATGGTCCTGGGCGGCAATCAGAAAGTCGGCTTTGCTGGGACGTTTTACGGACATGGTGTTCTCCAGATAACGGTAAGGACAGCCCGGGTTCAGGCCGTCATTGACTGGAGCCGCCTGCGCAGGGGCGCACAGGCCTGGGCTCGATCCGGAGGACGTCGTTGTCCACGCCGGTCGCCACGCGGTGTTCCATACCTGCCGGGTCAGGGCGTATGGCAACCTTCCGCGCAGAAGAGGATCAGGCGTGGCGCCCGACACTCGAAGCTTTTCTGCAACCTGTCAGGAACAGGCTTGTTGAAACAGTTCATGGGCCTTGACCAGCGCCTCGGCGATTTTTTCCACCGGCTCGCGCTTGGCCATCGCCTGATCACGCAGCGCGTTGTAGGCGTCCGTTTCAGACAGGCCCTTGGTTTCCATCAGGATGATCTTGGCCTGCTGCACGGTGCGCATGACCGCCATGCGCCCTTCCAGGCGCTTGACGTGTTTCTCCCGTTCCCGCGTCTTGCGGGCCTGGCTGAGGGTGATGGCCAGAGCGGTCAGCAGGCCGAACGAGCGGACCGGCGACGGAATCACCGAACAGGCGTTGAGCTGCACCAGCGCCTCTACAATGATCGGGTTTTCATAGGCGATTACCGGAATGATCGGTGGCGTCGAGTGGTGCAGCAGCCAGGGCGTGTTGGTCGACAGACTCTCCGGCGATACCGCCAGCACGATCACGTCAGCCTCGCTGTGCAGACGCTCGGGGATCGGCCACTGCACCCGCACCTGACAACCGATGCGCTGCAACTGAGCGATCAGGTTGCGACCGTCTTCGTCATCGGGATGCATCACCAGCACGCTGATATCGCGCAGGTCCTTGATGCCGCCTGCGCTGTCGTTGCGCAAACGTTTCTTGGCGGCACGCAGGGTCATGGACGCCTCCCGGTCAGGCTGGACCAGCCATTGAAGTCAGGCGCCACTGCATAAGGGTCGGGCTTCAGCGCTTTCTGACTTTCGTAAAGGATGTCGAACTGCCCGTCGGCATTGGCACGGCCGATCCGCGAGTACAGGTAGGTATGGTGGTTGTGTTCATCGATACGCACCCGTCCCTGAGGCGCGTCGTATTCCAGACCGCGCATGGTCTGCAACACACTCTCCACGTCGGTACTGCCTGCACGGGCGATCGCCTTGGCCAGCAGATGGACCTGAAAGTAAGCGGCCTCCCAGCAGCGGTCGGTCACCTGATGATGGCCAAACATTTCCCGGTACTGGGCGATGCACTGGCGATTGAGCGGCGTGTCGATCGACTGGAAATAAGTCGCTGCCGAAATGTGCCCGGTGCCCAGATGGACGCCCATCTGCTGAATATCGGTTTCGCTGGTGGTGACACTGGCAATCGGCATGACCGCTGGGTCGAAACCGGCATCGGCGTAGGCCTGATACAGGTGCGCCATGGTGTCGCCGACCACTGTCGAAAAGATGAACGAGGGTTTCAGCTCTCTGGCCTTGACCATGAGCCTGGCGAAGTCCTCTGCCCTGGCGTTTTTCAGTGGCAAGTAGTATTCGCCCAGCTTGCTGCCGCCCCGCTCGTAAAGCAGGTCGCTCATCAACCGGTTGGTTTCGTACGGGTAGACGTACTCCGAGCCGATCATCAGCACGCGACTGCCGAAGTGATCGAACATGTAGCTGCCCAGTGGCACCGCGTTGTGGTTCGGCGTGGCGCCGGTGTAGATGATGTTGCGCGAATACTCGAAGCCCTCGTAGTACACCGGATAAAGCAGCAATGCGTTGTAGCGTTCGACGACAGGCAGTACGGCCTTGCGTGCCGCCGAGGTGTAGCAACCGAAGAAAAACCGCAGGTTCTCTTCGCGAATCAGCGATTCGACATGCATGGCAAACAGCGCAGGCGTGGAATCCGGATTGCGGGTGATCAGTTCCAGAGGACGCCCATTCACGCCCCCGGCGGCATTGATCTGATGAATTGCAAACTGTGCGCCGCGCATTGTTGAACACTCACCGGCAGCGGTGACGCCGGTATTGGAAAACAGACCTCCTATGCGGATCGACGGGTCAGTCATGCCTATAAACCTTTCACGTGAGATGAGACGCCCGCAGGTGGCCGGGAGCCTGAAAAGAAGACTGAGCGAATAACCGTGGATTCAACGGTGGCTCTCAGGCGGTTGTGCCTGGGGCTGGCGTGACGGCAGTGTCAGGACCAGTCGTGCGAGGGGCCTTCCACACCTGCCGAGAATGGGCGTGTGGCAAGAGACCCTGCGAGGGTGTCGGGCAGGCTCATGCAGGGAGCGGGCCATGCGTGACGAGGCGCATCAGGGGGAAGCGAATTCGTTGGCGAAGACGGCCATGCATTCTTGGGGTTTATGTCGCCTCGAACATTGCCTTCGCGAACAAGTTCGCTCCTGCAAAAGCACAATATCTCAGTGTATGCATCAGTACATATCGCGAGGAAAAGGGACTTTTTCATCACGCTTTTGGTGCGTAGAAGCGCTGCTCGCGCCAAAGCGGCGCATGTCGGTTTTTGCGTGCAATTAATGCAGGGATGCTCTGCCTCAGGGTTTCGAAACGCGCGCCAACAGCCGTTTCGCCAGTTGGCATTGCCCTTGCTAAGTTCCTCCTGAGACATCGCGCCAGCTGTTTGCCCTACGCCCCTATCGGCAAGTAGGGAGACACCTCGCGTACGACTGGATCGGACGCAGTTGTCCCGCCAGATTCGGCACAAAAGCCTGACCTCCCGCCCATTGATTTGGCCGGGACGTCGGGCTTTTTTCATTCCTGGGAGATAAGTGAATGCACAACGACAAACGCCGTTTGATCAAGCATGCTCTGTTGCTGGGTGCGATCAGCCTGCTGCCGTTTTCCCTGATCGGTCAGGCGCAGGCGGACGAGACTGTGAAAGTCGGCATCATCCACTCGCTGACCGGCACCATGGCCATCAGTGAAGCCTCGGTGGTCGACGCAGAAAAACTGGCCATCGAAGAGATCAACGCCAATGGCGGCGTGATGGGCAAAACCATCGAACCGATCGTCGAGGACGGTGCCAGCGACTGGCCGACCTTCGCCGAGAAGGCACGCAAGCTGCTGGAAAACGACCACGTTGCGGTCACCTTTGGCGCGTTCACCTCGGCCTCGCGCAAAGCGGTACTGCCAGTCTTCGAGCGCAACAAGGGCCTGCTCTACTACCCGACCTTCTATGAAGGGCTGGAGAAATCCCCGGCCATTATCTACACCGGTGCCGAAGCGTCGCAGCAGACCCTGGCGGCCGTTACCTGGCTGATGGCCAACAAGGGCAAGAGCGTCTATCTGGTCGGTTCCGACTACATCTGGCCACGCACCACCAACAAGCTGGCACGGGCGTCGGTGACCAAACAGGGCGGCTCCATCGTCGGCGAAGACTATCTGCCGCTGGGCGCCATCGAGTTTTCTTCGGTGATCAACAAGATCAAGGCGGCCAAGCCGGACATCGTGCTGTCGACCATCGTCGGCGGCTCCAACGTAGCGTTCTACAAACAGCTCAAGGCCGCGGGTATCGACAGCAGTAACCAGACGCTGATGGGGCTGGCGATCACCGAAGAGGAAGTCACCGGCATCGGTGCGGAAAACCTCGTCGGCTTCCTGACCTGCATGAGCTATTTCCAGAGCCTGAAAAACCCGGTCAACGAGAAATTCGTCCAGGCGTTCAAAACGCGCTATGGGCAGCAGCGCGTCGTCGGTGATCCGATGGCAGCGGCGTACACCGCGGTGTACCTGTGGAAAAAGGCCGTCGAAAAAGCAGGCAGTTTCGACGTGCCGAAAGTGATCGCCGCATCCTCGGAACTGACCCTCGATGCGCCCGAAGGCGAGATCAAGGTGCACAAGGACAACCACCACCTGTGGAAGCGTGCGCGCATCGGCACCCTCAATGCACAGGGCCAGGTCGACGTGATCTATGAGTCGGCACCCATCGAGCCCAACCCCTTTCCGAAACTCTGATTCCGGCCCGGGCGCGATCCGCTTCGCGCCCGCTTTCGTCAATGTGCAGCAACAGGTAGCGACGGCATGACTCTCGATACGCTGGTAATGCAAGTCTTCAGCGGGTTCTCGCTGTTTTCCGTGCTGGTGCTGATGGCACTCGGGCTGACCATCGTGTTCGGCCTGATGGGCGTGATCAACATGGCGCACGGCGAACTGATGGCGATGGGCTCATACATGACCTACGTCACCTCCGTGGTGTTTCAGCGCTACTTTCCCGAGCTCATGGGCTGGTATTTCATCATCGCCATCGGGATGGCCTTTGTGGTGACCTTTGCTTTCGGCCTCCTGCTGGAACGCTGCTTCATCCGCTTCATGTACAACCGACCGCTCGACACCCTGCTGGCGACCTGGGGGCTGTCTCTGGTCCTGCAGCAGCTGTTCCGCCAGGTCTTCGGCCCCAAGGAAGTCAGCGTGCCCACCGTGCAATGGTTGCAGGGCGCATGGAAAATCAGCGATGGGCTGGAGCTGCCCCTCAACCGGATTTTCATCATCGGTCTGACCTTCGTGATTGCCGCCGCGGTGTTCCTGTTTCTCTACCGCAGTCGCTGGGGCCTGCGCATTCGCGCCGTGACCCAGAACCGCGCCATGGCCGGTGCAGCCGGGATCAATACCGCGCGGGTCGACTCGGTGACCTTCGCGCTGGGCTGTGGCCTTGCGGGCATTGCCGGCAGTTCGTTCACCATGCTTGCGTCCACTGGCCCGGTCAGCGGTCAGCAGTACCTGGTGGACACCTTTATCGTCGTCGTGTTCGGCGGCGTGGAAAGCCTGCTGGGCACCTTCCTGTCGGCGTTCGCCATCGGCCAGACCCAGGTTTCGCTGGAATACCTGACCACCGGCTCCATGGCCAAGGCGATCACCCTGCTGGTGGTCATCGTGCTGCTGTTTTTCCGCCCCAACGGCCTGTTCGCCACGAAAGTGAGACGTTGAGATGAATGACATGACTGAAAAGCCGATGCTCCGGCCGCAGGCCACAGTGCCGGGCGCAGGCAAGCCAGCGGGTGGCTGGTTGACGCTGATCGAGCGCTACAGCCTGATCTGGCTGTCGCTGCTGTTGCTGGTGGCGTTACCCCTGATACTGGGTGATTTTCGCCTCGGTCTGGCCGGGAAATACCTGAGCCTGGCGTTCTGCGCAGTGGGCATGGTAATGATCTGGGGCTACGGCGGCATCCTCAGCCTCGGTCAGGGGATTTTCTTCGGCCTGGGCAGCTACATGATGGCGATGTACCTCAAACTCGAAGCCACTGCCACGGACGAAGCGGCCAGCGCCCTCGCCGCGTTCTACGGCTCGGCACTGCCGGACTTCATGATCTGGAACAGCGTCGAAGCCCTGCCCTGGTGGTGGAAGCCGTTCGAGTCGGCGACCTTTACCCTGGCAGCGATCCTGATCCTGCCTGCACTGCTGGCGTTTCTGTTCAGTTATGCCTACTTCAAAAAGCGCGTGGGCGGCGTGTACTTCTCGATCATTACCCTGTCACTGGCCTCGATCATGTCGATCATGATCATCGGCCAACAGGGCTACACCGGCGGCGTCAATGGCCTGACCGATTTCAAGACGGCCTTCGGCCTGAGCCTGCAGACACCCCAGACGCCCTGGATTCTCTACCTGATCACCACACTGTTGCTGCTGGCCAGCGTCGCGATGTGCGGGTTCATCCTGCGCAGCCGCCTGGGCAAGGTGATCGTGGCAATCCGTGATCGCGAAGACCGGGTGCGTTTCTCGGGCTACAACACCGCGCTGTTCAAGGCCTTTATTTTTGCCGTGGCCGCACTGATTTCCGCGCTGGGCGGGGTGATGTTCACTTTGCAGGTCGGACTGGCGTCGCCCTCGCTGGTGGGCATCATTCCGTCCACCGAGATCGTCATCTACGCCGCACTGGGTGGGCGCCTCTCGCTGGTGGGTGCGGTGTACGGCACGCTGCTGATCGGTACGGCAAAAACCTGGCTGTCGGAAAACTTCGTCAGTTTCTGGCAGTACTTCATCGGTTTCCTGTTCATGGCCGTGGTGCTGTTCCTGCCCACCGGGCTGGCCGGGCTGCTGCAGCGCCTGAACAACAAGGAGACGCAGTCATGAGCGCGATGTTACTGAGCGTCGAAGACCTGACCGTGTCATTCGACGGTTTCAAGGCGGTCGACAACCTCAATTTCTATGTCGAGGAAAACCAGGTGCATGTGGTGATCGGGCCCAATGGCGCGGGCAAGACCACCCTGCTCGACATGATTTGCGGCAAGACCCGCCCGAGTGCCGGCAGCATCCGCTTCAAGGACCTGCAACTGGCGAACATGATCGAGTACCAGATCACCCGCGCTGGCGTGGGCCGCAAGTTTCAGAACCCGTCGGTCTACGAAGACCTCACCGTGCGCGAAAACCTCGACATTTCCTCGCCGGACAAGCGCGGCATCTTCAACTGCCTGTTCGCCGGAAAGAATGCGGCGCTGAATGCCGAAATCGATCAGACCGCCGAAATGATCTTTCTCAAGGACCAGTTGGGACGCAAGGCAGGGCTGTTGTCCCACGGCCAGAAACAGTGGCTGGAGATCGGCATGCTGTTGATGCAGCGCCCTGAGCTGCTACTGCTCGACGAGCCCGTCGCCGGCATGAGCGCAGGCGAGCGGGAGAAAACCGCTGGCCTGCTCAAGCTCATCGCCAAGGGTCGCGCGATGGTGATCATCGAGCACGATATGGAGTTCGTGAAATCGGTGGCCGACAAGGTCACCGTCCTGCATCAGGGCAAGACCCTGGCCTACGGCTCGATGGATCAGGTGCAAAACGATCCTCGCGTCATCGACGTCTACCTGGGGCACTGAACATGCTGAATGTCTCTCACCTCAATGTGTATTACGGCGACAGTCACGTGTTGCGTGACCTCAGCCTGGAGCTGGCGGCAGGCGAGTCACTCGCGGTCATGGGCCGCAACGGCATGGGCAAGACCACGCTGCTCAGAAGCCTGGTCGGCATGTTACCGACGCGCAGCGGCAGCATCACCCTCGCCGGGCAGGAACTGACCGGCAGCAAGAGCTACGAGCGGGTCGCCGCCGGGGTCGGTTTCGTGCCTCAGGAGCGGATGATCTTCCCCTACCTGAGTGTCGAGGAAAACATCCTCACCGGCATGCAGGGTGCGCCTGCCGCGCCGATTCCCGACTACATCTTCGAGTACTTCCCGGTGCTGTTCGAAATGCGCCGACGCAAGGGCGGCAACCTGTCCGGCGGTCAGCAGCAACAGTTGGCCATCGCGCGGGCGCTGGTCTCCAACCCCAAGGTGTTGATCCTCGATGAGCCCACCGAAGGCATCCAGCCGTCGATCATCAAAGACATCGCCAAAGCCCTCAACCTGCTGAAAAAGGAACGCGGGTTTTCGCTGATTGTTTCCGAGCAGGTGCTGTCGTTCGCCATGGCGGTGGCAGACCGCTACCTGATCATCGAAAAAGGCGAATTCGTGCACAGCGAAGTCCGCGAAACCGTCGACCGCGAGCGCATCCTGCGCTACCTGACAATCTGAACAACGTACGGGAGCCATCGCCATGCTGATACTCGACCGCATTCTGGGCCAGGCCAGCGACCCTGCCCTCGCCGACCGCCTGCATGACCTGAGCCACGCCGGTCAGGTCGAAACCCTGAGCCTGTCGGGCAGTGACATTCAGCGCCATCGCCTGCGTCTGGCCAGCGACCGGGGCACCGACTGCGCAATCCGCCTGGAACGTCACCAACAGCTGCGCAACGGCTCGGTGCTGATGCTCGACAGTCAACGCGCCATCGTCGTGCAAATGCAGGATCAGGAATACCTCAACTTGCAGCCACGCGACGCAGCCGCAGCGCTGGAACTGGGTTATTTCGCCGGCAACATGCACTGGGCGGTGCGCTTTGCCGGAGACACCTTGCAGATCCCGCTCAGCGGCCCGGAAGCTGACTACCTCGAGCGTCTGGCGCCCATGCTCGCGGACGGCAGGGTGCAGCGCGCATGAATGCCTCGAGCAGCCTGTTGCTGGCCCTGCAGCAGGCCGACAGTTTCTTTCCCGGCGGCGCAGTAGCGTGGTCATGGGGGCTGGAAACGCTGGTCGCTGACGGGCACCTCGGCCACGGCGAAATCGTCGCGCCACGACGCCGGCAACGAACGGTTCGCCATAGCCGCAGTGCCGAAGTGCATGGCTTCGTCGAGGGCCAGTTGCGCCATCGCTGGAACAGTTTTGATCGAGTGTTTCTGCTCGCCGCCTGGCACGCGGCTGATGACCCGCCGGCGTTGATGGCTATGGACGCCCAGATCGAAGCGTTGACCCTGGCCGAGGAACTGCGTCAGGGCTCACGACGTGTCGGCCAGGCATTGCTGGGCGTGCATGTCGCGCTGGGCACATCGGGTGCAGCGTCCTATCAGCAGCAGGTTCTGGCAGGCGACACACCGGGCCATCTGCCCGTGGTGCAGGGCCTGCTCTGGAATCACCTGGGCATGCACCGCGATCACTGCCAACTGGCTGCCGCGCACGCTTTGTGTACCGGGCTGGTCAGCGCCGCCGTGCGGCTCGGGGTCATGGGCCACATCGATGCGCAACGGGTGCTGACCGATATTCAACCGCTGATCACCGAACTGCTGGCGCAGGAGCCGCCGTCGCCGGACGACGCATGCGGCTTTACCCCCATGGGCGAAATCGCCGTGATGCGCCACGAAACCCAGGACCTGCGCCTGTTTGCCAATTGACCGGCCTTCTACTGACAGCTCTGGAGCCCCCTCATGTTGCTGACCCCTACCGAACTTGAACGACTCACGCTGTACACCGCTGCCGAGCTGTCACGCAAACGCCGCAGCAAGGGCCTGCGCCTGAACTTCCCGGAGGCCTCGGCACTGATCGCCGACGAAATCCTCGAAGGCGCGCGTGAGGGTCGCAGCGTCGCCGAGCTGATCGGTTTCGGCTCGACGATCCTCAACACCGATGACGTGATGCCAGGGGTCGCCGACCTGCTGCCGGTGCTGCAGGTCGAGGGCACGTTTCCGGATGGCACCAAACTGGTCACTGTGCATCAACCGATCCGGCCGGGCCGACTGCCGCTGGCGGTCATGCCCACACCAGGGGAAATCCTTTCACCTGACGGCGATATCCACCTGAACGGCGACCGCCCGACCGCCACCCTGCGCGCGATCAATACCGGCGACCGACCGGTGCAGATCGGCAGTCACTATCACTTTTTCGAGGTCAACAAGGCGCTGGATTTCCCGCGTGAAAGTGCCTTCGGCATGCACCTGGATATTCCCGCAGGCACGGCGGTGCGCTTCGAACCCGGCGAGCTGCGCGAAGTGCAACTGGTGCAGTTTGGCGGAACTGGCGACATCCACGGCTTCAGTGGCCTGACCAATGGCAACCTGCACGATCCGGCCTGCAAGCTCGCAGCGCTGGAGCGTGCCCGCGCGCAACATTTCAAGGGAGCCTGAGCGATGGCGACGATGACGCGCAAGGAATACGCCGCCATGTACGGCCCTACAACTGGCGATGCCGTGCGCCTGGGCGACACCTCGTTGCTGGCCGAAGTCGAGTTCGACCACTCGGTGCCCGGCGATGAATGCCTGCACGGCGGTGGCAAGACGCTGCGTGACGGCATGGGCCTGATGCCCGGGCATGACAGCGCTGACGGCGCCCTGGACATGCTGATCTGCAACGCGCTGATCATCGACCCGGTGATCGGCATCGTCAAAGGCGACATCGGTATCAAGGACGGCAAGATCGTCGCCATTGGCAAGGCCGGCAACCCGCAGATCATGGACGGCGTGCACCCGCAACTGATTTGCGGCGTCGCCACGACCGTACGCGATGCCGAGGGCTTGATCGTCACCCCCGGCGGTATTGACGTGCATGTGCATTTCGACTCCGCGCAACTCTGCGATCACGCGCTGGCGGCAGGCCTGACCACACTGATCGGCGGTTCGCTGGGGCCGATCACGGTCGGCATCGACTGTGGCGGGGAGTGGAACGTCGGCAAGATGCTGCAGGCTGCCGAAGCCTGGCCGATCAACTTCGGTTTTCTGGGACGCGGCAATTCCAGCAAGCCCGAATCGCTGCTCGGGCAACTGCGTGGCGGTTGCCTGGGGCTGAAGATTCACGAGGACTGGGGCGCCATGCCGGCAGTGATCGACACCTGCCTGAAAGTCGCCGACGAATACGACTTTCAGGTGCAGTTGCACACCGACACGCTCAATGAATCCGGGTTTCTCGAAGACACGCTGGCGGCCATTGGCGACCGCACCATCCACATGTACCACACCGAAGGTGCAGGCGGCGGGCATGCGCCGGACATCATCAGCGTCGCCGGAAAAAGCAACTGCATCCCCTCCTCGACCAACCCGACCAACCCCTACACCGTGAACACGTTCGACGAGCACCTGGACATGATCATGGTCTGCCACCACCTCAATCCGGATGTGCCGGAAGACGTGGCGTTCGCCGAATCTCGAGTGCGCCCGCAGACCATCGCCGCCGAGGACATCCTGCACGACACCGGCGCCATTTCGATCCTGGGCTCCGACAGCCAGGGCATGGGCCGTATCAACGAGGTGATCTGCCGGACCTGGCAACTGGCGTCGAAAATGAAAGACCAGCGCGGTCGCCTGCCGGAAGAAACCACGGCACTGGGCGATAACGAACGGATCAAGCGTTACATCGCCAAATACACCATCAACGCCGCGCGGGTATTCGGCATCGACAGCTACATCGGCTCTCTGGAGCCCGGCAAGCTGGCCGATCTGGTGCTTTGGCGGCCGGCCTTCTTTGGCATCAAGCCGGAGCTGGTGGTCAAGGGCGGCTTCATCGTGCACGCCGTGATGGGTGATTCCGCCGCCTCGCTGTACACCTGCGAACCCTTGGTGATGCGCCCGCAATGGGGCGCGTTTGGCGAGGCGAAACAGGCGCTGTCGGTCAACTTCGTCAATCGTCTTGCCGTCGAGGCCGACACCGCCGCGCGACTGGGGCTCAAGAAGCAACTGCTGCCCGCGTTCGGCACTCGCACCCTGCGCAAGTCCGACATGCTGCACAACGATGCCTGCCCGGACATCCGCGTCGATCCGCAGACCTTCGATGTGTACGCCGACGGCGAGCGCCTGCACTGCGAGCCGGTCAGCGAAGTGCCACTCGCGCAGCGCTACATGCTGCGTTGAAACCCTATCCGCACAGGAAACCCGCCAATGAACCAAACCACGAATGCTCCCGCTCCATCTTCCGAACATGCCGCTGCCCACCCGCATCCCGGCGCAGCGCGTGTCGGCATCGGCGGGCCGGTCGGCTCGGGCAAGACACGTCTGCTGGAACAACTGATCCCGCGCTTCATCGCACGAGGCACCGAGCTGGCGATCATCACCAATGACCTTGCCACCCGTGAGGATGCCGAGCGTGTGCAGCGCAGCGGACTGATCGACCCGCAGCGGGTTCGCGCGGTGGAAACCGGTGCCTGCCCGCACACGGCCATTCGTGAAGACCCGACCCTCAACCTGCAAATGGCCGATGAGCTGGAAGCGCGCTTCGGTAATCTTGATCTGGTGCTGATCGAATCCGGCGGCGACAACCTGGCCTCGACCTTTTCGCTGGATCTGGTGGACTACTGGATTTTCGTCATCGATGTGGCAGGCGGCGACGATATCCCGCGCAAACGCGGCCCCGGCGTGCTGAGCTGCGACCTGCTGGTGGTCAATAAATACGACCTGGCACCCTATGTGGGTGTCGACCTGCCGCGCATGCGGCGCGAGTCGGCGCAGGCGCGCAACGGCCAGCCGGTGCTGTTTACCAACTGCAACACCGGCGAAGGCGTCGACGCGGTGGTGGAAGCGATAAGCCGTGCCGTGTTGTTCGACCGCACATGAACGCCCATCAATCGTCACTGCCCGCACAGACGAAACGCACGGCGCACATTGCCTTCAGCAAAGCGCCTTCCGGGGCCAGTTATGTGTCTCGTCAGGAGGTCGGCTACCCCTTCCATCTGGGCCGTACCCTGACCCTGCCGCAGGACCCGCCCGGCATGGCGGCGGTCTACCTGCAATCGTGCTCGGGAGGCCTGTTCGCCGGGGAACAACTGCACTTGCATCTGCACGCGGGGCCAGGTACACAAGTGCACGTCAGCACCGGCGCTGCGACGGTTGCGCACAGCATGCTAGAACAATCGGCGCGGCAGACCGTGACACTGGTCGCCGAAGCCGATGCGCTGCTGGAGTACCTGCCGATGGCCACCATTCTGTTTCCACAGACACGACTGCACAGCCGGGTGGACGTGACATTGCACCCCGGCGCACGGGTGCTGCTGTGTGATGCATTCTGCCTGCATACACCTCAAGGCAGCGAAGGACTGCCTGACTTTTACCGCGCCGATCTGCAGGTCTACAGCCCGGCCGGAAAACTGTTGGCCGGTGACCGACTGGCAATGACCGGCGCAGACCTGCAACGCCGACTGCCCGGCGTAAGCGGACAACGGCAAGCCTTGGCAACGTTCATGCTGGTGGGTCAGGGTTTACCGGTAGAGGATTTGAAACGGACGTTACGCGAGGCGTTACACGACGTTGCCGATAGCTACCAGGGCATCAGCGCATTGCCGAACGATTGCGGCGTGTCGGTACGCGTGATGAGCGCCGATGCAGTGGCGTTGCGTAATGCCCTGCACCTGGCCTGGGCATGCGTTCGGCAGCAATTGACAGGACTTGCGCCGCGGGTGCGGCGCAAGTGAGCAGCCAGGCCGTTGCAGAGCACTTTCCAGGACCAAACGACTTACAGCTTGCCTTCCCAGCGCCGAAAGAGAACGCTGGCATTGACCCCGCCGAATCCGGTAAGGCGAGATTACTATCAGCAGGACGAGCGGATCTTGCAACGCCAGCACCGAACGAATGTGCGGCAGTCGATTTTGTAGAACTGATCGCAAAGCCGCACTCAGCCTTTAAGCGTAACGACTCATGATCAAATCCCCTTCATCTCTGTGCCAGTTGAGGCGTGACTGCTGGAGTTTCGGGGCTACGTTCCTCTATCCGGACGGATTTTGAACCAGATCGAATACATGGCTGGCAGGAACACCAGCGTCATGACTGTCCCGCCGAGGGTGCCTCCGATCAGCGTGTAGGCAAGCGTGCCCCAGAACACCGAATGGGTCAGGGGAATGAACGCCAGGATCGCCGCCAGAGCCGTGAGCAGCACCGGGCGTGCCCGCTGTACGGTGGCTTCGACCACCGCATGAAACGGGTCGAGCCCTTGCTTTTCGTTGTGGTCGATTTGCCCGATCAGGATCAAGGTATTGCGCATCAGAATGCCGGACAGCGCGATCAGCCCGACCAGGGCATTGATACCGAACGGCTGATTGAACAGAAGCAATGTCGGCACAACGCCGATCAACCCGAGCGGCGCGGTGAAAAACACCATCATCATCGCCGACATCGAACGCACCTGAAGGATGATGATCAGCAAGGTAACGGCAATCATGATCGGAAACAGCGGAGCCAATGCCACAGTGGCCTTTGCCGACTCCTCTATTGATCCGGCCTGCTCGATCCGATAGCCCTGCGGCAGGCTGTCGATGATCGGCTGCAGTGCTTTCATGATCCCGGCGGAGACATCCGGCGGTTGCAGGTCTTCCGCAATATCACCGCGCACGGTGATAGTCGGCACACGATCTCTTCGGCGCAGAATCGGGTCTTCCATGCGCACTTCGACCACTCCGGTCTGCGACAGAGGAATACGCTGACCGGCAGCCCCCACCAGCGTGAAACCCTCGATCTTCGCAGGGTCCAGGCGGATGTCACCCGCCGCCCTGCCCATCACGTCCACTGACCGGATATCTTCGCGGACAGACGTGACAGGGACACCTGAAAGCAGGAACTGCAATTGCCGGGCAACTGCGCTCGAGGTCAGCCCGACGGCCTGCAAACGATCCTGATCCAGAGAGAAGTGCAGCGTGGGCACTCGTGTTCCCCAATCGCTGTTGACAGTACGCATCATCGGACTCGCCGCCATCACGGTTTCGACCCGCGCGGCGATCTCGCGCAATGTGTCAGGGTCCGGCCCGCTCACGCGATACGCCACGGGAAACGGTGAATAAGGACCGAACACGAGCTGTGTGACCCTGACCCGGGCTTCAGGTGCAAGTCCGTCAGCAACCGCCTCGCGAATCCGCAGCTTGAGCGCCTCACGTGCTTCCTGGCTTTCAGTCAGTACAACGATCTTTGCAAACGACGGGTCGGGCAGCTCCGGCGCCATTGCCAGATAAAAGCGGGGCGAGCCCTGGCCGATATAGGACGTAACGATCTTCGCGGCATCCTGCTTTTTCAGCCATGCCTCTACTTTGGCGGTGGTAGCGCTGGTCTGCTCGATGGATGTGCCATAGGGCATCTGCACTTCGATCAGTACTTCCGGACGATCGGAAGTCGGGAAGAATTGTTTCTTGACCGCCCCCATCCCGAGAATCGCCACCACAAATGCAGCGATAACCGCACCCGCCACCCACCACTTCCTGGCAATGACGCGGGCCAGAATCCGCCTGAAACGATTGTAATGCGCCGTATCGTAGATGGCGGCGTGTCCGCCTTCAACCGGCTTGATTTCCGGCAGCATCTTCACCCCCAGATAAGGTGTGAAGACCACTGCAACTATCCAGGAAGCAATCAGGGCGATGCCGACAATCCAGAACATGTTGCTGGTGTACTCGCCGGCAGTCGACTGCGCAAAGCCGTTCGGCATGAAGCCGACCGCAGTCACCAGGGTACCGGCAAGCATGGGCGCCGCTGTGTGGCTCCAGGCATAGGCTGAGGCCTTGATCCGGTCGTAGCCCTCCTCCATTTTCACCACCATCATTTCGATGGCAATGATGGCGTCGTCCACCAACAGGCCCAGCGCCAGGATCAGTGATCCCAGGGTAATACGATCAAAGTTCTTGCCCGTCGCTTCCATCACGACGAAGACTATGGCCAGCGTCAGCGGTACCGCTGCAGCGACGACCACACCGACTCGCCAGCCCATGCTGAGGAAGCACACCAGCATCACCACAAGCAGGGCGACGAAGAATTTGATCATGAACTCGTCAACGGCCGAACCGATGTTCACCGACTGGTCAGTGACTTTTGAAAGCGTCATTCCCAAGGGCATGCCTTGGTTGATGCTGGCCGTTTCTGCATCCAGCGCCTTACCCAGGTCCAGCCCGTTCCAGCCGTCGCGCATCACGATGCCCAGCAACAGCGCAGGCTCACCCTGATTGCGGACCATAAAGGTCGCGGGGTCTTCGTAACCGCGCTCCACTGTCGCCACGTCCTGGAGCTTCAGCGTTTTACCCCGCGCCACAATCGGCGTATTGCGGATTTTCTCAAGGGTGTCGAAGGCACCGTCCAGGCGCAGAAAAACCTGTGGCCCGCTGGTCTCAATCGAACCGGCAGGCGTCAGGACGTTCTGGTCGTTGAGCGCCGAAAAAATATCCTGAGGAGCGATACCCAATGTTGCCAGCCGCTCGTGGGAGAACGACACGAAAATTCGTTCGGCCTGTTCGCCGATGATATTGATCTTCTTCACGCCCGGCACATGCAGCAGACGCTGGCGCAGCGACTCGGCATCGCGTACCAGCAGCCGCTGCGGCTCACCTTTGGCTTTCAACGCAAACAGCGCAAAGGTCACGTCCGAGAATTCATCATTGACCATCGGACCAATGACCCCCGCAGGCAATGACTTCGCGGCATCACTGAGTTTCTTGCGCGCCTGATAAAACTCTTCCTGCACCTGAGAAGGTGGCGTCTTGTCCTGAAATGAAACCATAGTGAATGCCAGACCTGGCCGGGTGTAGGTCTCGCTACGGTCGTACCACTTCAATTCCTGCATGCGTTTTTCAAGCGGCTCGGCGACCTGATCCTGCATCTCCTGAGCGGTTGCGCCAGGCCATGCAGAAATAACGGTCATTTGCTTGACGGTGAAAGGCGGATCTTCCGCACGCCCCAGTTTGAAAAATGAAAGCGTACCGGCCACGCCGATCAAAATAATCAGAAACAGCGTGATGGCGCGTTCGCGAACGGCCAGTGCAGAAAGGTTGAAACGTCCCGGACTCATGGTCGTGCCTCGGCGGTGATACCACCTTGCTGCACGAGCACTTCCTCACCGTCGTGAAGCAAATGCGTGCCCAGTGCCACGACCTGCTCACCGGCCTCGAGACCGCCACTCACATTTGCCGAATCGTCACTCACACCCAGCAGTTGCACGGCGCGCCAGGTGACTTTTGCAGGCGTACCCGCAATGACCCAGACACCCGGGCCTCGACCCGGGTCATGCAGAGCGGCAATGGGTATCGCCAGCGACTGCCGGGCAGCCTTGCCGACAGCGATATCGAGGGACACCGTTGAACCCAGAGGTGCACTGATGTTTGAGCCTTCAAGCACATACCTGGCTTCAAACGTACGCGTCAGCGGGTCTGCGGCGTCAGAGAGCAGCCTCAGCCTTGCCGGTATGACGCTCGCACTGTTTCCATACAGTCTGGCCTCAGCCCGATCCCCCATAGTCGGCCGCAAGGTTTCAGGCAGATGGACAATGGCTTCGCGTGGCCCGGCCTTTGCCAGCCTGACCACGGGCTGGCCTGCGCTGACGACCTGTCCAGGCTCGACCAGGGTATCGACCACCACGCCGTCGGCGTCCGCCAGTAAAACGGCGTATCCGGTTGCGTTACGCGCCACGCTGGCCTGCGCTTGTGCAGCACTCAACTCTGCCTTGGCGGTGTCGGCCAGGGATTTGATCCTGTCGTAGGCGGACGCGGATATCGCACCAGCAACAACCAGATCGCGGTTACGCGCTTCGTCATCGGCGGTCTGCCTGGCTCGTGCCACAGCGGCGGCAACCGCCTGCTGTTGGGCCTGAGCCTGAAGCCCAAGGTCAACGGGGTCCAGGCGCATCAGTGGCTCACCGCGCTTGACGGTCTGGCCGGTATCAACCAGGCGCTCAAGCACCTTCCCGGAAACCCGAAACCCCAGGTCGCTCTGAACCCGAGCGACCACAACCCCGGTGAATGAACGGGAGGCTTGATCAGTATTTGCAACAGTGGCCGCCCTTACCAGAGGCGGCTGGGTACGTGGATCGCGCCCCCCGGACGACTCGCTGCACGCAGTCAGGAAGAGAGGCAATAACAACAACGCAGTGGCTTTGGGTCTGAACAGGAGCATGGGATCCCTACTTGAAATCAAGTGAGCAGGGAAACGATTCTCCGTAAAGTGACCAAATTAGTCAATGGTCACAATTTCAAGGTGCCAGACTTCGCAGTATCAGCGCCGACAGATGGACCGGAGCTGTCGACACGATGTCGAGGTTGTATTGCAATTGCACCGGGTTGATGTACGGACGCATGACCAGGTGAATGGCCTGAACGGCCTCGTCCAGAGGTGTCTTGCGTTCGAACTCTCCCGACTCCCTGCCTTCAAGAACGATTTGCTGGATGAGCTGGCGAATACGCTCGTCGTGCGCGGCAGCAGAAGGCCACTGATCGCGGCCTGCGACAGCGGCTATGTCATACAGCTTCCGGTCGTGAAAAAACAGGTCGCTACCGGCCTCCACAAGCGAGCGGAACAGGCGGCGCAGCCTCTCGGAGGCCGTTGGCGCGTCGCTGATGGCCGAGTTCACCAGCGCCATGATCATCGCCAGCCGGTTCGAGCAGATCACTTCGCCGATGGCTTGCTTGGAGTCGAAGAACTTGTAGATGTAGGCCTTGGAAAAACCGATGGCCTTGGCCAGATCGGAAACCGTGGTTTTCTCATAGCCGTAGTGGCCGAAATGCTGTGTTGCCGCTTCGACAACCTGATCGCGAACGCTGTGGTCGGAGGGACCACGTGTTGGCGATGTCTTGATTTGATTAGTCATGTTTCCAGCTTAGCTATGTGAACACTCATTGACAACAAGTGACCGGATCGTAATATAGTCACAACCTGATCATCTCAAGGAATTTCCATGCGCACGCTTTGTACTTATGTACTGGTCATGAGCACCGGCCTGCTGTCGGGCTGCGCCGTGGGTCCGGATTACCAGCGCCCGGATGCGCCCCTGCCTGACCGCTATCTGACTCAACCACGTGGCGCTGCGAATATTACCGCGCATCCGCTTGTCAGTGCCGCGTGGTGGGACGGTTTTGATGATCCGTTACTGAGCAGCTTCGTGTCACGCGCACTGGCGCAGAACCTCGATCTCGCTCAAGCCAGCGCGCAACTGGCTCAGGCACGCGCCGGAGCAGATGCGGCAACCGCCGCCCTGCTCCCGTCGGGCAACATCGATGCACAGACGGCGCGGGCTCATCAATCGGTAGAGACGCCACTCGGCCAGGTGCTGAACTCGGCACCTGGCTACGATCGTTATGGCAATGCCTATGAAGCCAATCTGACCGCAAGCTGGGAGCTGGATGTTTTTGGCGGTTTGAGACGCAGCCGACAGGCTGCACTGGCTGAATACCAGGCTTCGCAGGCAAGTGTTGCGGCTGCGAGGCTCGCTGTGGCAGCCCGGACCGCCGATACCTACATCACCATCCGTGGTCTGCAAGCCAGGCTGGCGATCACGAACCGACAGGTTAAAACCCGGCAAGACCTGCTGGAAAAAGTCCAGCTCCTTCATGAGCGTGGTCTGTCCCCTGACTATGAAGTTCGTCAGATCGAAGCCGAGCTTTTACAGGTGCAGGCAACAGTGCCGATTCTGCAAACAGGTCTCGACGCTGCAATGAACGCGCTTGACGTGATGCTGGGCGTAGCGCCTGGCACTCATCGGGGCTCTCTGGCGGAAACAGGTCGAATCCCACACGCACCCGCGCTCACATCGACAGGAACGCCAGCCGATCTCCTGCGTCGCAGACCTGATCTGATCGTGGCCGAGCGGCGCCTAGCAGCTTCAAACGCGCGTATCGGCGTGGCGATCAGCGAGTATTACCCCAAACTCTCACTCAGCGCATTGCTGGGCAGCGCCACAGCCGTGTCGAGCGGCAATCTGTTTACCGGCGGTGCCAGTCAGTCAGCAGGTATTTTGGGGCTTCGCTGGAGGCTTTTTGATTTCGGCCGGGTGAACGCCCGGATCAGTCAAGCCAAGGGACAAGAGGCAGAAGCTCTGGCGGCTTATCGACAGTCAGTTTTGCGCGCCACTGAGGACGTTGAAAATGCTTTTTCTTCGTTGGCCAGCCGCGAAACTCAAGCTGCAATGCTGGGAAAAGGAGAAACTGCACTTGCGTCAGCCCGGCAATCCTCATTCGCAAGCTACAGCAAAGGTGCTGCCAGTTTGATCGAGGTTCTGCGCGCCGACGAGAAAATGCTGCAGGTCGCTGACGCCAAGGCGCAGGCACAAGTCGAATCCGCGCAGGCGGCGGTCGCCGTCTTCAAAGCGTTGGGTGGTGGTTGGCAAACGCCTACCACCACTTCAGCAGAAGATAAGGTGCAGACGCTGTAGGTGCCACCAGCGAATGCATCCTTTCAGATCATGCGTACTCAGCGATAACGTTCAAGCCAGTGAGCGTAAGGCGCAGGCAAGGTCCAGGCCGATTTTTCAACGCCCAGTTCTTTCGCTGCGAAGTAGGCCCAATGAGGGTCGGCCAGATGTGCACGACCAATCGAGACCAGATCGAGCTGGCCTGACTTGACCGCCTCTTCAGCCAGCTTCGGCTCGCCAAAACCCCAGGCGCTGGTCACGGGAATATCCGCTTCACGGCGCACACGCTCGGCAACCGGCCCCATGAACGCAGGCCCCCACGGAATGTTGGCGTCCGGGGTGCTGAAACCGACGCTGACGCTCAACAGATCCAGCCCGCCAGCCTTGAAGCGGCGCGCCAGTTCGATCGACTCTGCCAGAGTCTGCTCGTCGCGACCGTCGTATTCGATCACGCCAAAACGTGCGGTGAGCGGAAGGTTCTCAGGCCAGACTTCACGCACTGCAGCCAGGGTTTCCAGCAGGAAACGGCTACGGTTATCGAAGCTGCCGCCGTACTCATCGGTGCGCTGGTTGGAATGCTCGGAGAAGAAGCTCTGCCCCAGATAACCGTGGGCAAAATGCAGCTCGATCCATTCAAAGCCGGCATCGCGGGCGCGACGGGCAGCATCGACGAAGTTCTGGCGAACACGAGCGATGTCTTCCAGGGTCATGGCGCGCGGGACTTTCGGCAGATTGGCACCGAACGCGATGGCGGACGGGGCGATGGTGTCCCAGCCGCGCGAATCGGACGCTGCGATATGGTCATCACCTTCCCATGGGCGATTGGCGCTGGCCTTGCGACCGGCATGGGCAATCTGAATACCCGGTACGCACCCTGCGGCCTTGATGGCTTTGACGACAGGCACGAATACCTGCGCCTGCTCGTCGTTCCAGATACCGGTGCAACCTGGGGTAATACGCCCTTCCGGCGCAACGGCGGTAGCTTCAACCACCAACAGACCCGCGCCACCGCGTGCCATGCTGGCCAGATGCACCTGGTGCCAGTCGTTGATAACACCTTCGGTTGCCGAATACTGGCACATCGGAGGAATGGCGATTCGATTGCGCAGCGTAACGTCTTTCAGTTTGAAGGGTTCGAACAATGCAGACATTGGAAAGCTCCCGTAGGCCAGATGACTTTTGGTTTCAGTTGTTCGATGGTAATCGAACTATGGCAATAAACGAAAGCCTTGATATCATCCCCGGCATGCGAACCTTCCAACACCCCGATCCTGAAGACCTCACCCTCGAACGCTTACTCTATGCCTTGAGTGATCCCGTTCGCATGGGAATCGTGCGCTGCCTGGCCGGCGTTGCAGAGGCCACCTGCGGCGAACTGGACGGCGGACGCCCCAAATCCAGCATGTCCCATCACTTCCGCGTGCTACGCGACGCGGGGCTTGTACAGACGCGCAACGTGGGCACCACGCACATGAACTCGCTACGCAAACAGGTGCTTGAGAGCCGTTTCCCGGGTCTGCTGGACAGTATTCTGGCTCAGCATTGACATAAAAAGGCATCAGTCCTGAGACAGCCTGCGCTGCCATTTCATTGCATGAATTTCGATGCGCTGCTCGGGATCATCATCGAGGCACCAAAGGTTAGGCGCATTTTTTTAATATGCAAAAAAAACCGGCATTAGCGCTTCGACTAATACCGGTTTTTTCAGCAGGGTGACCCTGCTGCTGATGCGCTTTCAGACCTTAAAGCCGAAACTTGCCCACTTCCGTCTGCAGGCTGATGGCGAGGGTCTTCAGGCCGCCGCTGGTCTTGAGCAGTTCCTGAACCGACATGTTGTTCTGTTCAGCCATTTGCGCGGAGCGCTCGACGTTACGTGCGACATCCTGGCTGGCTGCGGTTTGCTCACGCAGCGCGAAGGATATCTGGTCGACCACCTGCAGAACCTTGCCCGAACTGTCGCGAATCTCGATGATCGCCTGACCGGCAGTGCCCGCCATTTCCACGCCTTCGTTCACTTCCTGAACGCCGCTGCGCATGCTCTCGACGGTTTCCCGCACGCCCGCCTGAATTTTCTCGATCATCCCGGCGATTTCCTTGGTGGACTTGCCGGTGTTCTGCGCCAACAGGCGTACTTCGTCTGCAACCACTGCGAAGCCACGCCCCTGTTCACCGGCACGAGCAGCCTCGATGGCAGCGTTGAGGGCCAGCAGGTTGGTCTGGTCGGCAATGCCCTGAATCACGCTGACGATCGATGAAATGTGCTCGGAGTGCTGACCCAGGCCTGCGACCTGAGTAGAGGAAAGCTGCACGGTCCGGGCGATGCCATTCATGCTGGACAAGGTGTTTTCGATGACCTGCGCACCATCCTTCGACTGTTGCCCAGAGCGACTGGCGAGTTCATGCGCCTCATCGGCGTTTTCGGAAACGTGATGGATGCTGACGGTCAGTTCTTCGATAGTAGCCGCCATCGCCGAGGCGGACGTCGACTGTTCCTGGATCGCACCGGACAGTTGCTCGGAGGCACCGGAAATCTGTTGCACGGCGACGACCAGTTGATTGGCGGCCTGGCTGATCTGTTGAATCATCTCGCGCAGGCGATTCTGCATACGATCAAAGGCTTTCGGCAGTTCGTCGTGGCTGCTGGTATCGATCACAGTGTCCAGCTTGCCATTGGCAATTGCCGTTGCGGCATCAATGGCCAGCTGCAAACGCGCCGTGGTACTGCGCCCCAATACAGCGGCAAGGATCATCGCGAGAACAGCCGCGGCCAGGCCGCCGCACATCAGGATCAGGATCGCCAAATGCTTGGCGTCCGTCATGTCCTGGCTACGCTGAACCAGCAACTTCTGCTCGGCACCGCTGATCTCGGCAAGTAAAGCGCGCATGCTGTCCATCTTGGCCTTGTCGGCACCCGAGGTGATGCGTGCATCCAGTTCATCATCAGGCATATTGCGTGCAGTCAGATCGCGGCGCAGGGCGATGATCGGATTGACATCTTCGTCAAGCCAGCGCTTCTGGGTGTCACCCAGAGCAGCCAGGCGGCGCTGCTGTTCCGCATTGTCAGCTGTCAGACGCTTGAGCGAATCGAGCTCTTCGGTGAAGCGCTTCTGCCCCGCCACCAATGGCTCAAGGAAGGCATCCTTAGAGGCGATGACAAAGCCGCGCATCCCGGTTTCGATATTGATCAGCTGTTCAAGAGCAAGTTGCGCTTCACTCAGCACCTGATAGGTATGCACATTGCTGTTGGTGGCCTCTTCGACCTGCTCAAAGCCCCTGTAAGCACTCGCGACCAGAACGGCGATAAATACGATGATCGCGGCAAAGCTGAAGTAAAGCTTTTGCGAGATACTGAGTTTGCTGAACATGATGTCGATCCTGAACATAGCCGTTCCATGGCTTGCATGATGGGCGCTATCACTCGTAAAAAATGGGATGAACCAACTTTTATGATTGATGTCATTGAGATACTACTCATGTCGCCCGCCAGCTCGGTAACTTTAGAGGCTGCAAGTCTTCCGAACCTGAATAAAGGCTCTAATTGACATTAAGCTTATGATATTTAAGGATAAAAAATTTTTATTACACTTGGCATTTCATCCTCCCGCACAGCATAGAAAATTGACGCCTGAGGATTTCTGACGTCAAAATTTTTAACCGCGCTAGTAAGATATTGCCTGATTGAGACAGGTTAGATGTCGCTGAAAAACAAGTGATTTAGGGAAAAAGTAATACTTTATTCTTTCTTGTTGAATCGGCTTAACCACCCGAAAAGCGCTTTCTGCCACTCTTGAGAGGGACATTTTCTGGTTGATACGGGGACAGAATTGAAGCGCTTGCGCTGTCTTTCCGGTCCCCGCAGGCTGACGCATCAGTCCAGATACCAAGCGTCATTACATCGTTACTTCCCGTTCAGGAAGTTCAGAACCTGGGCGCCCTCCCTCGCCCCCCCCTCACACGCTACGCTGCACCGTCAGCAGCTCCGGGCGGTGAGAAAACAGTTGCAAAAACGCCCCGCCCAACGCGCAACCGGCCATGACGAAAAAGCACACGGTATAACCGCTGAGGCTGGTCCAGCCGCCGCCCATGGAAATCAGCGTTCCCATCAGCACCGGGGCAATACCGCCGCCGATGAACATCGCCGTGGTGATGATCCCGTTGGCTGTGGAGGTCGCCGAAGGCTGTGCCGAGTCGGAAGCGACTGCGTAGTAGATGGGCCAGACGGCATTGGCCACCAGGCCGAAAAGCAACTGCACGACGATGACGATCAGGATGGTGTTGGCGAAGTAAAAGGCCCCGACACTGACCGCCATCCATATGCCACAAATGATCAAGGTGATGCGCCGGCCGATGATGTCCGACAGCGAAGGCCAGATCAGTTGCCCGAGGATACCGGTCAGGGTGAACACCACGCTCATTCCCGCCGACTCGGCCAGCGACAGGTTAAGGATGTTGTACAGATAGGCTGGCAGGACAATGTTGACGCCCATGTACACCACTTGCGTGAGCAGGGTGTTACCGGCAGTCAGGGCGATATTGCGGTTACTCAGCGTCGCCTTCACCGACTTCCAGACCTGGCCTTTTACATTGGTTGACGGCGTGCTGTCCGGTGGGGTCATGCCTTTGGCAGCGATGTCCACGTACAGCTGGGTGATGCGCTCGGCCGTCGAGTAGCGTGCCCAGAAGATCATCAATGGCAGTGCTACCACGAAGGCGAAGAAGAACACATAACGCCAGTTTTCCTCACCGTAGGTGCTGATCACGAAACTGGCGACGATGCCGCTGAGCATCGCGCCGATGGGGTAACCGGTATGGTGCGCGCCCAAGGCAAAACCGCGACGTTCTACTGGCCACCACTCGGCAGTATTACTGACACCGACAGGCTCGCCCCAGCCAGCGCCCAGATTCACCCCGACCCGCAAAGCGATGAAACTGGCGAGGCTGCCACTCAATGCCTTGAATCCCGACAGAAACGACAGCGCGGTGTAACCCAGTACCAACGGCACCTGAAAGCGCGCCCGCTTCCACCCTCCGCCGTAGCGATCGCTCCAGATGGAGCCGGGAATATCGAGAACGGCCAGCGCCAGCATGACCACCGTCGCCACCGTCCCCCACTGGTCCGCAGACAGGTCGAAATGCTTGGAAATCGTCGGACCCAGGCGCAAGACGATCTCGCGATCGTAAGCGTTCAAAATCCAGATCATCCAGCAGACCAGCAATGACACCCACGAAAAACGATGAATCTTGCCCAGCGATGCGTTCTTGTTATTTGGCATGGGAAATCTCCAGGCGTGCTGCACACGCCCCAGCGAGAAAGGGTCCAGTCGTCCTTAACGTTCAGGTTCGGTCTGTCGGCGGGTTAACTGGCAAAGCGCCGCTCGGCGATGCCTTTCACACTCAGCCCGGTGATGGCGAACAGGGCACCGCGCTGCTGGCCATCTTCCGGAAAGCGCGGCAACGGCGGCTTGGCCATGGAGGTGACAAACAGTGTGTCCAGATTCGAGCCGCCGAAGGTCAGACTGGTCACTTTTTTCACCGGCATGTCGATGATGCGATCCACCTGCCCGTCAGGGGTGTAACGCACCAGCTTTCCGGCATACACCAGCGCTTGCCACAGACAGCCTTCGGCGTCCACGGTGCAGCCATCCGCCGCGCCTCCGCCTGAGGTGTCGACCTTGGCAAACGTACGCCTGTTGGCGACTGCGCCGCTGGCATTGTCGTAATCGTAGGCCCAGATTTCCCCCGACCAGGTGTCGGCGAAATAAAAGGTTTCCCCGCCCGGACTCCAGCAAGGGCCGTTGGACACGATGATGCCTTCATCCAGGGTGTGCAGGCTCAGGTCCGCATCGAGGCGATACAGCTTCGCGCTGGCCTGATCCTCCTGCGTGTCCATCGAGCCCACGATGAACCGGCCCTGCCGATCGACCTTGCCATCATTGAGGCGATTGTTCGGCAAACCGGGCTCAGGGTCGACGATCAGCTCGAGATCGCCGCTCGGCAGGTCAAGGTTGTAGATACCGGTCTGCAACGCGACAAGCGCCGCGTCGCCATGCTTGCGCAGGGCCATGGAACCGATTTTCTGACCGACATCCCAGGCGCGCAGTTCACGCCCGTCGTCCGTGCAGCGCAGGACGCGGCCGTCGAAGCTGTCGATCCAGTACAGGCGCTGTTGCTCGACATCCCAGACCGGGCCTTCGCCCAGCGTGGTCTTTACGTCGACAACGATTTCGATACGCATTTTTCACCTCTGTCTTGTTGTTATTGAGATGACACATTTTGCGGCGACTAGAAATTAACCTTGTCCTGCCCCTTCAGATCGAGCATTTCACGGGCTTGGTCAGGCGTTGCCACCTGCCCGCCCAGCGCTTCGATCACCGTGCGAATACGCTTGACCTGATCGGCATTGGACGCCGCCAGCTTGCCCGGTCCGTCCCACAGCGAATCCTCCAGACCGACCCGCACATGACTGCCCATCGACAGGCCCATGGTGCCCAGCGGAATCTGATTGCGACCGGCCCCCAGGATCGACCACTGATAGGCATCGCCAAACAGGCGGTCAGCCGTACGGCGCATGTGCGCCAGGTCTTCAGGATGCCCGCCGATACCGCCGCGCAAACCGAATACAGACTGGATGAAGATCGGCGCCTTGAGCAACCCACGCTGCAGGAAGTGTGCTGCGGTATACAGATGACCGATGTCGTAGCATTCAATTTCAAAGCGCGTGCGGTTCTCGGCACAGGTATTGAGGATGTGCGCGATGTCGCGGAAGGTGTTGCGGAAGATCCGGTCGTCGCTGTCGGCCAGATAGGGACGCTCCCAGTCGTGCTTGAATTCACTGTAGCGATCCAGCATTTCGTAAAGCCCGAAGTTCATTGACCCCATGTTCAACGAGGCGAGTTCCGGCTTGAGCTGCGCGACCGGTTGCAAGCGCTCTTCCACGCCCATGGTCGGCGCGCCACCGGTGGTGATATTGATCACCACGTCGCTCTTGGCCTTGATCTGCGGCAGGAATTGCCGAAACAGATCGACATCCTGACTGGGCCTTCCGTCATGTGGGTCGCGGGCGTGCAAATGAACGATCGAGGCCCCGGCCTCGGCGGCACCGATGGCTGCATCGGCGATTTCCTGCGGCGTGATCGGCAAATGAGGCGACATCGACGGCGTGTGAATTGCACCCGTGACGGCGCAGGTAATGATGACCGGACGTTTTTT
This sequence comes from Pseudomonas sp. B20, assembly GCF_020515755.1. Classification (NCBI taxonomy): domain Bacteria; kingdom Pseudomonadati; phylum Pseudomonadota; class Gammaproteobacteria; order Pseudomonadales; family Pseudomonadaceae; genus Pseudomonas; species Pseudomonas sp. B20. The sequence continues at coordinate 177,108 of NZ_JAHPJG010000006.1, forward strand.
GGGCATGAGCATTCTCCATTCTTGTTGTTGGCGAGAAGTCTGATGTGGAACATGACGCGGACGACGTCCGGTCATCGTTGCTATCGGGCCGAATCCTTAAAGGTATTCGACGTTGCCATCCACACTGATGGCCTGCCCCGTGACGTTGCGGGCGGCGGGCGAGCATAAAAAGAGTGCCATCGCCGCAACGTCCTCGGCCGTGACCATGCGCTTGAGCGAGATCTTTTTCAGATACTCCTCGCGCATCGCCTCCTCCGGCACGTTCATCTGTTGCGCACGGGCCCGAATCACTCCGTCCATGCGCGGACCTTCGACGATACCCGGCAGCAAGGCATTGACGCGGATATCACTTTCACCCAACTCGGAAGCCAGCGACTTCATCAGCCCGACAATCGCCCATTTGGTCGCGGCATACGGAGTGCGCCAGGCATAGCCCAGGCGACCGGCGACCGAGGCGATATGGATCAGGTGAGCGTTGGGCGAGGCCTTGAGCAACGGCACCGCGTGATGAGCGAAGCGGTACTGCCCGGTGAGATTGATGTCGATGGTGCGCTGCCACTCTTCTTCGCTGATTGCATCGATGCCCGCCGTCGGCCCGGCGATCCCGGCGTTGTTGATCAGCACATCGAGACCATCGAAGCGTGCGCGCTGCACCCTGAACACCGCCTCGATCTGCGCCGGATCAGCGACGTCTGCGAGGGTGGCGACGCTGCCTGGATGGCGATCGAGGAATGCCGCGATGGCCGCCGCGCTGACATCGCAAACGTGTACCTTTGCCCCCGCTTCCAGATAGGCCGCCGCCAATACCTCACCGATCCCGGCTGCACCGCCGGAAATCAGGACACGCAGCCCTGCATAGGGAACCAGCCGATTGAGAACACTCATGCTTTTTTCACTCCCGAGACACGCGACCTGGAGCGGTCGCTCTTTGCGATCAGGCGCGTCAGAGAGTCGGCAGCCTGCATGATGTCGTCGGTGACAGCTGCACGAGCCGCCGCCCCATCACGCGCCGCCAACGCCTCGACGATACGGTTGTGCGCCTCCATCGAACGCTGAAGATGCGCCCGGTCAGGCGCAACCAGCGCGAAACACGGGCCGATGTGCAGCCAGAAATTCTCCACTGCTGCAACGATCAGCTCAGCCTTGGCCACCGCATAAATGCGTCGATGAAAGGCAAAGTTGGTCCACAGATAAAGGGCTACATCAACGCTGTCGGCAGCCTTCTGCATCTGCCCGCAGAGCTGGCTGATGTCGGCAAGATCGGCGTCGTTGATCAGAACCACCGCTTTCTCGGCCAACAGACCTTCCAGCGCAACCCGCGCATCGCGAATCTCGCGCAGCCGCTCCGGAGTCATCATGGGCACGCGCAGCCGGGCGGTTTCGGTGACTTCGAAGGCGTTCTCGGCGCTAAGACGATTCAAGTCCTCGCGCACCGGCATCGGACTGGAGCCTAGCGCCTCGGCAAGACCACGAATCGTCAGCTTCTGACCCGGCTGAAAGCGCCCGCTCATAAGTGCTTCACGGATCTGCCGGTAGACCTGGTCCTGGAGGGTATCGCGAGAAACCTGGCGCATGGGCGGCAGGAGGATGGGACGGTCTGTCATGGGGAGTGACTCATATTGGCTTTCTTATAGAGCAAATATGTGATCACAAATAACATATGTCAAATTGTTTTTTTAGGGGTGGTGGGCACCTTAGTCGGAGCTCGCGTCGCAGGCACACGCGCAAAGCGTTGGTGCAGGGGAACGTCGCCACGGCTTTTAGGTAACAGCTATTGGCTATTCCGAGTGGCTGGATGACGACGCTGGCACGGGGCTGTGCCTGTTATAAAAAGCGACAGGCCTTTTATGTGCAAGCAAGCAGCGCGAGAAGGTTTCAGCCCTCAATACCGCGTTTTACATAGGTCGTAAGGTTCAAAGCCAAGCGAATAAAAACTTGATATTGATGCCGATGACAATCAACGCCGTCAGCAGACCGGGTAAACGCCAAAGGCCAAGCAGCAGAAACAGGAAAGGATTTAAAAGGCCTATCAGAATCAGGACAACCGTGTGGATCCCCGAGCCTTCCGAACCAAGCAGGTCCCAAATCAGCACCCCCACCCATATCGCCCAACACGCATACATGGTTATACCGTCGACCCGGTAAAAGGCACGCTTGAAAGCACTTCCCAAGGTATCGGAATCATTGAGCATCAGTGCATCCATACATAAATCGATCTGCGCGATAGTAGCTGAACCGAATCGCGAAGCTCCAATACCCTTCTCAAACTGAGTCTCAGCGGCGGAGTGACGTCATGCCAATGCGTGAAAAGTGGGAGCGTCAGATCAGCAGGGGAATGTGATTGACTGGGCCTGACAGCACCGCTTAATCGTTCCATGAAATGGTTTTCGAACGGGACCAAGCTCGGATACTGGATATCTGATGGATGCTGCAAACATGGTGTCAGCAATTGACTCGCGTGGGCCGGGTCTGACATTTTTGAAAAGGAGGCAGGCATGAAAAACCAACGAGTCACTCAAAACTCACGAACATGAAAAAGCCCAATCTTCTCAGATTGGGCTAAGTCATTGAATTATATGGTCGGGACGGAGTGATTCGAACACTCGACCCCTAGCACCCCATGCTAGTGCGCTACCGGACTGCGCTACGCCCCGACTAGGCGTGTATCTGTTTTGCAACCTGCGAAAACGTTGAGGAATATACCCTAAGCATTTGAATTTTGGAAGTATCCTGACTGCTCAATTACGCCTTGAGCATGACGAGTACGTCTTCCAGCTCCGCAATCATCTCGCGGATCATCTGCTTGTACTGCTGGGTGTCATCCTTCGGTTCACCGCTGGTGAGACGAAGTCGGGCGCCACCGATGGTGAAGCCCTGATCGTACAGCAGGCCGCGGATCTGGCGGATCATCAGCACGTCCTGGCGCTGATAATACCGACGGTTTCCGCGTCGTTTCACGGGGTTGAGTTGAGGAAACTCCTGCTCCCAATAACGCAGAACGTGCGGTTTTACCGCGCAGAGCTCGCTGACCTCACCAATGGTGAAGTAGCGTTTGCCGGGGATCGGCGGCAGCTCGTCGTTATGACTTGGTTCCAGCATATGCCTCAACTCGGGCCTTCAGCTTCTGCCCTGGACGAAAGGTGACCACACGGCGCGCCGTAATCGGAATCTCTTCACCGGTCTTGGGATTTCTCCCAGGCCGCTGGCGCTTGTCTCGAAGGTCGAAGTTGCCGAAACCTGACAACTTCACCTGCTCGTTATCTTCCAGAGCGTGCCTGATTTCTTCAAAAAACAGTTCGACCAGTTCCTTGGCTTCCCGTTTATTCAGGCCCAGCTCTTCGTACAGACGTTCGGCCATCTCAGCTTTCGTCAGAGCCCCCATACGCTACTTCCTTAACGTGGCGTTTAACCTCTCCTCAAGCGAGGTGAGGATAGCAAGTGTCGTTGCGTTTACCTCATCGTCATTAAGAGTGCGTGATGGATGCTGCCAGGTCAAGCCGACTGCAAGGCTTTTTCTATGCGGATCAATGCCTTTACCCTGGTAAACATCAAATAACCTGAGGTCTGTGAGCCACTCGCCTGCATTTTCACGAATAACGTCCAGAACCGCACTGGCCGAAACATCCTGATCGGCCAGCAGCGCCAGGTCGCGGCGCACTTCAGGGAAGCGCGACAGCTCGTGGAATTTCGGCAGACGGCCGGTCGCCACTTCCGCCAGAACCAGCTCGAAAACAAACACCGGGCGATCCAGGCCGAGGGTTTTCGACAGTTCCGGATGAATGGCGCCCAGGAAACCGACTTCACGGCCATCACGCTCGATGCGAGCCGTCTGGCCTGGGTGCAAGGCAGGATGCTGACCCGGCGCGAAGATGAACTCGCCCAACGCACCGGCAAAGCCCAGAACCGCTTCGACATCAGCCTTGACGTCGAAGAAATCGACCACGTCGCGACCTTGCGCCCAGCCTTCCGGCAAGCGGCTGCCGCAGACCACGCCAGCGAGCATCGGCTCTTGCTTCAAGCCGTCGAGCTGACCGACGAAGCGCAGGCCGCTTTCGAACATGCGTACGCGATCCTGCTGGCGGTTGAGGTTGTGCTGCAGGGCTTTGACCAGACCCGGCCACAACGAGGCGCGCATGGCCGCCATGTCATTGGAGATCGGGTTGGCCAGCAGCAACGGCTTGGCGCCCGGCGAGAAAAGCTCGAACCATTTCGGGTCGATGAAGCTGTAGGTGATCGCCTCCTGATAACCGCGGGCAACCAGCAGGCGGCGCAGCTCAGGCAGATCGCCCTTGGCTTCAGCCTTGGCCTGGGGAGCCAGACGGGCTTGCGGGTAGCGAACCGGCAGACGGTTGTAGCCGTAAAGACGCGCCAGCTCTTCGATCAGGTCGACTTCAAGGCTGATGTCGAAACGATGACTTGGCACTTCGACACGCCATTGCCCTTCAGCTTCGGCAGTCACAGCCAGACCGAGACCTTTCAGCAGGCGTTCGATTTCGGCGTTCTCGATCACCAGACCGAGCATCTGCTCGACGCGGCTGGCGCGCAGCGTAACCGGGGCGATCGACGGCAAATGCTGCTCGCTGACCACTTCGATCACGGGGCCGGCTTCGCCACCAGTGATTTCCAGCAGCAGGCCAGTGGCCCGCTCCATGGCTTCTCGGGCCAGTTGCCAGTCCACACCACGCTCGTAGCGGTGCGAAGCGTCGGTATGCAAACCATAGGAACGCGCCTTGCCGGCCACCGAAATGGTGTCGAAGAACGCGCTTTCCAGGAAAATATCGCGGGTACCGGCAGTCACACCGCTGTGCTCGCCACCCATGACACCGGCGATTGCCAGCGCGCGCTGGTGATCGGCAATGACCAGCGTGTCGGCACGCAGGCTGACTTCCTGACCATCGAGCAAAACGAGCTTCTCGCCCTCCTCGGCCATGCGCACACGAATCCCGCCGTTGATTTCGGCCAGATCAAACGCATGCAGAGGCTGACCCAGCTCCAGCATCACGTAGTTGGTGATGTCGACAGCGGCATCGATGCTGCGCACGTCGGAACGACGCAGACGCTCGACCATCCACAGCGGGGTCGGACGCGACAGGTCGACATTGCGGATCACACGGCCCAGGTAGCGCGGGCATGCAGCCGGAGCCAATACTTCCACCGGACGCACTTCATCGTGCACAGCGCTGACAGCAGCGACCTGCGGACGGGTGACTTCAGCGGCGTACAGCGCACCGACTTCACGCGCCAGACCGGCCACCGACAGGCAGTCGCCACGGTTCGGGGTCAGGTCGACCTCGATGCTGGCATCGTCCAGGCTCAGATAGACACGAATGTCCTGGCCAACCGGCGCATCAGCAGCCAGTTCCATCAGGCCATCATTGCCCTCGCCGGCCTGCAACTCGGCAGCCGAACACAACATGCCGTTGGACTCGACGCCGCGCAGCTTGGCTTTCTTGATCTTGAAATCGCCGGGAAGCTCGGCGCCGATCATGGCGAATGGAATTTTCAGGCCCGGACGCACATTTGGCGCACCACAGACAACCTGAAAGGTCTCGCTGCCATTGCTGACCTGACACACGCGCAGCTTGTCGGCATCGGGGTGTTGCTCGGTGCTCAGCACCTCACCCACCACCACGCCGCTGAAAACGCCGGCGGCCAGCGTCACGCTGTCAACCTCAAGACCGGCCATCGACAGACGAGCAACCAGCTCGTCGCGGGAAACCTGCGGGCTTACCCAGCCGCGCAGCCATTGTTCACTGAATTTCATCCTGCTCTCCTGAAAGGTTCGTACGACTTAGCGAAATTGCGCGAGGAACCGCAAATCGTTGTCGAAGAACAGGCGCAAATCATTGACGCCGTAACGCAGCATGGCCAGACGCTCTACGCCCATGCCGAACGCAAAGCCCTGAAACTCTTCAGGATCGATGCCGGACATGCGCAGCACGTTCGGGTGGACCATGCCGCAACCCATGACTTCAAGCCAGCCGGTCTGCTTGCAGACGCGGCAGCCCTTGCCACTGCACATGACGCATTCCATATCCACTTCCGCCGAGGGCTCGGTGAACGGGAAATACGAAGGACGGAAGCGCACGGCCAGCTCTTTCTCGAAGAACACACGCAGGAACTCTTCGATGGTGCCTTTCAGATCGGCAAAATTGATGTCGCGATCGACCAGCAGACCTTCGATCTGGTGGAACATCGGCGAGTGGGTGATATCCGAGTCGCTACGGTACACACGGCCTGGGCAGACGATGCGGATCGGCGGCTGCTGCGATTCCATGGTGCGTACCTGTACCGGCGAGGTGTGGGTGCGCAGCAGCATGTTCGCGTTGAAATAGAAGGTGTCGTGCATCGACCGGGCCGGGTGGTGGCCTGGGATGTTGAGCGCCTCGAAGTTATGGTAATCGTCTTCCACTTCAGGGCCTTCGGCGATGCCGTAGCCGATGTGCGTGAAGAACTGTTCGATACGTTCCAGAGTACGGGTAATCGGGTGCAGACCACCTGAGGTCTGACCGCGGCCCGGCAGGGTCACATCGATGCATTCGGCCGCGAGCCTGGCAGTCAGTTCTGCCTGCTCAAACGATGCCTTGCGTGCATTGAGAACCTCTGTGACACGTTCCTTGGCAACGTTGATCAGCGCACCGACTTGCGGACGCTCTTCAGCTGGCAGGTTCCCCAGGGTCTTCATCACCTGAGTCAACTCGCCTTTCTTGCCGAGGTAGTGAACCCGGATTTGCTCCAGGGCATTGATATCTTCGGCGCTTTGCACAGCCTCAAGAGCTTGAGAGACCAGCGCGTCCAGGTTTTCCATGTACAGACTCCAGATACAAAATAGGGGAAGAGCTGAAGGCTCTTCCCCTATTTATGACGTTTAACACCGACCCCGGAGAACCGGGGCAAGTGATTGTCGGGGACTTAGGCCAAGGTGGCTTTAGCTTTCTCGACAATCGCAGCAAACGCCGCTTTTTCGTTCACTGCCAGATCAGCCAGAACCTTACGGTCGATCTCGATGGACGCTTTTTTCAGGCCGGCAATGAAACGGCTGTAGGACAGACCGTTAACACGAGCACCAGCGTTGATACGAGCGATCCACAGAGCGCGGAACTGACGTTTTTTCTGACGACGGTCACGGTAGGCGTATTGGCCTGCCTTGATTACCGCTTGCTTGGCAACACGGAATACGCGTGAACGCGCGCCGTAGTAGCCTTTTGCAAGTTTCAGAATTTTTTTGTGACGCTTACGGGCAATGACGCCACGCTTTACACGAGCCATGAGTTACTTCCTCTATATCTTGATCAAAATTAACGAAGGCGCAGCATGCGCTCGACTTTTGCCACGTCAGACGGATGCAGCAAGCTGCTACCGCGCAATTGACGCTTACGCTTTGTCGACATTTTGGTCAGGATGTGGCTCTTGAAAGCGTGCTTGTGCTTGATGCCGTTGGCGGTTTTCAAAAACCGCTTAGCTGCACCACTTTTAGTCTTCATCTTTGGCATGTTCGGATACTCCGCATTCAGTTGATAAATATAACCGCAAGGCCTGCCGTGCCCTGGTGGTTATTTCTTCTTTTTCGGGGCGATGACCATGATCAGCTGGCGTCCTTCCATCTTAGGATGCTGTTCGACGGAACCGTATTCGAGCAGGTCACCTTCAACCCGCTTCAACAGCTCCATACCCAGCTCCTGGTGGGCCATCTCACGACCGCGGAATCTCAACGATACCTTGGCCCTGTCCCCGTCACTCAGGAAACGTACCAGGTTGCGTAGTTTTACCTGGTAATCCCCTTCCTCCGTCCCTGGACGAAACTTGATTTCTTTAACCTGGATCTGCTTCTGGTTCTTCTTCGCTGCAGCAACCTGCTTCTTCTTCTCGAAGATCGATTTGCCGTAATCCATCACACGGCAGACCGGAGGGACTGCGTCGGCAGAAATCTCTACCAGATCCAGCTTCGCCTCTTCGGCAATACGAAGCGCTTCATCAATCGAGACGATGCCAATCTGCTCGCCGTCAGCGCCAATTAAACGAACCTCGCGGGCCGAGATATTTTCATTGATCGGGGCCTTGGGTGCAGCTCGTTTATCTTGTCTCATTTCACGCTTAATAATAATTACTCCGTATCTTGGCGACCACGCCGGGAAACCGCTTGTGCGAGGAATTCAGCGAATTGGGCGACCGGCATCGAGCCAAGGTCAGCGCCTTCACGTGTACGCACAGCGACAGTTTGCATTTCAACCTCCCGATCTCCAATCACGAGGAGATAAGGAACCTTGAGCAAAGTATGCTCACGGATTTTAAAGCCGATCTTTTCATTTCTCAAGTCGGACTTGGCACGAAACCCGCTTTCGGCCAGAGTTTTTTCCACTTCGAGGGCAAAATCGGCCTGTTTGTCAGTGATATTCATGATCACTGCCTGGGTAGGCGCCAGCCAGGCCGGGAATGCGCCTTCGTAATGCTCGATCAGAATGCCGATGAAACGCTCGAAGGATCCAAGAATCGCGCGGTGCAACATGACCGGATTCTTGCGACTGTTGTCTTCCGACACGTACTCGGCACTCAGGCGGATCGGCAGATTGAAGTCCAGCTGCAAGGTGCCGCACTGCCATACCCGACCGAGACAATCCTTGAGGGAGAACTCGATTTTCGGACCGTAGAACGCGCCTTCGCCCGGCTGCAGGTCATAAGGCAGACCTGCGCTGTCGAGTGCGGAAGCCAGCGCCGATTCGGCGCGATCCCAAAGCTCGTCGGAGCCTACACGCTTTTCAGGGCGAGTGGACAATTTGAGTTCGATATCCTTGAAACCGAAATCGGCGTAGACATCCAGCGTCAGCTTGATGAACGCGGCGGACTCGGCCTGCATCTGGTCTTCGGTACAGAAGATGTGCGCATCGTCCTGGGTGAAGCCGCGCACACGCATGATGCCGTGCAAGGCGCCCGACGGCTCGTTACGGTGACAGGCACCGAACTCGGCCAGACGCATCGGCAGCTCGCGGTAGCTCTTCAGGCCCTGATTGAACACCTGCACGTGGCAAGGGCAGTTCATCGGCTTGATCGCGTAGTCGCGGCTTTCGGACTCGGTGGTGAACATGTTGTCGGCGTAGTTGGCCCAGTGCCCGGATTTTTCCCAGAGCGAGCGATCAACTACTTGCGGAGTCTTGATCTCGAGGTAGCCGTTTTCACGCTGCACTTTGCGCATGTACTGCTCGAGCACCTGGTACAGGGTCCAGCCCTGCGGGTGCCAGAAGACCATGCCCGGCGCTTCTTCCTGGGTATGGAACAGGCCAAGACGCTTGCCGATCTTGCGATGGTCACGTTTTTCGGCTTCTTCGATGCGCAGAACGTAGGCAGCCAGCTGCTTCTTGTCAGCCCAGGCGGTGCCGTAGACACGCTGCAGCTGCTCGTTTTTGGCATCGCCACGCCAGTAGGCGCCAGACAGCTTGGTCAGCTTGAATGACTTCAGGAAACGCGTGTTCGGCACGTGCGGACCGCGGCACATGTCGACGTATTCTTCGTGGTAATACAGGCCCATGGCCTGCTCGTTCGGCATCTCTTCGACCAGGCGCAGCTTGTAATCTTCGTGACGGGCGGTGAACACCTCGATCACTTCAGCGCGCGGGGTGACTTTCTTGATGACGTCGTAATCTTTTTCGATCAACTGCTGCATGCGCTGCTCGATCGCCGCCATATCGTCAGGCGTGAACGGGCGCTCGTAGGCGATATCGTAATAGAAACCGTCGTCGATCACCGGGCCGATGACCATTTTTGCAGTCGGATACAACTGCTTGACCGCGTGCCCTACCAGGTGAGCGCAAGAGTGACGGATGATTTCCAGTCCTTCCTGATCCTTGGGGGTGATGATCTGCAGGCTGGCATCGTTTTCGATCAGGTCGCAGGCGTCGACGAGCTTGCCGTCGACCTTGCCGGCGACGGTGGCCTTGGCCAGACCGGCACCGATTGAGAGCGCGACATCGGCTACGGAAACCGCATGATCGAATGAACGTTGACTGCCGTCGGGAAGAGTAATAGTTGGCATGGCGCCTCCTCTCCTAGTGGTGACCCCTACCAAAGGTCACGTGGGTTGGGATGAGCCAGTACGTGATCCGGTGGTATGCCTGCCTCACAGTGGCAGGAGCCTTGGGGCCAACCTTGAACCGAACCAGATGACTGGAATGTACGAAAAAACCTGCCTGCGCAGCACCAAAAGCCACTGGCCATGGGGCGCTTGAAAATAACAGGACGCGCATCCTACCACAGCCAGGCCGACCGGGATGCACATCCACGCAAATGAAATGGAATTAGCATGCCGCCTGAACTGGCAGGCTTCATGGGCGTCAGAAACCATCGAGACCCCGAACGTTTTTTCCAGCAATTAAGGAGAACACCATGAAGTTTTCACGCCTGACCAGCCTTCTCGTCTGCAGCGCCGCCCTCATCCCGCTGGGTGCTCACGCCGCGATGGACGGAGCGACACGCACTACCTTCACTCAGGAATGCGTGGCTGCGGCCAAGAAACAGGGGCTGAATGACAAGACCGCCGCGACTCACTGCGAATGCGGTGCAAAACAGGTGGACAGTCATTTCACCGACAAGGAAATAGCCTCGCTCAAGGACACCAAGGCAGCACCTCCCGCTGCATTGACGGCAAAACTGCAAAAACTGGTCGCAGAGAACTGCACAGCGACAAAATAATCATTTTTTTCAGCCGGGGTAAAACGCACGTGCCAAGCACTGATAGCAGTTGGCCCCGGCTCTTCTGAAAGCCATTGAAATCATGGCTTTAAGCGCCATTGGTAAAGCCTGTTCTGTACTGGGTCTGGCACCTCGGAGGGCGGTTTGCAGAGTATGGTGAACTGCATATACGGGACCTTTACGCAAAGCGCCCACCTTAATAGCTGTTTTTTTGCCCATTTCGACTATGATAGCCCGGTGTGCCCAGTTGGCCTGAGCAGCACGTTACTGAAAATTATGTTTCTGGAGATACACCATGTCTAATCGCCAAACCGGCACCGTAAAATGGTTCAACGATGAAAAAGGCTTCGGCTTTATCACTCCACAAGGTGGCGGTGACGACCTGTTCGTACACTTCAAAGCAATCCAGAGCGACGGTTTCAAAAGCCTGAAAGAAGGCCAGACCGTTACTTTTGTTGCTGCTAAAGGCCAGAAAGGCATGCAGGCAGAAGAAGTTCAGGTGGCCTGATTCACCTGACACAAAAAAACCCCGTCACTGACGGGGTTTTTTTATGCGTAAAAGAAAGTACCGACTCAGCCGCAATTGATCCGGGTGACCTTACCCGAAGCATCGGTATTGACGTTTACCCGCTCGGATCGGTATTCCAGCGTGACCATGTCGTCAGGACCGAGAATGCGCGCATCCTGCGAGCCGGAACGGGCGCGGACTTGAGAAAGGAGGTCTATGGACGCCTGCTTGCCAATGGCGAACTGGGCAAGTCCTGCATCACAGCGGCCAGGTATCGCGTTGCTGGCTGGCGCGTCGGCCTTGACGGGCGCTTCAGCACTGGCACTGCTATCAGAAGCCGTACTGCTGCAGCCTGCCATCAATGAAGCCACGACCATAAAACCCAATGTTGCGAATTTCCGGGGCATACACCCTCCTCTGCCAATGAACATTTCCAGACCTGTCCGACCGCGCCTGGACGCGTTGGTTGCACGATCCGACCGAGATGCATTGCGTAACCTGTTGATCTGTCTGGAACGGGAGTCTGCCTTGGCATGACACAGGACGCGCGAGGAAATCGTCACAAAACGTTTATCGCCGGAGTTCATTGAACCGGGCTATCAGGATCATATGTAAGTAGAAGTGTCAAAATACGCGCGGGATGGTTTACTGCCAGAGACACAAGCGCCGGGAAGCGAGCAACGTGTGCGTGACCCTTCACTGGAGATCAGACAGACATGACAGCCATAACCCTAGACGCGGACATCAAGGCCAGATGGCCTCAGGGCCACTGCTCGCACAGCCCGGGGAACCCGGAAGAACTGATGATCATCGCAGTCGACCTGCTGATCAAGGAACTGGGCACCGAGGGTGCCCGTGCCTTCATCAGCCAGGTGCTGAGCCGCTATGCCGCAGCGGGACTGCCCGCCTGACACGCGGCTTCAGGATGCGGGATTACTTGAGACGCGCCAGACGCTCGGTCAGCAGATCGAAGAACCCCTGAGCGTCGCCGTTCTCGACCCAGAATACGTTCTGCGGCTGCTTGAGTGTGCCGTACCAGTCGGCCACTGTCTGACCGAAACCGATCCCTTCACGAGTGTCTACCGCCACGTTGATCTGCCTTCCGGAAAACAACTCGGGCTTGAGCAGCCAGGCAATCACGCTGGCATCGTGTACCGGTCCGCCGGGCAAACCGTAATGCTCCATGTCCAGCTTGACGTATTCATTGAGAATGCCGTCCACCAGCTTGCCAGCATTGTTGCCCAATGCGGCGATCTGCTTGAGGCGCTGTTCGCTGGTGAGAATCTTGTGGGTCACATCCAGCGGCACGTACGTCAGCTTCACACCACTGGCCAGAACGATCTGCGCGGCGTGCGGGTCGGCGAACAGATTGAATTCGGCAACCGGAGTGATATTACCGCCGTTGAAATGCGCGCCGCCCATGACCACCACTTCCTTGATGCCCTGGGTGATTTCCGGAGCCTGCACCAGCGCCAGCGCCAGGTTGGTCTGCGGGCCGAGCATGGCGATGGTGATGCTGTGCGGCTTGGCCTTGCTCAGGGTGCGAATGAGGTAATCGACGGCATTGCCTTCGGCCAGCCCCTTGGCGGGTTCATGCACGGGCACACCCGGCAAACCTTCCTGACCGTGAACGTTCTCGGCATAGATCGGTGTACGCACCAGCGGCTTGGGCGCACCGGCATACACAGGCACCTCTTCGCGCCCGGCCCACTCCCGCGCCAGCCTGGCGTTGCGCGAGGTCTTGTCGAGCCGCACATTGCCGGCCACCGTGGTGATAGCCATCACGTTGAGCTCTTCAGGTGACGCCAACGCCAGCAACAACGCAACGACGTCGTCCGCACCTGGATCGGTATCGATGATCAGATCGCGCTTTTCAGCCGCCTGTACAGCAGCAGTACCGAGAATGGACAAGAGCAACGCTCCACGAATGAACTGTCTGGAAAACTGTATCAATGTCATATGAAACTCCCTTTCTTGAATAACTAGGCTTTTTGCGAAAAGTCGGCGAGCGAAGGTCAGGCAAGGCAAAAACAGGCGAGGACCGGCCGGGGTCGCGCTCGACTCTACGTGTTGTAAATGAGCATTCTGATCGGACTCGCGCACGAGCCTGTTTTTAACGCAGTATCACCGAGCGCAGCCACTTTTTGCACATAGCCTAGAAGACGACTCCGGACACCAGCGCCACATTACTGTACGGCTGACATTCTCCGGTACGGATGATTGCCTTGGCTTTGCGACTCAAGACCTTGAGGTCTTCATGGCTTATCCAGCGTTGTTGCCCCAACTGGTCGTCGAGATTCAGGCTTTCGATCACCTGCAGCGCAGGTGGCTTGACCTCGGCCATTTCGCTGGCCAGCACATGGCTTTCAACCTGCATTTCACTCAGCACGACATCCAGCACACTGATGAAATCCGGCACACCGCGGGTCAGCGCGAGGTCGATCAGTTCGACGCCTGCCGGTACTGGCATGCCGGCGTCGACGATCATCAGGATGTCACCGTGACCCAGCGATGCAATCACGCGGGACAGGGCAATATTGAGTAGCGGGGTCTTTTTCATAGCGAATTGAATTCCTGTACTTCCTCAAACGTCGGGATGGACGGCTGGGCACCCGCTCGGGTGACGGAGATGGCCGCCGCAGCCTGACCGAAACGAATTGCCTGCAATTGGTCATGGCCTGCGGACAGCGCCGCCGCAAAACCGCCGACAAAGGTATCACCTGCAGCGGTGGTGTCCACGGCCTGCACACGACGCGCTGGAATATGCTCCATCCCAGACGCATTGGCGAACAGGGTTCCGCGCTCGCCGAGGGTAATGATCACATTGCGCGCGCCGGCCGTCAGCATCGCAGAAGCCGCGTTTTCAGCGGCCGCCGGTGAGTCAACGTTCACACCGGTCAGGGTCTGCGCTTCGCTTTCGTTGGGTATCAGGTAGTCGATCAGGGCATACCAGTTTGCCGGCAAGGGCTCGCTGGCCGGCGCAGGATTGAGAATGACGATCTTGCCCAACTCACGGGCGCGGGCCAAGGTATGGAAAACGGTCTCGGTCGGCACTTCGAGCTGGCAGATGACGATTTGTGAATCCGCCAGCAGCGTGTCGAAGCGCTCGATCAATGCTGGACTGAGCCGACCATTGCCACCGGCCACGATGACAATGGCGTTCTGACTGTTGGCGTCGACCACGATCGAGGCGATACCGGTGGACACGCCCTCAACGACGGTCACCGCCTGGCAATCAATCTGCTCGGCCAGTAGCGCTGCGCGAAGTTGCTCGCCGTAGGCATCGGCCCCGACACAACCGATCATCGCCACGCTGGCGCCCAGACGTGCCGCAGCGACCGCCTGATTCGCGCCCTTGCCGCCCGGCACGGTGTCGAATGTTTCCCCACTCAAGGTCTCGCCGGGACGCGGCAAACGCTGGGCGCGGATGACCAGATCCATGTTCAGACTGCCCACTATCACTATTTTTGCTTGCATGGCTCATTAATCCGTTGCTGTACGTGCGCGTCATTCGTTGGACAAAATGTTTGGCGCTGCCGTGGACTCGCGCACCACGACGCTGGGCGTCACGAGTCTTTTTTCGGCAGGAAGCCCATGGGGTGTGGCGATTCTGCTCAGCAGCATTTCTGCAGCGGTTTCGCCCAGTTGCATGATCGACTGCCCCACGGTGGTGAGCGCCGGATAAACGTAGCGACTCATCTGGATATCATCGAAACCAATCACCGACAGGTCCTGAGGCACGCGAATCAAGCGCTCGGCGGCGGCGCGCAGCACGCCGATGGCAATCACGTCGTTGCCGGCAAAAATCGCCGTCGGCAGGCGTTCTGCCAGCAGCTGGCACGCGGCCTCATGACCGGCAGAACTGGTGAACTCACTGTGCAGCGCCCAGTCGGCCCGGACCTGAACGGACGCCTGCTGCAGGGCGCGCCGATAACCCGCCAGACGCATCTCGGCCACTGTGCTGTGAACTGGCCCGCCGATACAGGCAATGGCGCGATGCCCCAGGTCCAGCAAGTGCCGAGTCGCCAGATAAGCGCCCTGCTCATGGTCGATGCGGATCATGTCGGCATCGATACCGTCCAGTTCCCGGTCAACGATCACCAGCGGCGTACGGACCTCGGCAAGACCACCTGCAATACCGGCGTCGCTACCCACTGAAGAAACAATCAGACCGTCCACGCGCTTTTCCAGCAGCACGCGCAGATAGCCACGCTGTTTCTCCGGATTGTCATCGGAGTTGCAGAGGATCACGCAAAAACCATTGCGCTCGCAGTAATCCTCGATGCCCCGCGCCAGCTCTGCAAAATACGGGTTCATGCCGTTGGGAATCAACAAGCCAATGGTCGAGGTGGTCTTGGCCTTCAGCGAACGCGCCACTGCACTGGGCACATAATCGAGCTGTGCAATGGCGGCTTCAACCTTGAGCCTGACCGGCTCGCTCACCGGCCGGGTCTTGTTCAACACGTGGGAAACCGTGGTGTACGAGATCCCCGCCAGGGCCGCGACATCCTTGATGGTTGCCATATCAGCCCTGGCGCCGAGCCCGATGGCTGCGATAGGTGTCCAGCACCACAGCGATCACGATCACCGCACCGGTGATGATCCGCTTGGTCGGCTCGGTCGCACCGATCTGCGCCAGGCCTGCTGCCAGCACGGAAATGATCAGCACACCGAAAAAGGTGCTGATGATCGAACCGCGTCCGCCCATCAGGCTGGTGCCGCCAATCACCACGGCCGCAATGACCTGCAGTTCAAGCCCGGCACCGGCATTAGGGTCGGCCGCTTCCAGCCTGGATATCTGGAACAGTGCCGCAACACCGGCCAGCAGCCCCATCAGCGAAAACACCAGAATCTTGTAAGGTTTGGGATTGATACCCGCCAGACGCACGGCCTCTTCGTTGGTGCCGATGCCGATCAGGTAGCGACCGAAAACGGTGCGGGTCAGTACCGCCTGAGCGACGAAGATGATCAGCAACGCGATGATGAAGGACGGCGCAATGCCAAAGGCAATCGGATCGGACAGCCAGGCGAACGAATCACCGATGTAGGCGGTACGCGAATTGGTCATCTGATAGGCCGCGCCACGGGCCATTTCCAGCACGCCCAGAGACACGATGAACGAAGGGATGCGCCAGGCGACCGTAATCGAACCGGTGATCGTACCCGCCAGCGTCGCACAGGCAATGCCCAGCAACGCCGCCGGAAACACGCTCCAGCCCCAGCCGAGGATTGCCACACTGACCGCCGAAGCCGCCAGGGCCAGCACCGAGCCGACCGACAGGTCGATGCCGCCGATGATGAGGATCAGCGTCATGCCGACCGACAGCACCATCAGGTCCGGGATCTGGTTAGCCAGCATGCTGAAGGTCTGGTAGGACAGGAAGTGATCGCTGAGCAGCGAGAACAGCACGATCATCACCAGCAACGCGCCGGCCAGCCCGATGTAGGTACCGAGGCCAAGGTAGTTGCCGCCGCGACGGACCGGCGCGGTCAGCGTCGGAGAAGGAGTATTTTTCATGAGTCGTTCCTGGGCGCCGCATCATTGAGCAGCGCGTCACGTTTCTGATAACCGGCGAAGGCAGCGGCCAGCAATTGGTCCTGGGTCCAGCTGTCGCGCTCGAACGTGTCGATCAGGCGACCGGCAGACAGCACGCCGATACGATCACAGATCAGCATCAGCTCGCGCAGATCACTGGAAACCACCACCAGCGCCCTGCCCTGACGGGTCAGTTCGGCCAGCAGCGCGTAGATATCGAACTTGGCACCGATGTCGATGCCCCGTGTCGGCTCGTCGAACAGCATCACCGTGCAGTCACGCTCCAGCCAGCGACCGATCACCACTTTCTGCTGATTGCCACCCGACAGCTCGGAGACCAATTGGCCCGGACTGGAACTGCGAATGCGCATGGCCGCCACCTGGCGCTGCGCCAGTTTCAGCTCATCGTCGCTGTTGACCAAGCCCGCGCTGGAGATCGAATGCATGTTGCCCAGCGCAATGTTGGCGCTGATCGATTGCGACATCAGCAGGCCTTCGCTCTTCCGGTCTTCCGTGATCAGCGCGATACCCTGCTCCACTGCGTCGGATGGCGAGCGAATGCTGACCTTCTGCAGCGGCCTTCCGACTTCAATGTGACCACTGTCGGCGACGTCTGCACCGTAGATCAGGCGCAACAACTCGGTACGCCCGGCACCGATCAGCCCGGAAATACCGAAGATTTCACCTCGACGCACGTCGAAGGACACATCCTGAACCTTGCCGGCGCGACTTAGCCCTTTGACCGACAGCGCCACCTCGCCAATCTGCCGGGCGCCCATGTCGATATGCTCGCCGAGCTCACGGCCGACCATCAGGGTCACCAGTTGCTCACTGTTGTATCGGGCAATCGGCTCGACACACACCAGCTTGCCGTCGCGCAGCACGGCGATGCGCTGGGACACCCTGGCAAGCTCTTCAAGCCGATGGGATATGTAGATGATCGAGACGCCACGTGCCTGCAGTCGGGTGATCTGCTCGAAGAGCATTTCCACTTCGCGCGAGGTGAGCATGGCAGTGGGTTCGTCGAGAATCAGTACGTGACAGTCGCCGATCAGGTTGCGGGCGATCTCGACCATCTGTTGGTGGCCGATCCCCAATTCGCCGACCAGCGTGTCGGGATCAATGGCGTCCAGCCCCACTTGAGCCATGGCCTCGGTCGCGTTTTCGCGCAAGCGCTTGCGGTCGA
The DNA here is from genome assembly GCF_020515755.1 of Pseudomonas sp. B20. Taxonomy (NCBI): domain Bacteria; kingdom Pseudomonadati; phylum Pseudomonadota; class Gammaproteobacteria; order Pseudomonadales; family Pseudomonadaceae; genus Pseudomonas; species Pseudomonas sp. B20. The sequence goes on from NZ_JAHPJG010000006.1 coordinate 195,021, forward strand.
TCCAACCGGCCCTGCGTGGCAGGTCGTGAAGAAACAGATTTTCGGCCACGGTCAGGGTCGGCAGCAGGTTGAGTTCCTGCATGACCATGCGAATGCCGAGTTTTTCGGCCTGGGTACGACTTGCCGGCTGATAAGGCTGGCCCTGGAATTCCATGTTTCCGGTGGTAGGCGTTACCAGCCCGCCGATGATTTTCGACAAGGTGCTTTTACCGGCACCGTTTTCCCCGGTCAGGGCCAGCACTTCGCCACGCATCAACGTCAGGTCGACGTCACCGAGTACGGGCTGTGCGTAGGTTTTGCCGATGCCACTGACCGAAAGAACAGCTGTCTGAGCAGACGCTGACATACATTTCTCCCAGCGCCCGTCCTCTGCGGACGGGCACCTTTACACGGCGTGGATCAAGGTTGTGTGACGAGCTCAACTGGCGTTTCGATCACGCCCTTGTTGTTGGTATCGACCTTCTCGCCTTTGACCAGCTTGAGGGCAGCTTCGATGCCGAAGACCGCCTGCTTGGCTGCGTACTGATCGGCCGTGGCCAGAACCCGGCCATCCTTGAGCATCGGCTTGATCGCATTGATGTTGTCGTAGCCCACGACCATGACCTTGCCAGCCTTGCCTGCCGCACGCACTGCAGAGACGGCGCCCAGTGCCATGCTGTCATTGCCGGCCAGCAAGGCTTTCAGGTTCGGGTATTCGTTGAGCATCGCCGAGGCCACAGCGTTGCCCTTGTCGATTTCCCAGTTACCGGACTGCGTGGACACCACTTTCATTTTCGCTTCGTCCATGGCGTCCTTGAAACCGGCGGTGCGTTGCTGAGCGTTATTGGTGGTCGACACACCTTCGATAATGCCCACCTCGTCGCCAGCGGTCAGTTTCTTGGCCAGATAGTCGCCCACCAGCTTGGCCCCCTTGCGGTTGTCAGGCCCTACGAAGGGGATTTGCAGGTTCTTGCTTTTGAGCACGTCGACATCGAGCTGGTTGTCGATGTTGACGACCTTGATTCCGGCATCCGTGGCTTTCTTGAGCACCGGTACCAGCGCCTTGGAGTCGGCGGGCGCGATCACCAGCGCATTCACGTTGGAGGCGATCATCTGTTCGACGATGCGGATTTGCGCCGACGTGTCGGACTCGTCCTTGATCCCGTTGGAGATCAGGTCGAATTCGGTGGCGTGTTCTTTCTGGTAGGCCTTGGCACCGTCTTCCATGGTCAGGAAGAACTCGTTGGCCAACGACTTCATGACCAGTGCGACCTTGGGTTTTTCTGGCGTCTGGGCATAGACGGTAGAGAGGGGCATGACTGCCGTGACGGCAGCAAACATGGCGACAGCGAGAAGGCGTCCAGCGAATGGCAGCTTCATGGGTTCATCTCCGATCTTGTGATTATTGTTCGGGCGAACGGCGCAGAATCGATGCCGGGCATCGCCGCGCAAACGTTTGCGAGGAGCGAACTATGGAAAAAGCTGCAGCCTTTGTCAATCCACCGGAAATTAAATCTTCCCGAGCTGCCCGTCCCCGCCAGCGCAGGGAACGAGCGTTACGATCAGTCGGGTTTCACTCTTCAGGTTTGACCGTCGCCACATCATCGGCCTTGATCCGGATTGTCTTGCCGGAGATATCCTCGAACTCGTAGAAACCGTCGCGCGTCTTGGTCTTGGGCATGTCTTTGGTCACATACTGAGTGCCGTTTTGCAGCGTGACGACCGAGGGCGTGGAACAGCCTGCCAGCAGCACAACTGCCGAGGCCAGTAACGGAAATGCCAGTGACTTGATATTCATGCGTGACTCCGGAAACGTCAGGTTTTTTTCAAGGCAATAGTGTGCCACTTCGAGCGCTTTATCTTACATAGATGTTGCGAAAGATCCGACACTCAAATACTGTATGCCCGTACAGCAATATTCAGGGACCTTTTTCCGTGGCAAAACAAAGCGCAGCGACCCCCTCCACTCCCGGCCCTTACGAGCGCATGGGCATGCGGGTACAGAAGATCATCAACTCGCCCACCGCGCAGAAATCCAGGGCTGCCCTGCTCTTTCGTCAGCCGGACGAGGCAGAAGACGACTGGGCGCAACTGCTTGAAGAAATAGCCGAGAACGATAATGTCACTCTCGCCTGGCGCGACGACGGTGGCGTGCAAATCTTCTGGACGTTGCCGAAGGAAGACTGACGGCATGACGTTTCGATTTTCCTCACTGCTTTGCACTACCCTGCTCATCACCGCCTCATTCGCCGCCCAGGCACAAGCCCCGCGCACCTTCAGCGAAGCCAAGAAAGTTGCCTGGGGCCTGTATGCGCCGCAGTCGACCGAGTTTTACTGCGGCTGTAAATACACGGGTAATCGGGTCGACCTCGCTGGCTGCGGCTATGTGCCGCGCAAGAGCGCCAAACGCGCCAGTCGTATTGAATGGGAACACATCGTGCCTGCCTGGCAGATTGGCCACCTGCGCCAATGCTGGCAGAACGGCGGGCGCAAAAACTGCACAAGAACTGACGCTGTCTACAAACGCGCCGAAGCAGACCTGCACAATCTGGTGCCCAGTATCGGCGAGGTCAACGGTGACCGCAGCAACTTCAGTTTTGGCTGGATACCCGAGCAAAAGGGCCAGTACGGTTCATGCCTGACCCAGGTGGATTTCAAAGCCAAAAAGGTCATGCCTCGCCCCTCGATACGCGGCATGATCGCGCGCACCTACTTCTACATGAGCAAACAGTACAACTTGCGTCTCTCGCGCCAGGACCAACAGCTCTATCAGGCCTGGGACAAAACCTATCCGCCCCAGGCATGGGAGCGCCAGCGTAACCAGCAGGTCGCTTGTGTCATGGGACGTGGTAATGATTTTGTAGGCCCGGTAGACCTGAAGTCTTGTAAATAACCAAGCTTGATCAAAGGCCGAGCCCTCAAACGGATGGATTGCTCGGCCATTGACTGATGCACTTGAGTGAATCCAAAACCACTCATCGGACAACTGTTAACTCAAGCCATGAACGCTAAGATTCTCGGTCTACTCTCAAGAATCATGGGCGTAACCGGGAAGCTGCTTATCACGCATACGCCAAAAACAGCCAGGCTGATCATCACATTCGCAGGCAGGGAAGATGAATCATCAAACGGAATTTGAAATTCACTATCAGTTCAATGGCCAACCTTACTGCTTTCTGCATCATGCAAAGCAACTGTGCCAGAGCGACGCATTGCATTGTGCGACTCTGCATGCAGGTGTAGGGACCGTCAGCGGTAATATATCCGCAGGCCCGATGAGCGTCGCAACCTTGCAGGCCAAGCGCTTTGGCGTGACGCAGGTGCATTGGAGAAGGTCTTCGCTACAAGCCTGAAGCATCGTCCTCTTCAACAAAATAATGGCCTTCGAGAAGGCCATTGTTCGTATGTATCGCCAGACCCTCCTGGATCAGATGGCGGGGTAGTTGCCTGTGCCATCAGGCCACGGCGTGAGCAGCTCGAAACCGGTCGAGGTGACGGCAACCATATGCTCCCACTGCGCAGACAGTGAGAGGTCGCTGGTCAGAACCGTCCAGCCATCCGGCAATGTCCGGGTGCCCGCCCTGCCTGCGTTGATCATCGGCTCGATGGTGAACACCATGCCGGGTTTCAGCCTGAGGCCTTTGCCCTGCGCACCGTAGTGCAGAACCTGCGGCTCTTCATGGTATTTGCGCCCGATGCCGTGTCCGCAATATTCGCGCACCACGCTGAAGCCTTCGCGATGAGCGACGCTCTGGATGGCATAACCGATATCACCCAGGGTTGCCCCAGGGCGCACGGCATGGATACCGGCGCGGGTTGCCTCATAAGTCGTCTCGACCAGACGCCTGGCCAGAGGGCTGACCTCACCCACCAGGTACATCCGGCTGGTATCGCCGTACCAGCCATCCTTGATGACCGCGACATCAATGTTGACGATGTCGCCTTCCTTGAGGATATCGGTGGCAGAAGGTATGCCATGACACACCACGGCATTCGGAGAGATGCAGGTGGTCTTGGTAAAACCGTGATAGCCGACGTTCGCGGGAATCACTTTCAGCTCTTTGACGATGTATTCATTGCAGATGTCGTCGAGCGCTTCGGTGCTGACACCAGCCTTGACGTAAGGCGTGATCATCGCAAGCACATCGGCGGCCAGTCTGCCGGCTATGCGCAACTGCACGAGATCCTGTTCGGTCTTGATGCCGATAGCGCTGCTCATGAGGCCGCCTTGGACAGGCTGGAAGCTGAAGGCTCCGAGACGTTGAAGTTCGAAGCGGTCAGCACGGTCTCACCGGCATTTTCGAGACGGATCAGCATCTGGCAGATCTCGCTGTAATCCAGCGCCGGGTGCAGTTCAGCGAGCATACCGACACGCATCCAGTGCTCGGCCTGCGCATTGATGGAGCGGCTGAGCGCAACGCTGGCAGAGCGCAGATTGGCGTGCATGTTTTCGGAAATTTTTACCAGGCCCATGATTCACCTCAAGTTGAATATATGAAGCATATACGTTACGTATACTCACAATCAACCCGAGACGCGCCGTGGCTGCAATCAGCCACGTTATTCCATCGCGCTGGCCTGGCGGTATTCGCCGCCCGCGCGGGCGGCCGCGATGACGATCGACACCTCCGGCTCGTAGGCATTGAACTGGCGCAGTCCGGCCGCCAGCCGGAGAAAATCCTCGCGCTGCATTTCGTTGACTGAAGAGAGCGTACGGTGTTGTTGAGCAATCGGGCTTTGCGCTGACTTAAGGGACATGACAGACCTCATTCGTTCTTTACTGTTCATGCATACAGTATTTTGAACCGCGCGCTGATACAAGACCAGTTGCGACGAATGGTCAGTGATTTTGTAAATGGTCAATGACCCGCCAAGGCCTGCAGACGCTCCAGATCAGCCTCGACGATGCTGATACCGTGCACCATCGATTGCGCGCGCTCGCTATAACGCCGATCCCCCGGCAGACGCTCCTGCCCTGCTCCATGCAGTTGCCGCACAAGCTCCTCGCTGCGCTGTGCAAACGACTGACCACTGCCCTTGTCAGGATCGATGACGATCAGCAACTGACCGGTCCAGGGTGTCTGTGCCCCGGGATGCTTAGACCAGTCGAATTCGAATGAGAAATTGCCCCCTGTCAGCCCTGCGGCCAGCAGCTCGACCATCATCGACAGTGCTGAGCCCTTGTGCCCGCCGAACGGCAATAACGCGCCGCCCTCGAGAATGGCGCGCGGGTCTTCAGTGGGCTGGCCGTCGCGATCGACGCCCATGCCTGCCGGCAGCAGTCGACCTTCACGTGCGGCGATCTGTACATCACCGTGGGCGATGGCGCTGGTCGCCAGGTCGAAAACAATGGGTTCGCCGCCTGCACGGGGCGCGGCGAAAGCAATCGGGTTGGTGCCAAACAGGGGCTGACGCGCACCATGTGGCACAACGCAGGTCATGCTGTTGACCATGCTCAGGGCCACCAGCCCCTGTTCGGCGAAAGGCTCGACATCCGGCCATAACGCAGCGAAGTGATGAGAGTTGCGAATGGCCAGAACCGCAATGCCGGCACTGCGCGCCTTGTCGATCAACAGGGCTCTGGCCGCCGCCAGTGCGGGCTGGGCAAAACCGCCTCCGGCATCGACCCGGACAAACGCAGCGCCGACATCCTCGACCACCGGCACAGCCTTGCCATTCACCCAGCCGCTGGCCAGCGATGACAGATAGCCGGGGATGCGAAAGATGCCATGGCTATGCGAGCCGTCACGCTGGGCGCTGGCGCAGTTCTCGGCAAGCACCTCGGCAACCTCTGCGCTGGTGCCATGGGCGAGGAAGATTCGGCGCAACAGATCTGTCAGTTGCTCAAAGGAAACGGTCCGGGTCGACTGATCGGCAGAATTGGCGCGCATCTGAAACTCCTGTTCATGGCGGTAGATCGAGAACGCTAGCGAGAATTACAAGGCGAAGGCAGGCCCCGAGAGTAGCGCTGCGGGTTGTGCAAAGACACTCCCAAGGGTAATAACCTGATCGCAGCGGGCAGACTGCGACGGGGAGTTTTCAATGAGAGCAGCTTGCATTCACCAGAAAATACGCAGCGCCTTGATGGGCAACGGCCTGCAAATGTTCTCTCTGCCTGAAATCAAAGGGTAGAATGCGCCAAAGGTATAGGCCGGAGCGCCGATGAGCGACCCTCTTTTCAGCAATGCAGAACACGACACGATCACCGATGCCGCTGCGCATTGGTGCATGCGCCTGCATGCAGAAGACTGTACCGCCGCCGAACGAAAAGCATTCGAGCAATGGCTGAAGGCCCACCCCCAGCATGCGGTCGAATACAACGCCATGCTCGAGGTCTGGGATATCACCGGACGAATCGAACCGCTCAATCCGGCACCTGTGCGCCAAGCCCAGGCTGCCCGACCTGATCAGGTTCGACCTCGTCGCGGTGGCCGCTGGGCGAAACTGGCCGCAGCCGCAGCGGTGGTTGCCATGGCGCTGCCGATTGCCGGGTACGTCGGCTGGCATCAAGGCTGGCTGCCTGACGCCTACGAGACTTACAACGCCGATACCGCCACACGTCTGGTCATGCTCGAGGACGGCAGCCGTGCCGAGCTGAACCTGGGTACCGAGCTGACCTATGCCAATTATCGGGATCGACGCAGCGTCACGCTGAAAAAGGGCGAGGCGTTCTTTGAGGTCAGCCACGACAGCACGCACCCCTTTGTGGTCGATGCCGGCGCAGGCAGCATCAGGGTCACCGGCACGCGCTTCAATGTATGGATGTATCAGGATCAGGTACGCGTGACGCTGGTCGAGGGTTCGGTTCAGATCAACGCTGATCGTGCGCATCCTTCTTCGAGCCACCCCCTCGCCTCCGGCATGCAGGCCAGTTACAAGGCGGGCGACGACGCTCCACTGATCAGCCAGACCGAAGCACGCGATACCAGCCTGGCGTGGCGCAATGGCAAACTGATCTTCAATGATCTGCCGCTCAGCCAGGCACTGCCGCTGATCAATCGCTACCTGCAAACACCCATTCTGCTGGCGGACAGCGCCACCGGTGCCATGCGCCTGGGCGGAAGTTACAACACCCACGATCTGTCGAGCCTGCTAGGCTCTCTGCCCAAGGTGTTGCCGGTGTATGTGACGCAGAATCAGAACGGCAACCCGGTACTCAACCGCCGCACCGCCGACACACCGAAAGGCTGATCGCACTCGCGGTCTTGCAGATGCGTAGCCCATTCGGCTGCGCCCATCGTCGGAACAATCCCCTCTCACTCCCGACGATTCTTCATCTAACCTCAAGCGCACCATGCTGCAGCGAGCCTGTACAGACTGGGTCGCGTATTTTTTTCCGTCGATCACTGAGGTTTTGCCGAGCTCGTTCGTCTTAGTAATTGAGAGTGTTTAAAAAGCCTGAAAAGGAGTTTGCGGATGTTCAATCGCCAAGGAATCACGACTCGCACCCTGCTGCGGCAAACCGCAGTGGCTGCGCAGGCACGGTCGCCCGCTCTGGAGACCGAGCGGCCCGGAAACGAGCACATCCGGATGCTTCTGAAAAGCTTTGGCCTGCGCACCAGCCTGGTCAGACTCAAGGTGCTCGACGCGCTACTGGTCTCGAGCGAAGAAGGCCACCCTCTGGGAGTGCGCGGCGTACACAGCCAGTTGCTCAGGCTCGATGTGCCGCTATCGTTTCTGAGCGTGCGCGAGGTCCTCAAGCGACTGTGCGACGAGGGCGTGATCGACCTCAACGACGACAAGACCTACAGCCTGCATCCCCGCGCCCGGGAATGGCTGGGGGAAGTCGGCAAGGACAGCGCCCGGTAAACCCCGCCTCCTCGTCGCACCGGTCACCAGCGCTTAGCGCTTGACCTTGCGACGCATGATGCCGTTGAGGATCACCACCAGCACCGCCACGCTGATGGCGATGTACTGAAAGGTCTTTTCGGTGATGGCACCGCTGTTTTGCAGATGCGACAAGCCCAGCATGATCGCCAGAACGCCGAGGGCGATCAGAATCGAGTAAATCAAACGCTGCTTGTTGGTCATAACGGTTTCCTGAATGCTCATGAGCCGGCAACTGACGCTGCCTGTTTACGGGCATATCTTACGCCGATGCGCAACGGATGGCATCGTCACCCTCCCTCTCACTCTCCTGCGCACCCTTTCCTGCACGTTCTATCAACGACGTTGATTATCGTCATGCCGCGATGCGCGTTGCCGTGTAAAACTCCCATGCTTTAATACCGCCCCTGCTTCAACAGTGTGTTCAATTATTACCAAGGAGTTTTACATGCCCCATGAAGGCAGCCTGCTGCAGGTCGCAGTGGTTTTTCTGCTCGCCGCCGTGCTGACGGTGCCGCTGGCCAAGCGGCTGAAGCTGGGCGCGGTGATCGGTTATTTGTTCGCCGGCGTGATCATCGGCCCTTCGGTACTGGGCCTGATCGGCGATACCGAGAGCGTCAGCCATATTTCCGAACTTGGCGTGGTACTGCTGCTGTTCATCATTGGCCTCGAGCTTTCGCCAAAGCGTTTATGGGTCATGCGCAAATCCGTGTTTGGCGTCGGCATGGCGCAGGTGCTCTTGACCGGCCTGATCATCGGCGGGGTCGCCTTCGCTGCCTTCGGCCAGCCGCTGAACACGGCGGTCATTCTGGGCCTGGGCCTTGCCCTGTCGTCCACGGCCTTCGGCCTGCAGAGCCTGGCGGAACGCAAGCAGCTGAACAGCCCGCACGGCAGGATGGCGTTCGCGATTCTGCTGTTTCAGGACATTGCGGCGATCCCGCTGATTGCCATGGTGCCGTTTCTGGCCGGGGCTGACCACGCGATGGACACCGGCGAAAGCATCAACCACGGCCTGCGCGTGCTGGGCAGCATTGCCATTGTGGTGATTGGCGGACGCTATTTGCTGCGCCCGGTGTTCCGTATCGTCGCCAAGACCAAAATCCAGGAAGTCTCGACCGCCACGGCATTGCTGGTGGTGATAGGCACGGCGTGGCTGATGGAACTGGTCGGGGTGTCCATGGCGCTGGGCGCGTTTCTCGCTGGTCTGCTGCTGGCCGACTCCGAGTACCGTCACGAACTGGAAGCACAGATCGAACCGTTCAAGGGATTATTGCTGGGGCTGTTCTTCATCAGCGTCGGCATGGGCGCCAACGTCGGCCTGTTGCTCAGCTCGCCGCTGATCGTGCTGGGCCTGACGCTGTTGCTGATCGCGATCAAGCTGCCGATGCTGTTCCTGATCGGTCGCACCCTTGGCGAACTCAACAACCGCAGCGCGTTGCAGTTGGGCCTGGTACTGGCCGCAGGCGGCGAATTTGCCTTTGTGGTGTTCAAGATCGGCAGCGCTCAGGGGCTGTTCGAGGCCGGGCTGTACGACATGCTGGTGTTGACCATCACCTTGTCGATGGCGATCACGCCGTTGCTGTTCATTGCTCTGGCGCGCTGGATCAAACCCAAGGTCAAACCTGTCGAGGTGCCGGAAGAGTACCGCGATATCCAGACCGACAAACCACGGGTGGTGATTGCCGGCATGGGCCGTATGGGGCAGATCGTCGCGCGTATCCTGCGCGCGCAGAAGATTCCTTTCATCGCCCTGGACACCGCCGTCGCGTCCATCGAGTTCTCCCGCAGCTTCGGCAATGTCCCGGTCTTCTATGGCGACCCGCTGCGCCCGGAAATACTGCGTGCCGCCAAAGTCGATGAGGCTGAATTCTTTGTCATCGCAACCGATGATCCCGACACCAACATCAAGACTGCCGAGCTGATCCGCAAGCTGTATCCGCACATGAAGATCATTGCCCGCGCACGTAACCGCCAGCATGTTCATCGGTTGATGGACCTGGGCGCTCACGCGGTTCGCGAAACGTTCTACTCAAGCCTGGAAATGAGTCGCCAGACCCTCATGGGCCTGGGCCTCAGCGAAACCCAGGCCGATGCGCGCATCAGTCGCTTCAAGCGGCACGACGAACAGGTGCTGGCCGCTCAGCATGAGGTGTATGACGACGACGCCAAAGTCCTGCAGACCGCCCGCGAAGCCAGGGCCGACCTGGCGCAGCTGTTCGAGGCAGACCGTCTGGACGAAGAAGCCGCGAAAAGCTGACCTACTCATGCGCCGCAGGCCTGGTCAGCGGCGTGACTCAGGCGTAAGGGCTGTCCCAGTAGCGCGCGTACATGCCGAGCTTCTTCTTCACGCCGCGCGGCAGGCGCTTTTCCTGCCGGCTCAGCTTGTAGGCCAGCAGCTTCAGCGCATTACGCACGAACGATACAGGCCACCAGAGGATTCGCCGGGGACCGAGGAATTTCAGCTCGGACTTGACGTAACGCATGCCCTCGCCGCCAATGCCACCAAAGGTTTCGTAGATCCACGCTTCGCGGGCCTGGAACACGCCGATATCAAAGTAACGGCGAAACTCTTCGCGCAAGCTGTAATTGTGCGAATGACGGCATACAGCCGAGCCTTCGTACGCCGCTTTCCAGCCATCGATAAGCATTTTCGCGGTGACGTACATGTCTTCCGAAAGGATCACATGCCGCGGGAAACCGCCAATGGCTCGCAACGCTTCGCCTCGATAGGCCGCAAACGAGTTGGACATGAATGGCGTCTTGATGCCCAGCTTGCCGGCATCGGCGAGGGTCTTGATCTGCGAGGTCGGCGGGTAATTGAACAGCCGTGCATGCTGGGCCAGCAGGTTGGCGTCCTTGTGCGGCAACTGCCGCCCGCATACCGCACCGACCTTCGGGTCGGCGAAGGGCAGCAGAAGGTTGGCGATGGCATTGATGTCTTCAACATACGCATCCTGGGTCATGAAGACATACACGTCATAGTCGGGATGCAGATCGACCATCATCTGCCGGGTGCCGCCGTGGTTGAAATCCTTGCTGTCGATGCGCAGCACATTGGCACATCGGGCTTGCGCCAGCTCCAGCGTGCCATCCGAGGAACTGGAGTCCACGATCAGCGTATCGAAGCTGGCAGTCTGCGCAGCCAGTGAATCCAGCAGACGTACCAGATCCTTGCGTCCGTTGTAGGTCGGGATCACACAAGCCACTCTCAATGGCGCCATAACAATACTCCAGGGCGAAGTCCGGTTGCCCACTGTGTCAGCGTTGTTGAGCGTAGCTCATGCGTACCCGCCCCACCATTCGAATGCACTCAGCCGAGCACTTCACTCAGCGGGATGAAGTTGACCCAGTCACCTTCGGCAACGGTCGAGCCTTCGCGCACCTCAATCAGACCATCGGCCCACGCAGCGCTGCGCAGTACGCCGGAACTCTGATTGCGATACGCCACGGCCCGGCCCTGCTCCAGACGGCCGCGCAGGTACTCGCGACGATTACCAGGACGCGTCCAGACAAACCCGGCGGGCACCGGGAACTGCAAAGGTGCGACGTCGATCACGCCCTGGCGACGCAGCAGGTAAGCCCTGGCCAGCAAGGCAAAAGTGACCAGCGTAGAGGCCGGATTACCCGGCAGACCGATCACCGGCACACCCCGAAAATGCCCGAAGGTCAGCGGTTTGCCAGGCTTGATGGCCAGCTTCCAGAGTGTCAGCTCGCCCTCTTCACGCAATGCGTGGCCGAGGAAATCCGCTTCGCCCACGGACACTCCGCCCGTGGAGAGAATCAGATCGACGCCCTGCAGGTTCGCCAGTGCAGCGCGAGTCTTTTCCAGATCGTCCGGCAGGATGCCTGCATCCACGACCTCGCATTCGAGCCGCTTCAGCCAGCTGCACAGCAACACCCGGTTGCTGTTGTAGATCTGCCCCGGCCCCAACGGCTGACCGGGCTCAATCAACTCGTCGCCCGTGGACAGCACCGCGACCCGTACGCGACGAATCACCTCCAGCTCGGCGAGGCCCAGCGAGGCCGCCAGACCGAGTTCGATCGGACCCAGCCGCGTGCCGGCGGCCAGCACGGTATCGCCAACGCGGGTTTCCTGGCCTTGCGGACGAATATTCTGCCCAACACCCAGTGGTTCGTTGAAGCGCACACGCTGATCCGCCAGCACCTCGGCGTTTTCCTGCATCTCGACGCAGTCAGCGCCTTCCGGCATCGGCGCGCCAGTGAAAATACGCGCACAGGTGCCAGGGGCCAGAGGCTCGGGGGCCTGACCGGCGAAGATACGCTGACTGACGGTCAACGGCTCGCCTTGCCAGTCCACCACGCGCAAGGCATAACCGTCCATGGCGCTGTTCGGCCAGGGCGGCAGATCCAGCGTGGAGACCAGATCCACCGCCAGCACCCGGCCTTCGGCATCGGCCAGCGAGACGCGTTGACGCTCGGTGATCGGCGTGGCCTCAGCCATCTTCAACAGACGCGCAATGGCGTCTTCAACAGGCAGCAAGGTTTTCGGCTGGTTGCTCATGAGCACTCAACCACGGGTCGCACAGGGCTCGGCCTGCTTGAGGTGAGGTACAAAGTTGCAAGGCCGGAAGCGCGAATCCAGTTGCTGGGCAAGAATGCCATCCCATGCCGTGCGCACCGCATTGGTGGACCCGGGCAGGCAGCACACCAGCGTGCCATTGGACAGGCCGGCCAAGGCGCGGGACTGAATGGTCGAGGTGCCGATGTCCGGCACCGATATCTGCCGGAACAGCTCACCGAAACCATCGACCTGCTTGTCCAGCAGGCACGCCACGGCTTCAGGTGTACTGTCGCGGCCGGTAAAACCGGTGCCACCGGTGATCAGCACGACCTGCACCTGATCGTCGGCAATCCAGGTCGCTACCTGAGCGCGGATCTTGTACAGGTCATCCTTGAGCAGCACGCGCTCGATCAGGCCGTGGCCTGCGTCGATCAGGCGATCGACGAACATCTGACCCGAGGTATCGGTTTCACGAGTACGGGTGTCGCTGACGGTCAGTACGGCGATATTAAGGGGTACGAAAGGTGTGTCAGCCTTGGCTTTCATGGCCTAATCCAGTTGTTAAGAAAACAGGCGGGTGTTATATCACAGCCCTCCTTTTGACTGCCCGACGAGTGTTCGATGAATGTTCCTGCCACACTGCCGCCCTGCTCTATTCTGCTGCTGGCCGGAGGCCGGGGACAGCGCATGGGCGGGCGTGACAAGGGCCTGATCGAATGGCAGGGCACTCCGCTGATCGAACATCTGCATCGACTGACCCGACCGCTGACCGACGACCTGATCATTTCCTGCAATCGCAATATCGATCGCTATGCGCGTTACGCCGATCGACTGGTGCAGGACGACGATAGCGATTTCAACGGTCCTCTGGCCGGGATTCGCGCCGCACTGCCCCTGGCGCGGCATCGATGGTTGCTGATCCTGCCCTGCGACGCACCTTTGGTCGATGCAGCGTTGCTGCACGCACTGCGTGAAAAAGCCGTTGAATACCCGGAGCGACCGATAATGGTGCGTGAAGGTCAGCACTGGCAGCCGCTTTTAGGTATGATCCCTGTCGCTCACGCCGCAACGCTGGAAGCCGCATGGCAGGCCGGCGAACGCAGCCCGAGACGGGCTCTGGAACCGCTGCAACCAGTCGCTCTGCAACTGGAAGCCGGCGATCCACGCCTGGCCAACCTGAACACTCCCTGTCTGTTGACCGGGATCAGTGAAAACCGCAACAAGTGACTGGTCATTGAAGTTGCTGCGGGTGTATACGGAACTTGCTGACGGTGTATCCGTCTGAGAGTTCAGTAAATCAAGAATCCATCTGGAGACACAGTAATGAAACAACGGACCCTTCCCGCTGCCTTCCTGCTTGCACTGAGCATTGCCTCCCTCGCCGGCTGCGCATCGCCCACTGTGATCACCTTGAACGATGGTCGTGAAATCCAGGCTGTCGACACGCCGAAGTACGATGAAGACTCTGGCTTCTACGAGTTCAAGCAACTCGACGGCAAGCAGACCCGCATCAACAAGGATCAGGTACGTACCGTCAAGGATCTGTGATCCGGGCGTCGCGTTACTGATTTGAAAAAACCCGCCGAGTGCGGGTTTTTTTTGTCTGTCATTTCACTGTCCCTGTACTACCAGTCGAGCGCTAACAGGCTCTCGAAGTGGCGCTGCTCGCCATTGAGCGGATCGACGAAGCGCAAGCTGCTGGCCAGCAGCTTCAACGGATTTTGATAGTCGTCCACCGGGTCTTTCACTACGTCCGGGTAGAACGGATCGTTGCAGATGGCAGCGCCCAGTGCAGCCATGTGTACACGCAACTGATGCTTTTTGCCGGTCACCGGATAAAGCCCGTAACGCCACAATTTATCCTGCCGCTCGAGCACCTCGATCTGCGTGCGGGTGTTACTTGGGCCGGCGCCTTCCTGCATGCGAAAGAACGGTTCACCCTCGACCAGACGACTCTCGTGCAGACGCGGAAACGTCAGCTCCGGCAGCGCTGGCGCAATGGCCTGATAAAACTTGTCGATGCGCCGGGTAGGGAACAATGCCTGATAAGCCGAGCGCGTCTGCCGGTTGGCGGAAAACAGCACCAGCCCCGCGGTGTGCCGGTCGATGCGGTGCAGCGGCACCAGATCAGGATTGTCCAGACGATGGATCAGGCGGCGCAGCAAGGTTTGCTCGACGTACTCGCCTGCAGGCGTCACCGGGAGAAAGTGCGGCTTGTCAGCCACCACCAGATGCTCGTCGGCGTAGAGGATCGTCTCAACCACGGGGATCGGCCTTTCGTTGGCAACCTCACGAAAGTAGTGAAACCGCAGCCCCTCCCGGTACGCCAGATCAGGCGCGATGGCCTTGCCGTTTTCGTCCAGCACCCGGCCGCGAGCAAACCGATCCAGCCACTGGTCGCGGCTGATGGCCGGAAATTTCGCGCACAGGCAATCGAGCACCGTGGCCCACGAGCCCGGAGGCAGATACAACGTACTGGCTTGCTGCTGTGCGGCGCTGAAAACGGACTCGGACATGCGGGGACTCGAACTCGTGTAAGCCTGAAGCGGCTGGCCGTGGATTATCACTGATTAGTGCGATCACCGCACAACATCGCTGCGTGGTAATCGACTCCTGCCTGCGGCACTATTAACCATCTGGTACATTCCGTTTAACACCTGCCGCCAACCGGGCAGTGACACAAAAACAAGAGACGTATTTTATGACTCATGCTGAAAAACCCTCCATCCTCGCCGGCCTGATCGGCTCGGGCATCCAGGCCTCGCGCACGCCCGCCATGCACGAGCATGAAGGTGATGCGCAAGGCATGCGCTATCTGTATCGGCTGATCGACATCGACGCCCTGCAAGTGGACATCCAAGCCCTGCCCCAGCTTCTGGAAGGCGCCCGACAGTGCGGCTTCACCGGCCTGAATATCACCTTCCCGTGCAAGCAGGCGATCATCCCGTTACTCGATGAGCTGTCCGATGAAGCACGCGGTATCGGCGCGGTGAATACGGTGGTGTTCAAGGACGGCAAGCGCATCGGCCATAACACCGACTGCCTGGGCTTTGCCGAAGGTTTTCAGCGCGGCCTGGACAAGGCCCCACGCCAACAGGTGGTGCAGATGGGTGCAGGTGGCGCGGGCGCTGCCGTGGCTCATGCGCTGCTGAGCGCAGGCGTCGAGCGCCTCAGCGTGTTCGAGGTCGAGCCGCAACGCGCCCAGGGGCTGGTGGACAACCTCAACCAGCACTTCGGTGCAGGGCGCGCTCAGGTGGGCATCGACCTGCCTGCGGCGATGGCCGAAGCCGACGGACTGGTCAATACCACGCCGGTCGGCATGACCAAACTGCCAGGCACGCCGTTGCCGGTCGAGTTGCTGCGGCCTGAACTGTGGGTGGCGGAAATCATTTACTTTCCGCTGGAAACCGAATTGCTCAAGCATGCCCGCGCACTGGGCTGCCGAACACTGGATGGCAGCACCATGGCGGTGTTTCAGGCGGTCAAGGCCTTTGAACTGTTCAGTGGCCAGTCCGCCGATGCAGAGCGGATGATGGCGCACTTCCACACGTTGTAAACATCAGCGCTTGAGATAACGCAACACAGCGTCGCAGATCATTGCCTTGTGACGCTGTTTGACCTCCTCGCTCCACAGCTCGATCTGAAAGATTTCGCTGAAGGTATGGCGATTGGAGATCCGGTAGAAGCAGAACGAGCTGATCATCAGGTGCAGGTCCACCGGGTGAACACCGTCACGAAACAGGCCGCTGGCTTCGCCACGACGCAGAATGCCGTCGAGCGCCCTGATGATGTTCTGGCTCTTGGCCTGAATCGATTCGGACTGTTTGACGTTCTCGCCGTTATGGATGTTTTCGATGCACACGATGCGCACGAAATCGACATTGCTGTCGTGGTGGTCGAAGGTGAACTCGACCACGCGATGAATCGCTTCCACCGGCTCGAGTTCGGACAGATTGAGCTGGCTCTCGGTGTTGCGAATCGCGCCGTAGAGTTTTTCCAGCACTTCGACGTACAGCTGCTCCTTGCTGCCGAAGTAGTAATAGATCATCCGTTTCGAGGTTTTGGTGCGTTCGGCAATGGCATCGACACGCGCACCCGACAGGCCATGGGCGACAAACTCGGCAACGGCAGCCTGCAGAATGTCTTCGCGGGTCTTTTCCGGATTGTTCTTGCGCCCTTTCGACGCAACGGCAACGGAGTCGTCAGTTGTTTTCATTGTTGGCTCATGACCACGAGTAATGCGCGGAGTATGAAGCCGACCGGCAACCGAGGGAAGCCGCGAGGGCGTCGAACCCTCGCAGCAGCCCTGCAATCGGATTCGCCTTACAGACGCGCCTGACGTGCTGCCACATTGCGCGCCTTGGCCATCGCCGCCAGACGCACCGGGACGTTGGCAGCGCCATACCCTACGTAGCCGTTCTTGCGCTGCAGGATTTCGAAAAAGAAGCGCCCGTCGAACGCATCGGTGTAGACGTGGAACAACTCGCCACCCTGCGCATCGCGGTCATAGAGCACGTTGTAATACGCCAGTTCGCTGAGAAACTCCTCGTCGAAATCGAAGCGTGCCGCCAGGTCATCGTAGTAATTGAGCGGGATGTCCAGCAACGGCACGCCCGCTTCCTTGGCGCGGCTCACTTCGGCGAAGATGTCTTCGCAGGAAAATGCAATGTGGTGCACGCCCGAGCCGCGATAGCTCGACAGCGCATGGGAGATGGCCGTATTGCGATTCTCGGAAATATTCAGCGGCAAGCGCACGGTGCTGCAACGGCTACGCAGCGCACGGCTCTTGACCAGACCGTAGGGGTCGGGCAAGACCACTTCGTCGTCAGCCTCGAAATCCAGAATGCTTTTGTAGAACAACACCCAACTGTCCAGGCTGTCGGCCGGCAGCGCCATGGCCATGTGGTCGATACGCTGCAACCCGCCCTTGGCGACGGCTTGCGGATCGACGACAAAATCGCTGTCGTAAATCGATTCCCCCGGCGCGGCGTTATCCACCAGATAGATCAGGCTGCCGTCAGGCGCGCGGACCGACGGAATCTCCCGTTCGTTGGGGCCGACCAGGCCACGATAGGGCTGGCCCTTGAAGGCACGCGCACGTTCCAGCGACTGATGGCCGTCGTCGACGCGCAAGGCAGTGGCGCACAGCGACGGGCCGTGCGCCTCGAAAAAACTGTGAGCGAAGGAATAGGGTTCGGCATTGAGCACAATCCTGATATCGCCCTGCCCCAGCAGACTGACAGCCTTGGAACGGTGCTGACCCAGCTTGGCAAAGCCCAACCGTTGCAGCCAGCCCGACAGGCGAGCGCCGTGGCTCTCGTCAACGGCAAACTCAAGGAACTCGACGCCATTGTAGGTGCTGGCCGCGGGTGGGTTGAAGAGAATTTCAGGAGCCGCGGCCGGCTCGTCACGCGCCATCAGCTGGCGGGTTTTCTCTTCCAGATAGAGCAGCGAGCGCAGGCCGTCCGCGGCATTGGCGCGTGTCGGCGCTGCACGGAAGCCATCGTTGAACACCTCCAGCGACAACGGACCGGTGTAGCCACTGCGCAGGATCGGCGCGAGGAAGCCGGCCAGATCGAATTCACCCTGACCCGGGAAGCAGCGGAAATGGCGGCTCCACTCCAGTACATCCATCGCCAGAAGCGGTGCGTCGGCCATCTGCACGAAGAAGATCTTGTCGCCCGGGATCTGCGCGATAGCGCTCGGATCGCCTTTCAGCGACAGGGTATGGAAACTGTCGAGCAACACGCCAAGCGCCGGGTGGTCAACCTGACGCACCAGGTTCCAGACCTGTTGCCAGGTGTTCACGTGCTTGCCCCAAGCCAGCGCTTCATAACCGACGCGCAGGTTACGGGCACCCGCGCGCTCGGCGAGCAAGCCCAGGTCATCGAGCAGAATGTTTTCGTCGCCCACCGAATCGGCAGACGCATTGCTGCAGACCAGCACCAGATCGGTGCCCAGCTCCTGCATCAGATCGAATTTGCGTTCGGCACGGTCGATATTGCGCTGCAAACGATCACGGCGGCAGCCTTCGAAATCGCGGAACGGCTGAAACAGGGTGATGGCGATGCCCAGGTCGGCACACATTTGCCTGATGTTGCGTGGGCTACCGTCGTAATACAACAAGTCGTTTTCGAAAATCTCGACGCCGTCAAAGCCGGCTGCGGCGATGGCTTCGAGCTTTTCGGGCAGAGTACCGCTCAAGGATACGGTAGCAATTGAACGCTGCATGCTTTTCAGCTCCTGGATGAACGCGACCTGCTTGGGTCGCGACTGGACAGCACCGCATTCCTGGCCTTTCCCGGCCTTATTCAGAGGTGCGAGTAAAGTATTTGCCTGTGAAAATACTACAGCAACATAAAGTGTACGAACCGGTTAGTTTTACGTTCGATTATCGAACAAAAGCCGTTTTACTCAATTGACGCTGTATCTCGCAATGCTCAACATCAGCATCACATTGCAGGATAGACCCGCAGTCCGACATTTTTGATCTTCGCTTCATCAGCAGCAACCCATAACAATTCAAAAAACAGGAACATTGCTCATGTGCACCCTTCTCGCTTTGCTCGCCCGCTCGCCCATCCGTCTTACCAGACGTCCTGTTCGACGAACCCGCCCGGCCAAAAGCCCGGCCTGGGTACACGTCGCCTGAAACATTCCAACACACTTACGCGGCCCAACCTGTAAATTGTCGGCCCGACGGATCGTTTCGAGGACAGCCTGAGTCTACAGGCCAGTCGAATCACGGTTCTACGACTTCACTTTACCTGCACAACGCCTGCATCGAGTGGACTTCTCAGTCCGACTGTTGCCAGCAGCACAGTCCTGGAACGGATGGTTAGAACATCATGCTTAACACCCAGACCAACCCTGTCGCCCAGGCCGCCCGTGCCGGGATGGGCGAAAAGATCCGCGGCGCACTCGCCGTGGGCAAGACTCGCTGGGGCATGCTCGCCCTGGTGTTCTTCGCCACTACGCTGAACTACATCGACCGGGCCGCGCTCGGCGTCATGCAGCCTATCCTCGCCAAGGAAATGAGCTGGACGGCGATGGACTACGCCAACATCAACTTCTGGTTTCAGGTCGGTTATGCGGTCGGCTTCGTGCTGCAGGGCCGCTTCATCGACAAGGTCGGCGTGAAGCGCGCGTTCTTCCTTGCGGTGCTGCTGTGGAGCCTGGCGACTGGCGCGCACGGCCTTGCCACTTCCGCTGTCGGTTTCATGGTCTGCCGCTTCATTCTGGGCCTGACCGAAGCCGCCAACTACCCGGCCTGCGTGAAGACCACACGCCTGTGGTTCCCTGCCGGTGAGCGCGCGGTGGCCACCGGTATCTTCAACGCCGGCACCAACGTCGGTGCCATGCTGACCCCGGCCTTGCTGCCGGTGATCCTCACGGTCTGGGGCTGGCAAGCCGCCTTCGTGGCGATGGGTTCGCTGGGGCTGCTCTGGGCCATCACCTGGCGCCTGAAGTACTACAACCCCGAAGAGCATCCGACCGTCAGCAAGACCGAGCTGGATTACATCAATCAGGAAGTCGAACCGGCGCCGGTCAAGGTGCCGTTCACCGGCATTCTGAAGATGCGTGGCACATGGGCGTTCGCGCTGGCGTATGCGATTACTGCTCCGGTGTTCTGGTTCTACCTGTACTGGCTGCCGCCGTTCCTCAATCAGCAATACAACCTGGGGATCAGCGTGACGCAGATGGGTATCCCGCTGATTCTGATCTGGCTGACGGCGGACTTCGGCAGTGTCGGTGGCGGCATTCTGTCGTCCTGGCTGATTGGTCGTGGCATGCGTGCGACGACTGCGCGGCTGTTGTCGATGCTGATCTTTGCCATCACGATCTGCAGCGTGGTGTTCGCGGCCAATGCCAGTGGGTTGTGGGTGGCGGTACTGGCCATTTCGCTTGCCGTGGGTGCGCATCAGGCCTGGACGGCGAATATCTGGAGCCTGGTGATGGACTACACCCCCAAGCACATGATGAGTACCGTGTTCGGCTTCGGCGGCATGTGTGCGGCCATCGGCGGTATGTTCATGACGCAGATCGTGGGTGCGGTGCTGACCGCCACCAATAACAACTACAACGTGTTGTTCACCATGATCCCGGCGATGTATTTCATTGCCCTGATCTGGATGTACTTCATGGCCCCTCGCAAGGTTCCGACGCTCAGCGAGTAATCGTCTGACGCAGCCCGAAAACCCAGAATGGCTATCGTCCCCACGCTCCGCGTGGGGATGCAGTTCGTGACGCTCTGCGTCACACAGCGGGTTTTCTTTGTCAGGTGGATTGGCGTTCGGCTCAGGTCACCTTTTCGCCCCTCGGCGACTCACTTTGAGGGACCAAAGTGAGCAAAGTCCCCGCTCCTGTTTCCGGCCCGACTCCGTCGGGTTCCTTCGCCCTGTCACTGATCCGGGGGTCGCCGCAACGGGCCATCCATGGCGCGGTGCGGCTAGCCTGGCGTCCTGCCAGGCTACCCCCGGATCAGCGCCAGGACTCAGCCGTCACTAACGTCGCACTCTGCGTCGTCAGTGCCACCGTGATCGAAAAGCACGTATGGCGGCCTCCTGCAGACGCAGCATGACATTGTGCTGCGACGCAGGGCGTCAGGAAAAACATGCCAACTGAACATCGGCATAGGCGTCAATCGGATCTTCAGCCCCGGTAGTTACCCACCCTTACGTCGCTGTTGCCACGCCGCCGCCAGACCACTGAGGCAGATGATGGCGATGCCGGCCTGCGCGGTCGGGGACGGGGTGTGGTCGAAGACCAGGTAGCCCAGCAGTCCGGCGAACACGATCTGGCAATAACTGAACGGCGCAAGCATGGCCGGGGCGGCGAAGCGGAAGGCCTGGGTCAGCAGCAAATGCGCAGACATCCCGCAAGCACCGAGCGCCAGCAGAAACGGCAAGTGCTTGAGCGCAGGCACTTCCCAGAAGAACGGCACCAACGCACTCATCAACAGGGTATTGAACAGCCCCGCGAAAAAATTGCTGGTGGTCGGGCTGTCGAACGGACTGACCAACCGCGTCAGGAGTTGATACAGCGCAAAACACAAGGCCGACGACAGCGGCAACAGAATCGCCGGGGTAAACAGCTCGCCGCCCGGATGAATGATGATCATCACCCCGACAAACCCCACCACCACCGCAATCCACTGCCCACGCGTCACACGCTCGTGCAGCAGTGGCACCGATAACGCGGTAACCAGCAACGGCGCAAGAAAGTTGACCGCCGTCGCTTCTGCCTGCGGGATGAACATCAGGCTGCTGGTAAACAGCAGACTGGTACCCAGCAACGCCAGCGCACGCAAGACCTGCAGGCCGGGACGCTTGGTGCGCAACACCCGCAAGCCCGATGACGGCATGAAGATGCAGGCCATCAGCAGTGTGTGCACCACATAACGCGCCCACACCACCAGAATGATCGGATAGAAGCCGGACAGGTATTTGGACAGGGTGTCGTGACTGGCAAACAGAAAGGTCGCCAGAAGAATGAAGCCAATACCTTTGAGAGGTTGATTGACGCCGGACAACGGCGTGCTGGCAGTGCTCATTGCGCTTCCTTGTTCAAGTTTCAGCAGCCCGACGCCGTGGCCGAAAGCGCCCGCGCCTGCTACCCATGTCTACAAAACCGTGAGCATCGCACACACGTTTGCGGCTTCTCGCAGAAAATGTTCGAACCGGTTCATTAACGTTCGATAATCGCCCGAAACAACTGTTCCACAATTGCGTGGCGCGTTCCGGCATTTCACTATCACAGCCAGCTACACGACTCAATAACTACAAAAAAGGTCTGTTCCATGCGCGTGAATTCCCCCTGCAAACTCCTTTGCGGTCTGTCAGCGGCCGTCGCTGCAAGCCTGACGCCCATCAGCGGCCAGAGTGCCGGATTCGTCGAAGACGCCAAGGTCAATCTGAACCTACGCAACTTCTACATCAACCGCAACTTCGTCGACCCGGCCAACGCGCAGAACTACGCCGAGGAGTGGACGCAAAACTTCATCCTCGACGCCCGCTCCGGCTTCACCCAAGGCACCGTCGGCTTTGGTGTCGACGCGCTGGGCCTCTACTCGCTCAAGCTCGACGGCGGCAAGGGTACCGGCGGTACGCAATTGCTGCCCATCCATAGCGATGGGCGCCCGGCCGACGACTTCGGGCGACTGGCCGTGGCCGGCAAGGCGCGCTTCTCGAAGACCGAATTGAAGGTCGGCGAGTGGATGCCGGTGCTGCCGATCCTGCGCTCGGATGACGGCCGCTCGCTGCCACAAACCTTTCAGGGCGGGCAGATCACCTCCAAGGAGATCGACGGCCTGACCCTCTACGGTGGTCAGTTCCGTGGCAACAGCCCGCGCAACGACGCGAGCATGGAAGACATGTCGTTGAATGGCCGCACCGCGTTCACTTCCGACCGTTTCAACTTTGGCGGCGGCGAGTACGTGTTCAACGACAAGCGCACCCAGGTCGGCGTGTGGTACGCCGAGCTTGAAGACATCTACCACCAGCAATATTTCAACCTGCTGCACAGCCAGCCGCTGGGCAGCTGGACGCTGGGGGCCAACCTTGGCTACTTCCAGGGCAAGGACGACGGCCAGTCGCTGGCCGGCGATCTGGACAACAAGACCTGGTCAGCGCTGCTTTCGGCACGGCACGGTGGCAACACCTTTTATGTGGGCCTGCAGAAAGTCAGCGGCGACAGCGCCTGGATGCGCGTCAACGGTACCAGTGGCGGGACCTTGGCCAACGACAGTTACAACTCCAGCTTCGACAACGCCAGGGAGAAGTCCTGGCAGTTGCGCCACGACTATGACTTCGCAGCCCTGGGCGTACCCGGCCTGACCCTGATGAACCGCTACATCAGCGGCGAAAACGTACACACCGGCACCATCACCGACGGCGAAGAGTGGGCACGGGAAACAGAGCTGGCCTATGTGTTCCAGAGCGGCGCGTTCAAAAGCCTGTCAGTCAAATGGCGCAACTCCACCATGCGCCGCGACTACAACACCAACCAGTTCGACGAAAACCGCCTGATCGTCAGCTACCCGCTGTCGCTGCTCTGATCCAAACAGGACGCCGCCGTGGCCGAGGGCGCTGCGGCGGCGTTCTCGATCACCACTCTCAATTGTCCTGCAATGACTCCACACCCATTTCATCCCACACCGCTTCAGCCAAGTGGAACGTCGCATTGGCCGCCGGAATGCCGCAGTAGATCGCGCTCTGCATCAGCACTTCCTTGATTTCCTCACGGGTCACGCCATTGTTTTTCGCGGCCTTGAGGTGCAGGCGCAATTCGCCTTCGCGATTCATGCCGATCAGCATCGCGATGGTGATCAGGCTGCGGGTATGGCGCGGCAACCCCGGACGCGTCCAGATATCACCCCAGGCGTGACGAGTGATCATCTCCTGGAACTCTTCATTGAACGGCGTCAGTTTGCTCAGGCTGTTATCGACATGCGCATCGCCCAGCACCGCGCGGCGCACCTGCATGCCGGCTTCGTAACGTTCATCTTCGGTCATCGGGAAATCCTTGTGTGTTCGGCCACGGCGCGCTCGACCCAATGGCGAGCCTGGCCAAGGTAATGAGCCGGATCGAGCAGACGATCCAGCTCGTCAGAAGAAAACTGCTCGCTGACCTTCGGGGTTTCGCCGAGCACCCGACGCAAATGCGCGCCCTGCTCCACCGCACGCCGGCAGCACTGCTCTACAAGATGGTGGGCAGCATCGCGCCCGATGCGCTGAGCCAGCGCAATGCTCACTGCCTCGGCGAGAACCAGGCCTTTGGTGGATTGCAGATTGATCGCCATGCGCTCGGCATCGACCTGCAGACCGGGTATCACCTGCAACGCCTGCTGCAGCGAACCGGAGACCAGACAGCACAGTTCCGGCAAGGTCTCCCACTCGGCATGCCACAGGCCCAGACTGCGTTCGTGCTCCTGCGGCATGGCCGCCAGCATCGTGGCCACCAGCCCCGGTGCGCGAGTCGCGGTGCTGATCATGACCGCAGCGCCGACCGGGTTGCGCTTGTGCGGCATGGTCGAAGATCCGCCCTTGCCCGGTGCCGAAGGCTCGAAAACCTCGCCCACTTCGGTCTGCATCAGCAGGCTCACATCGCGCCCCAGCTTGCCGAGACTGCCGGCGATCAGGCCCAACAGACCGGCAAACTCCACCAGTCGGTCGCGCTGGGTGTGCCAGGGCTGCTCGGGCAACGCCAGCTGCAATTCACCGGCCAGCGCTTCGGCCACCGAAAAGGCCTGATCGCCCAGCGCCGCGAGGCTGCCGGAAGCACCACCGAACTGCAGGCACAGCAGACGCGGTTTGATCTCGTTCAAGCGCTGCCGATGGCGAGTGACTGCGCCCAGCCAGCCAGCGATTTTCATCCCCAACGTGACCGGCGTGGCCTGCTGCAGCCAGGTGCGTCCGGCCAGCGGCGTGCCGGCATGACGCTGTGCCTGCTCAGCCATCGCATCGGCCAGTCGGGTGAGGTCACGCTCAAGCAGCACGATGGCTCGACGCAGTTGCAGGACCAGCCCGCTGTCCATCACATCCTGACTGGTCGCGCCCATGTGCACGTAGCGCTCGGCTTCAGCGCTGCGTGCGGCAATCTGTTTGCCCAGCGCCTTGACCAGCGGAATCGCCGAATTGCCGGCACTGCCGATGGCAATTGCCAGCGCGTCGAAATCGAACAGCCGTGCGTCGCAGCTCAGCTCGATGTCGGCGACCACCTCGGGCGGGATCAGGCCGATGCGTGCCTGTGCCCGGGCCAGCGCAGCCTCGAAATCGAGCATGCCCTGCACCCGGCCTTCATCGGAAAAGATCTCGCGCATTTCGGGTTGCATGAAGTAGGCATCGAAAAGTTGATTGCTCGCTCTGTTCACATCACCACTCCAGTTTGAAAGGTTTCAGGTAGCGTCCGAATGACTGACCCAGCCCTTGATCAGCACCGCTATCGCGGCCAGCGCTGCCGGGACTACCAGCGCGGTCAGCACCTGCTCGAACGTCCAGCCCAGGCCCAGCAGCGTGGCACCGGCCCAGGCGCCAAGAATGGCGCCGAAGCGGCCGATCCCGAGCATCCACGACACGCCCGTGGCACGCCCCTGAGTGGGGTAAAAACGCGCCGCCAGCGACGGCATTGCCGACTGCGCGCCGTTGATGCACATACCGGCCAACAGCACCAGTGTCGCCAACAGCGCGACGTTACCCAGACTCTGCCCGACCAGCCAGGCGAATACCCCCGCCAGCGCGTAGGCACAACCAATGACCTTGTGCGGGTTGTAACGATCCATCGCCCAGCCCACGCCCACAGCACTCAACACCCCGCCGAACTGAAACAGCGCGCCGATGAAGGCCGACTGCTCCATGCTCGCGCCGCTGTCGCGCATCAGCGTCGGCAGCCAGCTGGTCAGCAGGTAGACGATGACCAGACCCATGAAATACGTCAGCCACAGCAACAGCGTGCCGGCACTGTAGTTGCCGGAGAAAATCACTTTCAGCACATTACGGCTGCTGACGGTTTTCTGCTCGGGAACGCTGAAATCAGTAATGCCGACCAGCGCCTTTGGCGCAATCGGTGCCAGCACCTTGCGGATCCTCTCTGCACCGCGATTGCGTACCACCAGAAACCGCGCCGACTCCGGCAGCCAGACCATCAGCACCAACCCCAGCAGGAGGGGCAGAATGCCGCCCAGCATCAGCAGGCTATGCCAGCCCATGCTGGGGATCAGTTTGGCTGATACAAAACCGCCGCACGCCATGCCCAGATTGAAACCGCAGAACATGCTCGTCACCAACAACGACTTGAGCCGCTCGGGGGTGTATTCCGACAGCAAGGTGGTGGCGTTGGGCATCGCCGCGCCAAGCCCCAGCCCGGTCAACAGGCGCAGTAACAGCAATTGATCAATGTTGCTGCTGTAGGCTGAGGCCAGGCTGAAAAGACCGAACAGCAACACCGCGACCACCAGCACCACCTTGCGCCCGAAGCGGTCAGCCAGCGGGCCGGAACCCAGCGCGCCGAACACCATGCCGATCAGCGCGGCACTCATCACCGGCCCCAGACTGGCCCGATCGATCCCCCAATCCTGACTGAGCGCGGGAGCAATGAAGCCCATCGCGGCAGTATCGAGGCCGTCGAGAAACACGATCAGAAAACACAGCGCAACCACTCGCCACTGATACCTGGACAGCGGTTGCGCATTGATGAAGGCCTGAACGTCGAGCGTACTCGGCGCGGGGCTGCCGGCGGAAAGCGTCATGGAGATGTCCTTTTATTTTTATAGGGTCGCCTGCCGATGCAGGCGCCTTGAAACGCACGCACATTGATTGCTGAATCGACAAGCGATTCAGAAATCGAAAAACACTGTCTCGCCCTCACCCTGTACGCGGATATCAAAACGATAGGCCGTCTGCCCCTCGTGCGTGCAACGACGTGCCACCAGGGTTTCGCGGCGCGGGGGCTGCTCGATCAGATTGAGCACCGGGTCCTGCGCGTTCGCCTGGGCTTCGTCGTCGAAATACAACCGCGTCTGCAGATGAATATTGATGCCCCGCGCAAACAGCGAAACATTGATGTGCGCCGCCATCGGCACGCCCGCCGCATTGCGCGCCGAGCCTGGCTTGATGGTCTTGAGGATCCATTGGCCATCGTCCGTGGTAGCCGTGCGACCAAAGCCGTTGAACGGCCTGTCCGGGTCGAATTCGCTGTGATACGCACCCTGATGATCCGCCTGCCAGAACTCTAGATAGGCATCGCGGATCAGGTGACCGTTGCCGTCGAAGACGTTGCCCAGCAATACGATGTGCTCGCCGGGCGCCTCGGGCCTGGCCATCTCGCTCCAGATTTCCAGTTCGCGGGTCGGATTGCCGGCCACCTGTGGTGCAAGACCGATGTGGACGTACGGGCCAGCGGTCTGCGAAGGGGTTTCCTGCAGCAATTGAACGGGCATGTCGGGCCTCCTCAGCAGTTTTCGAAGTGAGTCTTGCGCTGGCCGCGCAACACGATATCAAAGCGGTACGCCAGGCAATCCATCGGATTGCCCAGGCCCAGGTCGAGCCTGGCAATCAGGCTCTGCACGGCGTCCGGGTTGGCGATGGCCTTGACGATCGGGCAGATCGGAATCAGCGGATCGCCTTCGAAATACAACTGGGTGATCAGCCGTGTGGCAATCGACGGGCCGCTGATCGACACATGAATGTGCGCCGGGCGCCAGTCGTTGGGACCGTTGCGCCATGGGTAAGGCCCTGGCTTGACGGTACGGAAGCTGTAATTGCCTTCGCTGTCGGTCAGTGCACGTCCGACGCCGCCGAAATTGGGATCGATGGGCGCCAGATAAGCATCGCGCTTGTGGCGATAACGCCCG
The DNA here is from genome assembly GCF_020515755.1 of Pseudomonas sp. B20. Lineage (NCBI taxonomy): Bacteria > Pseudomonadati > Pseudomonadota > Gammaproteobacteria > Pseudomonadales > Pseudomonadaceae > Pseudomonas > Pseudomonas sp. B20. The sequence continues at coordinate 222,698 of NZ_JAHPJG010000006.1, forward strand.
CCGGCGTTGGCCTGCCAGATCTCCACCAGTGTGTGCGGGATCGGCTTTCCGTACTGATCGCAGACCCGCCCGGCCAGCAGGATACGCTCGCCGATGGGCAGCCCACCGTTGTTGAAATTGAGCAGCAGGTCGTTATCGTGCTGGCCGAATTTCAAATGCGAGAAATCCGGGCCGGTGGTTTCGGAAATGGACTGCGGGATACTGACCAGCGCCTGGCGCGGCGAGCGCAGGATCGAGGTCTTGTAATCAGGGGTGAGAGCTTTTGGATGCCAGTTTCGGTCACGAATGACGAAGCGGCTGTTGTCCGCGGCAGACATGGCGTTCTCCTCGTTTTTCTTATGGGGCGCGCAGGCGTCGATCACATGCGCTACAGGCTGCGGCGAAGTGTCGCGCGATCCATGCTTATAGAGAACTGAAATAAACCCCATGATCCATAACCATTTGGTTATGGATGCTAGACGTTGCGATAGGCCTCTCCAAGACTCCGCAGCTCGTCCACGCACCACTGCGCTGCGCGCGTGAGTGGCAAGGCCGGGTTGCTGCACAAACCGACCGAACCGCCCGGCTCACGAATACCCATGTCCAGCTCGACCAGCGTGCCGCCTTTCAACTCCAGCGACACGGCATCCAGTGGCGCGATCCACACCGCATCGCTGCACTGCACATAGCGGCGGCTGAGGGTGAGCGAGAGGGTTTCAAGGCGTTGACGCGGCATGCGGATACCGCACTGCACGAACAGGCTGTCGGCAAACTTGCGGATGGTCGTGCCTGCCAGCGGCAACACCAGCGGGAACTGCTCCAGACTTTCGGGCTTGAGCGGCGCGGCCAGCAACGGGTGATCGCTGCGCACCACCAGCGTCATCGACTCGTTGTACAGGTGCTCGAACGTCAGGCCCTGAATCTGCGGACTGTCCGTCATGCGCCCGACCACCAGATCCAGCTCCCCTACCCTCAATTGCGACAGCAGATAGGCACTGGGCCCGGTCATCACGCTGACGATCAGCGCCGGGTGCCGCTGGTGCAGGCGATGAACCACCTCGGGCACCAACAGGCTTTCGGCCGTCGACAGTACGCCCAGTCGTGCAGTGACCGTGTCGTGCTCGCCCGAGCGCAGGCTGCTGACGCCCTCGCGCAGGGCCTGCACGCTGGGCCCGGCAAAGCGCATGAACGCCACGCCCGCTTCGGTGAGTGCCGCGCCGCTCTTGCTGCGCACGAATAACGTAGTGTCGAGCAGGGTTTCCAGCTCTTTGAGACTTTTCGACAGCGCCGGCTGACTGATCGCCAGAACGTCGGAAGCACGCGCCAGACTGCCCTGCCGGGCCACTTCGAGAAAGCAGACCAGATGGCGAAATTTGATGCGTGTATCGATATTCACTGCGCGTCGTGTCCGGTAAATGAAAGGGAATGCAGCTCAACGACAAGGCAGCTCAGCGACTCAGAAACGACGCCACTTGAGGCGCGTCAAATGGCCAGTCCAGCTCGTCACCGGTGTCGACCCGACGCAACACAGGAACGCGCAACTCGTAGCGTTCAAGCAGTTGCTCATCCTCGCAGATGTCGACCAGCTCAACCAGCAGGCCGTGTTCGATGGCGAACGGCAGTAAAACCGCTTCGGCAACCTCGCACAGCGGGCATCCCAGGGTGCTGAACAGCTGACATTCGGGGGGCATGAGTCGATCCTCGGCGAATCCTCGGCAAGCGGAAATTATTCTAGGCGCGCACCGGGATCACGTCGACACCCGGAAATGCGCCTTGCTGAACGCATTGGCGCGATCCAGTACCGGTTTCTCGAAACAACGATAACCGACCCAGCCATAGCACACCGCCGCAGCCATCATCAGCAGCGCGAAAAACAGGTTGTCCAGGTAGCTTTCGGGCCAGGCTCCCACCAGGCTCCAGACCCTGCCGATCACCCCCAGCACCAGCAGATGAGACAGGTAGACCGTGTAGGACATATCGCCCACGGCAACCAGAAACCCGGGCACCCGCAGGTGTCGACGCCGTTCAAGCAAGGCCAGCGTCACCACCAGCATGCCGAACGTGCCGCCGACCATGAGCATGCGCAGCAGCCCCTGACTCTCATACAGCCGGTAATAGCCGATCAGGGGCACCGCCGCCAACAGCGCGACACCGAGCAGTAACCAGACCGCAGCAGTCGGCACGCGGGCACTGTGGCGACCGTAAAAGAACAAGGCCAGCGCGGCGCCCAGCATGAACTCGAGGGCATAGGGATGCAGGATGATCTTCACTGCCGGGGAATAGTCCTGCCAGTTTGCCAGCGTGTTGAACGCCACGATGATCAGACACCAGCCGCCAAGTAGAAACGGCAGACTGCGCTCGCGAAACAGCAGGAAACCGGAGAACACCACGTAGAACCACAGTTCGAACAGCAGCGACCAGGCCACCATCACCAGCAGCACCTTGTCGTTGGGCAACAGCAGAAACGACATGATCAGATTGGACGAGCCATGCCCGCTGTTGACCATGCCCGGCTGCACCAGATAAACCGCCAGGGTGATGAAAAAGTACAACCAGTAGGTGGGATAGATCCGCGATACCCGATTGAACAGAAAGCGCTGGGCTTCGATTGCGCTCTGAAAACGGCCACGGCTGACAATCACCATGACGAATCCGCTGATGACGAAGAACAAATCGACGCCTAACTGAAAAAAATCGAGCCAGGGCGGCAGAAGGATATCGCCACCGGAAAACTTGCTCTCTACCGACATCATGTGAAACAACACAACGCCAAGGACCGCTACGCCCCTGAGCCCCTGCAGGGAATACAGCCGCTCCATGCCACTCTCCATTCAACGGATGTCGCGCGCGCCAGGCCATCCCGTGGTCACGCGTGTGGAGCATAGCCAATGGCCAGAAATACGGAACCCCAATCTTCCAGTGGTTGCGGTTTTTCCTGGCAGATACTTTTGGAGTAAGGTGCAGCGGCAGTGTAAAGCCTGATCGAACACGATACGCCAATCGAAGTGAACCTTCAGGAATCACCTGTACTCGAAACATTCATACGCCCACCAAACGGAGAACATCATGGCCCGCGAAACTGCACAGAATGCTCAGGAAATCCTGAGAGCCGACTTCCAGGTACTGGTTGCCGACACTGAGAAATTGCTGGCGCATACCGCCTCTCTCGCGGGTGATCAGGCCGATGAATTGCGCGCCCAGATCCGCGAAAGCCTGCTGCGTGCCAAGGAAACCCTGAAGACCACCGAAGATTCGTTGCGCGAGCGCGGTGAAGCGGCAGTGGTCGCCACCGAAGATTACGTTCAGAACAACCCCTGGCAGTCCGTCGGTATCGCCGCAGGTGTCGGCTTTCTGATCGGTCTGCTGGCTACAAGGCGCTAACATCATGACTCTGGGAACGGAATCAGCACCGCCCGAGGGAACTCCGGGCTCTTCACCGCGGCGCCTGGGCGCTGCCTTCCTTGGCCTGTTGCACACTCACGTCGAGCTGTTCGGCATTGAATTGCAGGAACAGAAAGCGCGAACCGTCAGCCTGCTGCTGTTCGCCGGTCTGGCACTGGTTTTCGGCCTGCTGCTGCTCACCGGGCTCTCGGCCTTGCTGCTGATCGTTCTGTGGGACAGTTATCGCCTGGCGGGCATCGTCGGCCTGTGTACGTTTTACCTGCTGGCCGCGATCTTTTGTGGATTGCGCCTCAAGGCAGCGATCTTCGACGAGTCTTCGCCCTTCCATGCGACCCTCGAAGAACTGGCCAATGACCGTGAGCGATTGATGCCATGAGTGAACCCAAGTCGCACCAGAGCAATACTCGTCGAGAACTGCGCAAGGCATTGATTCGCCTGCGCATGGAAATGCACCGCCAGGAAATTCGCCACGAATCGACACAACTGATGCAGCCGTTGCAACGCTTTCGCGGTATCCGCCATGACTGGAAAAGCGCGCTGGGCTTTCGCCACGCGCCGCTCTGGGGTGTGGGCTCGGTTGCCCTGCTGGGCTTCCTGAGCGGCAAACGTGCCAAGACCGGACGTACCAGCCTGCTGGGACGCCTGTTGAAGCTGGGCATCACGCTGACGCCGGTGGTCAAGGTCGCCATGCAAGCGCGCGCCCTGCAGAATCGCAATCGCAAAGTCTGATTGCGCCACGCGTCTAGCATGATCCTGGCCTGACGGTACTGGCCTTAATACAAATGCCTGCTCAGGTTTTCCGGAGCAGGCATTTGTTTTTCCATGGGGCCTGTTTTCATCGATGCGGCCCTTGCGGCAGGCGTGTCGAACCGGGAAGCTACGCCCCAATTACTGACGGAGTGAACGCATTGGATTGGCAAACGCTGCTTAACCGCGAACGACTGGGCAAGACCCTGCACAGCCCCGAGGAACTGGGGCGCAGTCCGTTTCACAAGGACCATGACCGGATCATCTTTTCCGGGGCCTTCCGTCGCCTGGGACGCAAGACCCAGGTGCATCCGGTGTCCAGCAACGACCATATCCATACGCGCCTGACCCATTCGCTGGAAGTCAGTTGTGTCGGCCGTTCGCTGGGGATGCGCGTCGGCGAAACGCTGCGCTCTGCCCTGCCTGAATGGTGCGACCCCAGCGATCTGGGCATGGTCGTGCAATCGGCCTGTCTGGCACACGACATCGGCAATCCGCCGTTCGGTCACTCGGGCGAAGATGCAATTCGCAACTGGTTCAATCAGGCGGCCGGGCGTGGCTGGCTCGACGCGATGAGCGAGACCGAGCGCAATGACTTTCTCAATTTCGAAGGCAATGCCCAGGGATTCAGGGTGCTGACGCAGCTGGAATACCACCAGTTCGACGGCGGCACCCGCCTGACCTACGCCACACTGGGCACTTACCTCAAATACCCGTGGACCGCCCGCCACGCGGACTCGCTGGGCTACAAAAAGCACAAGTTCGGCTGCTATCAGAGCGAACTGCCGATCCTTGAGCAGATCGCCGGCAAGCTGGGTTTGCCGCAGCTTGAAGACCAGCGTTGGGCGCGTCATCCGCTGGTGTATCTGATGGAAGCCGCCGACGACATCTGTTACGCCCTGATCGATCTGGAAGACGGCCTGGAGATGGACCTGCTCAATTACGCGGAAGTGGAATCGCTTTTGCTCGGGCTGGTCGGCGATGATCTTCCGGAAACCTACCGGCAACTGGGTCCGGGCGACTCACGACGGCGCAAACTGGCAATCCTGCGTGGCAAGGCCATCGAACACTTGACCAACGCAGCCGCCAGAGCCTTCGTCGAGCAGCAGGACGCCTTGCTGGCCGGCACCCTGCCTGGCGATCTGGTCGAGCACATGCACGGCCCGGCCAAACGCTGCGTGCTCAACGCCAAGGACATGGCGCGCAAGAAAATCTTTCAGGACAAGCGCAAGACACTGCATGAAATCGGTGCCTACACCACGCTGGAGATCCTCCTCAACGCATTCTGCGGCGCGGCCGTCGAACAGTTTGGCGGCAGGACGCCGTCGTTCAAGCATCGACGCATCCTCGACTTGCTGGGTAACAGTGCGCCCGATCCCAAGGCACCGCTGCATGCCTCGTTCCTGCGCATGATCGATTTCATCGCGGGCATGACCGACAGCTACGCCAGCGAAATGGCCCGGGAAATGACCGGCCGCTCCGGACAGATATAGCCTCCATCGACCCGCCCGCTGCCTGAACGGATGCAGGCAAAAGGCTGGTCAGACTGATTGCCTCGCAAAACTCAGACAGGCCCTACATGCATGTCAGACGAGTCCTATCGCAGCTTTTCTTGCATCCCTCAATAATTCCAGCCACTTCAACTGCCATCCGGCACGTTATCCATCCGCCTGCGATACTCACGGGTCCGCACGCCGCCTGCCGATGCCTGAACGCCTCGCCAGGGCTTTTCCGGAACGCTCATGTCCACACATAGCCTGCGCATCCTTCTGGTGGAAGATCACCCGTTTCAACTGATTGCCACTGAGGTGCTGCTCAACAACCATGGCTACTTCCTGCTGACGCCCGTGCTGACGGCTGCCGAGGCCATGGCCGCCATGCAACGCAGTGCCGAACCCTACGGGCTTGTGCTGTGCGATCAGTGCCTGCCGGACATGTCAGGCCTCGACCTGATCGACGAGGCAGCCCGACACGGCTGGCTGCGCCAGGCCATTCTGCTCAGCGGCTTGCCGGACACACAGCTTGAAAACCTGCAGCAACTCGCCCTGCAGCGCGATCTGCCCCTGCTCGGCTGCCTGAGCAAGCCCCTGCACGGGCCCGACCTCAGTCGCCTGCTGGGGCACCTCGTTGACTGACGTCGGCCAGCCGGCTTTATCCGGCTTGAGATATACCGGGCAAAAACAGATACATGCCAGACACCGGCAAACTGGAACGATTAAATTCGACGTTCAGATGCGTAGGAAATCATCAGTCAACATGAATGATGATTCCAGAAAGTAATAAACACCCGACGCATCATTTGCCAAACACACATTGAAATAAGCGTTAACGTTTAAACACAGTTATGTTCTACGTAGGCTTTTACGTACTCCGATACGCTAATTTTTGTAGGACTTTTCCTATATATGCCTGCCGAGCAAGTCTCTTTATGTGCCTGCCCGAACATCTGAGCTAAGGTGCGCGCTTTCTTCACTGCTTGTTATGGAATGGAATATGAACTCAGTTTTTATCATCGACGATCATCCGGTCATCCGGATGGCGGTCAGAATGCTTCTGGAGAACGAAAATTATGAGGTGGTCGGCGAAACCGATAACGGTGTCGACGCCATGCAGATGGTGCGTGAATGCATGCCTGACCTGATCATCCTCGACATCAGCATTCCCAAGCTTGACGGCCTCGAGGTGCTGGCGCGCTTCAATACGATGGGGCTGCCCTCCAAGATTCTGGTGCTGACGTCGCAGACCCCCAACCTGTTTGCCATTCGCTGCATGCAATCGGGTGCCTCGGGTTATGTGTGCAAGCAGGAAGACCTTAGCGAACTGCTCAGTTCGGTGAAAGCGGTATTATCCGGCTACAATTACTTTCCCAGTCAGGCGTTGACGTGCGCAGTTCGTGAAGAGGGTCAGACCAACGAGCTGGAGCTGTTCAAGTTGGTCAATGACCGCGAACTGATGGTATTGCAGTTATTTGCCCAGGGCCGTTCCAACAAGGAAATAGCCAAGGGCATGTTTCTCAGTAACAAAACCGTCAGCACTTACAAAACGCGGCTTATGCAAAAACTGAAAACCAGAACCTTGGTAGAACTTATCGAGATGGCAAAACGCAACGCGCTAGTGTGAGAAAACGGATGCCCAAGCGCTTCAGACAATTATTAATACTGGCCACAAGCCTGTGCATAGGCTGGGGTGCTGAAGCCGGTCTTCATGCGGCCGATCACTATACCCTGCTCGGTCGCTCGAGCCCGGCGCACATGGACGTGAAGCTGGACAGTCACCAGTGGCAGTGGGTGCGCGGTCAACGCGAACTGATTCTCGGCACCTCGAGCCCCGATTACCCGCCCTTCGATATCACGATTTCAGGTAACGATTACGAAGGCATCACTGCCGACTACGCAGGGATCATTTCGGATGCGCTGGACCTGCCCGTCAGGGTTCAGCGTTTCGAAACCCGTGATGCGGCGATCAAGGCCCTTGCCGCAGGCCAGATCGACCTGCTGGGCACCGCCAACGGTTTTGAAGCCGTCGATCGCAACATCAGGCTTTCACAGCCCTACTCGGTGGACCAGCCCGTCCTGGTCACCCGGGTCGGAGACACCCGCCCCCTGAACGATGGCCTGAAAGGCATGCGGCTGAGCATGGTCTATCACTACCTGCCGCCTGCCGAGGTCGAAGCGTCCTATCCCGGCGCAACGCTGAAGACCTATCCCTCTTTTCAGAACGCCATCAACGCAGTCGCCTTCAATCAGGCGGACGTGTTCCTGGGCGATACGATTTCCACCCAGTACATCATCAACAAGGGTTATCTGAACAACGTGCAGATGTCGAATTTCGGCAAGCACGAGCCCAACGGTTTCAGCTTCGCGGTCAGCAACGAAAACACGCAACTGCTGGGCATCATCAATCAGACGCTGAAAGCCATCCCCGTCGATGAACGGATCAATATTTCCAGACGCTGGAGCACGGGCAGCGACCTGATGCTCACCGACCAGAAGCTGCAACTGACGCAACGCGAGGAGCGCTGGATCGCTCAGCACCCGACCGTGCGCGTGGTCGTCAACGAAGCGTATGCACCGCTGACATTCTTCGATGCCAAGGGTAACTTTCGCGGCATCACCGCAGACTTGCTCGAACTGGTGCGCCTGCGGACCGGGCTCAGGTTCGACGTCAAACGCTCGCCCAGCCTGACCGACATGCTCAATCAGGTCGGCGAAGGTCAGGCAGACATGATCGGCGCGCTGGTGTCCAGTGATGCGCGTGAGGACCGATTCAGCTTCACCCGCCCCTACATCGACAATTCGTTCGTGCTGGTCACCCGCAAGGACCAGGGTGCCCCCAGCTATCTGGAGCAAATGGACGGCAAGCGTCTGGCGATCACTCAGGGCAGCCCGGTGCTCGACTGGCTAGGCCGCAAATACCCCAGGGTCGTGCCGCTGGAAATCGACAACCCGTTCCAGGCGCTGGACATGTTGTCACTGGGCCGGGCGGAAGGTGCGGTCATCTCGCTGCTCAGCGCAGACTATTTCCTGTCTTCCGGGATCTTCGAGGAGCGTTTGCAGATGACCGCTACCGTCGGCGAGGACCCGGCGCTGATTTCCATGGCGACCTCACGCAATGCCATCGAGCTGAGCTCGATTCTCGACAAGGCCCTGGCAAGCATCGCTCCGCAGGACATGGCAGCGATCAACAACCGCTGGCGCGTCTACACACCCTCACGCGCCAACTGGCATGACTATGAACGGCTGATCTATCAGATTGTGGTGGGTGCAGGCCTGTTGCTGCTGGGCCTGCTGGCCTGGAATGCCTGGATGCGCCGGCAGATACGTCAGCGTGAGGCTGCGGAGCGGGCGCTGGGCGATCAGTTCGAATTCATGCGCGCCCTGGTCGAGGGTACGCCGCATCCCATCTACGTACGGGATCGCGAAGGTATGTTGCGCATGTGCAATGACAGCTACCTCAGGGTGTTCTCCGCGCAACGGGAAGACATCATCGGCAAGAGCGCCACCGAAGGGGTGCTGGGCAACGCCTTCGAAGCCCGGGAATACGCTGCCGACTATCAGCGGGTCATGGCCAGCAATACCGCATTGATCCTCGACCGCCCTCTGCGCATTGGCGATCGACAGTTGACCATCTACCACTGGATCCTGCCGTTTCGTGACTCTCTGGGCGAAGTACAGGGCATCATCGGTGGCTGGATCGACATCAGCGAGCGTCGCCAGCTCATCGAAGACCTGCAGGCTGCCAAGGAACAGGCCGACGCCGCCAGCCGGGCCAAGAGCACCTTCCTTGCCACCATGAGCCATGAAATCCGCACGCCCATGAATGCGGTGATCGGCATGCTGGAACTGGCGCTCAAACGTGCCGATCACGGCGAACTGGATCGGTCCGCCATCGAAGTTGCCTACAGCTCGGCCAACGACTTGCTCGACCTGATCGGCGATATCCTCGACATCGCCCGCATCGAATCCGGGCGGCTGTCACTCAACCCCGAGCGGGCGAATCTGCGCCGGCTGGTGGAGTCGGTGCTCAGGGTCTTCGACGGTCTGGCGCGGCAGAAGGACCTCGAACTGGTGCTGGAACTGGACAGCAGGATCAACGCCGACGTGCTGATCGACCCGTTGCGCTTCAAACAGATCCTGTCCAACCTGGTCAGCAACGCCATCAAGTTCACCCCGATGGGGCGGATCAAGGTCGTACTGCAGGCAGCCGAAAGTCCGGACCCGCAACTGCTGCATCTGCACATCACCGTTCAGGACAGCGGCATCGGCATCAGTGTCGAAGACCAGCAACGCCTGTTCGAACCGTTCGCCCAGGCCGACAACACCGGACAAATGGCGCGTACCGGCGCCGGGCTAGGGCTGGTGATCTGCCGCAACCTGTGCATGATGATGGGCGGCAACCTTTCGCTCGACAGCACGCCGGGGCACGGCACCCGGATCAGCATGAATCTGGTGCTGACCACACTTGAACCGCTGACCGGTCAGCCCGTCGTTGCGCAACCGGCAGCCGTCGTTCATCAGACCCTCAGGATCCTGATCGTCGACGATCATCCTGCCAATCGACTGCTGCTTTACCAGCAGCTCGGTTTTCTCGGCCATCACTGCGAAATGGCCGAAAACGGCGCGCAAGGGCTTGATCGCTGGAAAACAGATGCCTTCGATCTGGTCGTCGCCGATTGCAACATGCCGATCATGAACGGCTACGACATGACCGCTGCGATCCGCGAACAGGAGCGCGCCTGCGAACGCCAACGCTGCCCTGTCTGGGGCTTCACGGCCAACGCGCAGCCTGACGAGATCGAGCGCTGCCGGACGGCGGGCATGGACGACTGCCTGTTCAAACCCATCAGCCTCTCGATGCTCAGCGAACGACTGGCAGCCATTGCCCCGCTGGCGCCCAGCCGGGCCCTGCCCTTCAGCCTCGAGAGCATCAGCAACCTGACCGGTGACCGTCCTGAAATGGTTGAGCGTCTGCTCGCGCAACTGCTGCACAGTAACCACGAAGACCGGTTGTTGCTGGCCAGACTGATACCGGAAAACAATCGTCAGAAAACCCGTGACCTGGCGCACAGGATCAAGGGCGCGGCACGGATCATCACGGCTTCACGGGTGGTCGATGCCTGTGATGCGCTCGAACTGGCCTGCGAACCGGACACACCCGATGAACAGTTCTACACCTGCCAGCAGGCAGTCGAACTGGCCATGATCGAGCTTGAGGACGCACTGATGCTGCAACAGGCAAAGCCTGACTGAGCGAGTGCAGAGACGATACAACGAAGGGGGGAGTAGGCGGGAGACGTGCGGGGAACAAGCAAGGGAAGCAGGCGCTGGCCTGCTTCCCGTTACATCAGGCGGCCGGATTGATTTCCTTTTCCGGGTACCAGACGTCGATCAGCGGGCTGACAGTGACTTCTGTCAGTTCGCTACGGCCCTTGAGCCAGGCTTCGACAGCAGCACGCTGCTCTTCGCTGACCGAGCCACGCTTGCTCAGGCAAACCAGACCGAAGTCGTCGCCGCCCACATAGCCAAGACCGTTGGCTTCCATTGCTTCTTTCAGGAAAGCGTCAAGGAAAGCATCGATTGCCTTGTCGTCCAGCTCTTGCTTGAAGTCCAGGTTCAGTTCAAAACCCAATTCCTGGAACTCGTCCACACACAGTTTTTTGCGCAGACGGCGGGAGCGGTTAGTGGCCATGGGACAATCCTCATCAATAAATATCGGGCGGCACTTTACCAGCTTGGCGATTTAAAAGCCCGACAATTGCGGCGTGTGGTGGATATCCGGCGTTGCGACGGCCATGAACGCCGAATCAATAAAAAATAGCATTTACCGGCTTGCCCCCCGGTCACAAGCCTGCCCCGCTTGGGGCATAATGCGGCTCGTTTCATGCGTGGCATTGTGTGTTACAAAAAAAGCCCGCCGCGCATTCACTACTATAGTTATCGAAATCGAATCGACATTTGCAATAGTTACCGAGGGAATTCATCCATGCCCTCTTTTTCGTTTCCCTCTTTGCAGTAGGGTTTTAGTCAATGATCAAGTCGCTACGTCCATTGTTGCTCGCGTCACTCCTTTTGCCCCTGGCTCTGCCCTCCTACGCCGCCGTCATCAACACCACGCTGCCCCCCAAGGTTCAACAGGCCATGAAAGCCAGCAAACTCGGCGATGACGCACTGTCGCTGGTGATGTTGCCGCTCAATGGCCCCGGCACGCCCACCGTGTTCAACGCCGACGTTTCGGTCAATCCGGCTTCCACCATGAAGCTGATCACCACCTACGCGGCCCTGGAAATGCTCGGCCCGACCCACCAGTGGAAAACCGAATTCTTCACCGATGGCACCCTGAGCAATGGCGTGCTGCGCGGCAACCTGTACCTCAAGGGCGGCGGCGATCCCAAGCTGAATATGGAAAAGCTCTGGCTGCTGATGCGTGACCTGCGCGCCAATGGCGTGCAGCAGGTGACCGGCGACCTGGTACTGGACCGCAGTCATTTCGTGCAACCGCAATTGCCGGTGTTCAACGATGACGGCAATGACGACAACAAGCCGTTTCTGGTCAAACCCGACGCGCTGATGGTCAACCTCAAGGCGCTGCGCTTCGTGACCCGCAATGACGACGGCAGGATTCTGGTCTCGGTCGAGCCGCCGATTGCCAGCATCCGCATTGATAATCAGGTCAAGGCAAGCGCCTCGAAGCAATGCACCGGGGATGTGCGCTACAACCCGGTCACCCAGGCCGATGGCAGCGTCAACGTGACGGTCACCGGCCAACTGGGCAATGGCTGCAACTCACAGACCTACCTGTCACTGCTGGACCACCCCACCTATGCGGCTGGCGCAGTGCGGGCCATCTGGCAGGAACTGGGCGGCACCATTCAGGGCAAGGACCGCGTTGGCGTGCTGCCCGGCAATGCCAAGCTGCTGGCCAAGGCCTTTTCCCCGGATCTGGTGGAAGTCATTCGTGACATCAACAAGTTCAGCAACAACACCATGGCCCAGCAACTGTTCCTGAGCCTGGGCGAAGAGTTCCGCAACGAAGCCGACGGTGACGACGGCAAGGCCGCACAGCGTGTCATCCGTCAGTGGCTGGCGAAGAAAGGCATCACCGCGCCGCATCTGGTCATGGAGAACGGCTCCGGGCTGTCGCGGGCCGAGCGTGTCAGCGCGCGTGAAATGGCGGTGATCCTGCAAGCGGCCTGGCGCAGTCCCTATGCTGCCGAGTTCATGAGCTCCATGCCGCTGGCCGGCCTCGACGGCACCATGCGCAAGCGACTCAAGCGCACCCCGCTGCTCGGCGAGGCACACATCAAGACCGGCACCCTGAATACTGTGCGTGCGATTGCCGGCTTCAGCCGCGACAGCAACGGCAACACCTGGGCCGTCGTGGCGATCCTCAACGACCCGCGTCCGTTCGGTGCATCGTCGATACTCGACGAGGTACTGGTCGATCTGTACCGGCAGCCCAAGTTGACCAACACCACGGTCTCGATCCAGCAATAACCAATCGATACCGACAATCGGCAGGCCCGCTTGCGCAGCGGGTCTGTCTGCATCAGTCCTGCTCGGGCTCGACCCGATCGCGACCGGCCTGTTTGGCGGCGTAGACTCCGGAGTCGGCGCGCAGCAACATCGCGTCGATCCCCTCACCCTCGCGCCAGCTGGCGATCCCGAAGCTGCCTGTGACCACCTGATCGACGCCTTCGATAACCTGCTTGCGCAGCTCTTCGCGCAGGCTCAGTGCCAGTTGATAGGCCTGGGCACCGCGCGTTCCGGGGCAGATCACCATGAACTCTTCACCACCCAGACGGCAGAACACATCGTCGCTGCGCAGCCTCTGGCTGATCTTTTCCGAGATAGCCTTGAGCACCTGATCGCCTGCGGCATGCCCGAAGCGGTCATTGATCCGCTTGAAGTGGTCGATATCGAGCATGATGATCGACAGGTTACCGCCGTGCCGGTCGATTCTTTTCAACTCAGCCTGCATCCGGTCCTGAAAGTAGCGCCGATTGTAGGCACCGGTCAGCACGTCGGTAACCGACAGCGCACGCAGCTCCTGCTCGACGCGCTTGAGGTCGGTGATATCGGACACAAAGCCATGCCACAGCACGCTGCCATCGGCCAGGCGCTCAGGCGTCGACGCCGAACGTAACCAGCGCAGCCCCTTGCGTGGCAGCTCGACGCGGTACTCTTCGCTCCACGGTGTCAGGTGTTCGGCACTGATCAGGATGGAGCTTCTGACCCGCATCAGGTCCACCGCCTGTATGCGTCGCAGGATAGTTTCGGAATCGCTCAGCAGTTGCTCTTCGCCCACCTCGAATAGTTCGCACATGCCGGCGCTGGCGTACCTGAAACGTGCGCTGCCATCGACGGCCAGGTGGTACTGGTAAATGCCGCCTGGCACTTGCGAGCCGAGCTTTTTCAGCAACTGCCCCTTCTCGGCAAGCGCCTGGTTGACGCGTTTATGCTCAGTGACGTCGATGCACACCGCCAGGTACCCGGTCCACAGCCCCTGATCGTCACGCACCGCAGTGACCAGCATGTTCACCACCAGCGTGCTGCCATCGCTGCGCTGCAGGGTCCACTCCTGCGAAGGGTGGTTACCGTCCTGCACGGCATCGAGAAACATCAGTTGCGAGGCGCTGATCGGTTGCCCGCGGCTTTTGCTCAAGCGGCTCGCGCGGGCCTCCAGATCGGCTGACTGGTAAAAGTCCATGAGCCGGAACCTGCCCAGCACATCCTCCTGCGCATAGCCGAGCATCTTCTGTGCACCGACGTTGAACGTCTTGATCAGCCCGTCCAGATCGGTCGCGATGATCGCCACTTCGGTCGCCGCATCGAGCACACTGCGCAACTGCCCGTGCGCGGCCCTCAATTGCTGCTCGCGCTGGCGCAGCTCGCGGGTGCGCTGCGCAACCCGTTGCAGGGCACGCTGACGCTGGCTGATCAGGCTGTAGAGCAAGGCACTGAGCATCAGGCTCAAAAGCCCTCCAAGCCACAGCACCCGGCCAGGCATCATGATCTGGTTGTTCAGGCTGAAAATCTGCGTGGGGCGAACCTCGACCAGATAATCCCTGTCGCCCAGGCTCAGCAGGCTGCTGGCGTACAGCGGACTGCGTATCGCAGGGAGCGGCGACTGGTAGACCTGCTCGGGCGTTTCCGGCGAACTGAGATCGAGCATGGTCACGGCAAGGTTGTCCTGCTCTGCCGTGCCGATGTTCATCAATTGCGTCAGGCTGATCACTGCGGTGACGTAGCCCCGCAATTGTGCAACCGGTTGGCCAATCGAGAACACCGGCGCGACCAGCAAAATGCCATACGTGTCGGAAGGCTCCAGGGACAACAGGTGAATACGAGGCGTTGCGACGGTTCGTTTAAGCAACCGCGCACGTTCCAGCGCGGCACGGCGCACCGGCTCCGAGGCGATATCGAACCCCGCTGGCGTCGGAATGTTGCTGAGCGTCTGGATGTATCGAACCGGGAAATACTCATTTCGTGCCGCAGCGATTTTCAAGGCGCCGTTTTCATCCATCTCGCGTATGGCATATCCAGGCGAGCCTTCCTCACGCGACTGCCTTTCAAAAGCTGCCCGTTCGGCTTGCAGCACCCTCGGGTTCCAGGCATACGCCTGGGTGCCGATCAGCAACGGCGCGACAAACCCGTCGAATTCGGACAGTTCAACCTGATGGGAGTAGATAAAGAAACGAGCCAGGGTGTCGAGCCGGGTAACCTGCCTGTCCAGACGTTCCTGCAGGCGACTGAAGCGCTCCGCGGCAACCATGTCGAAACGCTGACGCAACTGGCGCTGATACAACTCGTTGTCGGCCAGCGCCAGCATGATCGTAAGTGCCGCGCCGACCAGCAATGCCAGGACTGCGATAAGCCACGCTGAAAGCTGACCATTGATGAAACTCAGAATTCTGAGCTTGAACCGCTTGACTGTCATACACACAAACTCAAGACGCCAACATACGGAAGCGTCAGGCTGGCTATAACTTCTGTTATAGCTATTCGCCAGTAATTTTCATAGGCTTATGACTGTTTCGGGATAATCCGTTGTCTGTCCGCAAGGACATACAAACGAGTGCAGTAGATATCGCGAGGTGCGATGAACGGACCGTTACCGATCCGTTCATCGCGCACCGGATCAGCTACGCGCCATGATTTTCCAGGCGCGGTGGATCTTGCCGTTACGGGCGAAGTCCTGATCGATGGTGTGCGCGGTAATATCTTCGACCGCATAACGCTGACTCAGGTTTTCATCGAGCACAAACTTGCGGAAGTTGTTGGAGAAGTACAACACGCCACCCGGTGCCAGACGAGCCATGGCCAGATCGATCAGCTCGACCTGATCACGCTGGACATCAAAAATGCCTTCCATGCGCTTGGAGTTGGAGAACGTCGGCGGGTCGATGAAGATCAGGTCGTACTCGTCGCGGTTGGCCTGCAGCCAGGCCATCACGTCGCCCTGCTCCAGACGATTCTTGTCGGAGAAACCGTTCAACGACAGGTTGCGACGCGCCCAGTCCAGATAGGTCCGCGACAGGTCGACGCTGGTGGTGCTGCGCGCACCGCCCTTGGCAGCATGCACACTGGCCGTCGCCGTGTAGGCAAACAGGTTCAGGAAACGCTTGCCGGCCGCCTCGCGCTGGATACGCATGCGCATCGGGCGGTGGTCGAGAAACAGCCCGGTGTCCAGGTAGTCGGTCAGATTGACCAGCAACTTGACGCCGCCTTCGCTGACTTCCAGAAACTGACCCTGGGCACTTTGACGCTCGTACTGCTTGGTGCCGCTCTGACGCTCGCGACGCTTGATCACCACGCGGTTCTTGTCGATGTTCAGTGCTTGCGGAATGGCCGCCAGCGCATCGAACAGTCGCGCTGAGGCCTTTTCCGGATCGATGGACTTGGGTGCTGCGTATTCCTGAACATGCACCCAGTCGTGATACAGATCGATCGCCAGCGAGTATTCAGGCATGTCGGCGTCATACACGCGGTAGCAATCGATCCCTTCGCGACGCACCCACTTGCCCATCAGCTTGAGGTTCTTTTGCAGGCGATTGGCAAACATCTGTCCGCCTTCGCTCAGGCGCGCCTGCTCGACCACCACAGGTTCCGGCTTGATCGGGTTGCCGTTCTTGTTGAGTTTGCGCTCAACGACTTCAACCTCGACAGGGTTTTCGCGTTCGATCTGACGCTGCTCGGGGGTGCGTCGCTCGCCGGTCACGAACTGGTCAGGCGTGACCTTGATCAGTAGCAGTTTGCACGGCAAGGCGCCGTTCCAGAACGAATACTGTTTGTGACTGCGAATGCCCATGCGCTTGCCCAGGTCCGGCGCGCCGGTGAACACCGCAGCCTCCCAGTTGAGGCAGGCCTGACGCAGGCGCTCACCGAGGTTCTGGTAGAGATACAGCAGGCTGGCTTCATCTCCCAGACGCTCGCCATAAGGAGGGTTGCAGATCACCAGGCCTTTCTGGTTCTGGTCGGGACGCGGTTCGAAGGTCGCGACTTCGCCCTGATAGACCTTGATCCAGTCACTCAGGCCGGCACGTTCGATGTTGTTGCGTCCCGGCTGGATCAGCCGCGGATCGGCTTCGTAACCGCGAATCCACGAAGGTGTTTTGGCCAAACCGGCTTCGGCGCGGGCCAGCGCCTCGTCGTGCAGCTTGCGCCACAGCGCCGGGACGTGGCCCAGCCAGGCCGAGAAGCCCCAGCGTTCACGCTTGATGTTCGGGGCGATGTCGGTGGCGATCATGCCGGCCTCGACCAGGAACGTACCGACACCGCACATCGGGTCAGCCAGCGCGCCGCCCTCGGCAGCGATGCGCGGCCAGCCGGCGCGGATCAGGATGGCGGCGGCGAGGTTTTCCTTTAGCGGTGCCGCGCCCTGCTGCAGACGGTAACCGCGCTGGTGCAGGCTGTGCCCGGACAGGTCGAGGGACAGAATGGCCTCACCGCGATCCAGACGCAGGTGCACGCGCAGATCGGGGTTGATCTTGTCGACCGAAGGGCGCTCGCCATCCGGGGTGCGCAGCTTGTCGACGATCGCATCCTTGACCTTCAGTGCACCGAAATGGGTGTTGTCGATGCCCGAACCATGGCCACTGAATTCCACGGCAATGGTGCCGTCGGATTCGAGATGGTCCTGCCACTCGACATCCAGTACGCCGTGGTAAAGGTCTTCGGCATCCTTCATCGGGAAGCGCTTGAGCACCAGCAACACGCGGTTGGCCAGGCGCGACCAGAGACACAGCCGGTAAGCGGTCTCCATGTCGGCCGAGCCGCGAATGGCTGAAGTGTGCTCGCGGGTCTCTTGCAGACCCAGCGCAGTGGCTTCCTCGGCAAGCAGGCCTTCAAGGCCCTTGGGGCAAGTGAGGAAAAGTTCGTAGCGATCCGACATGTGTATTCCAGGGCCTGAGCCGTCTGCGGCGGGCAACGCATTGCCCTGCCAGATTTGAACAGGCGTCTTTCATGGAGAACGCCTGCGTGGCACGTGATGTGTGCCGGTCCACCGCATGATCCTGTCATGTCATTGCGGCAGTTTTGGCGCGTATTAGAACAGATATCAGGCAAGGCGATATCGGCAATGAAGGCGCGCAGTCAAAAGTCTTTTTTTGAAAAGTCACATTTTTGCAGCCTTGCTGTGACCCTTCGTCGCTTAAGCAGCCAAGGCATTGAGCCAGTATATGAGCCTGATAAGCGATCTCAATGGGCTCGCAAACCCCCATGTTCACGGGGCTGCAGAAAAAATCGTGGTTGAAGCAGGTCAGCGCTTATTGCTCGACAGACCTGAATATGACGTGCTTATGACAAAACGATCATTCACACCGCCCTGCGCTTTGGTTAGAAATCGTCTCAGGTCATCGCCGCAATGGTGATGGCATCAAGGCCCGCGACGCCGGCAGCGGGCCCCAACGGCAGAAGATTCTGCCCGACCTCAACACGGGGTCTCAGGGATATTACAGTCAACAGACGAGGGCATTACCCTATGAGAAGACTTAAGCGTGATCCGTTGGAAAGAGCATTTTTACGCGGTTATCAATACGGCGTTCATGGTAAATCCCGTGAGCTTTGCCCTTTTACTCTACCGTCAGTACGCCAGGCATGGATCAATGGCTGGCGCGAAGGACGCGGCGACAACTGGGACGGTATGACCGGCACTGCGGGCATCCACAGACTCAACGAACTTCACGCGGTCGGATGAGGCGATTCACATCAAAGACTTTCAGGCCTCTGTCGGGCCATACATGACTGACTGATTCACACCTGCACCATGCACGCCCGACCCGGGCGGCGGGCCAACGCCCAGGGGCTCTCTTGCAGAGCCCCTTTTTTTACCCCGGGTTCAGCGTGCGGCGCGAGGCATTGCCGCAATGGCATCCACCGACTCGCGAATCAGCGCAGGGCCCTTGTAGATGAACCCCGAATAGATCTGCACCAGACTGGCACCCGCAGCGATCTTCTCGGCGGCATGCCGGCCTTCGGTGATCCCCCCGGCGGCGATGATCGGCAGACGACCCGCGAGCTCACCGGCCAGAACCTTGACGATGTGCGTGCTTTTTTCCCGAACCGGCGCGCCCGACAAACCGCCCGCCTGATCTGCATGCGGAAGGCCTTCGACGCCTTGGCGGCTCAGCGTGGTGTTGGTGGCAATGACTGCGTCCATACCGGACTCGATCAGGGCTGCGGCCACCAGCACGGTTTCTTCGTCGGTCATGTCCGGGGCAATCTTGATCGCCAGTGGCACACGCCTGCCATGCCGTTGCGTCAGTTCCTGCTGGCGCAGGCTCAGGGCCTGAAGCAGTTGCTTGAGCGAGTCGCCGAACTGCAGGCTGCGCAGCCCCGGCGTATTGGGCGAACTGACGTTGACCGTGACGTAGCTGGCATGGGCATAGACCTTGTCCAGACAGATCAGGTAATCGTCGACCGCGCGCTCGACCGGCGTGTCGAAGTTCTTGCCGATATTGATGCCCAGAACACCGCGATACTTTGCTGCTTCGACACGGGACACCAGGTTGTCGACGCCCAGATTGTTGAAGCCCATGCGGTTGATGATCGCCTCGGCGTTGGGCAGGCGGAAAATACGCGGCTTGGGATTGCCCGGCTGCGGACGTGGCGTCACTGTGCCGATCTCGACGAAACCGAAGCCCAGTTGCGCGAAGCCATCGATGGCCGCACCATTCTTGTCCAGGCCGGCTGCCAGCCCCACGGGGTTGGGAAACTCAAGGCCCATCACACTGACCGGCAACTTCGCCGGGGACTTGCTCAGCAGGCCATTGAGGCCCAGCCGTCCGCCTGCACCGATCAGGTCCAGCGACAGGTCATGAGAGGTTTCCGGGGAAAGTTTGAACAGTAACTGGCGGGCCAGGTTATACATGGCGGGATGGGCTCGTGAGCAGCTGAATTCAGGGTGGCGATTATAGACGTGTGCGGGCCTGTCAGGCGAGGCGCGCGACAAACTTGTTGCTCGCCCTCCCCCGGCGATGGCATATGCCTTGCTTGAAACCGCTATCGGCACTCACTCCAACGGCGGAGCGGTGCATGGACAACGGCGTCGCTTCAGCCCCTTGCACTGGCA
Organism: Pseudomonas sp. B20; assembly: GCF_020515755.1. Classification (NCBI taxonomy): domain Bacteria; kingdom Pseudomonadati; phylum Pseudomonadota; class Gammaproteobacteria; order Pseudomonadales; family Pseudomonadaceae; genus Pseudomonas; species Pseudomonas sp. B20. The sequence goes on from NZ_JAHPJG010000006.1 coordinate 242,894, forward strand.
CTCAGCGTTATATACAGCCCTGGAAAGCCCGAATTACAGGGTTTTTCACGCTTCTGCCAGAAGGGCGTAGGAGCGAACTTGTTCGCGAAGACCGTGTTTCAGACGATAGATTTTCAGCGATTGTACCGGCCCTTTCGCGAACAAGTTCGCTCCTACCGCCTCCGGCCAGAATCAAAAACAGACTTGTATATAACGAAGAACGGCTCGGCATCGGGTCGGACGACGCCTTTTTTCTGGACGGACCTTTGATGAAGCACGCGCGATGAACGAACGAACCGGTAATGCGCTGGACTGGGTGGCCGGTAGCGACGCGCCGGAAATGAACAGCCTGGACGTGGGCTTCATGGCATTGACCGACTGTGCCCCGCTGGTGGTCGCGGCCACGCAGGGTTTCGCCCAGCCTTACGGCCTGAGCCTGAACCTCGAGCGTCAGACCTCCTGGGCCGGGCTGCGCGACAGACTGGTCAGCGGACAGCTGCAGGCGGCACACAGCCTGTACGGCCTGATCTATGCGGTGGAACTGGGCATCAGCGGTGGCCCGGCGACCGACATGGCCATCCTCATGGGGCTCAACCAGAACGGCCAGTGCATCAACCTTTCCCGCGAATTACAGCAGGCCGGCGTGATCACTCCTGAAGCACTGGACAAACGCGCGCACCAAAGCGGCTCAAAGCTGACCTTCGCGCAGACCTTCCCCACCGGCAACCATGCCATGTGGCTCTACTACTGGCTGGCCAGCCAGGGCATTCATCCGCTCGATGATGTGACCAGTGTCGTAGTGCCGCCCACGCAAATGGCGCAACACCTGCAGGCCGGGCGCATCGACGGTTTCTGCGTCGGCGAACCCTGGGGCGCCAGCGCCGTACAGCAGCAACTGGGCTTCACCATGGCGACCAGCCAGTCGATCTGGCCGGATCACCCGGGCAAGGTGCTGGGCTGTACCCGTGAGTTTGTCGAGCAGAACCCCAACACCGCCAGAGCGCTGATCATGGCCGTGCTGGAAGCCAGCCGCTTCATCGAGGAAAACGATCATAACCGGCGCAGCACCGCACAACTGCTCAGCGGTGCCGATTACCTGGACACCTCAGTGGACTGCATCGAACCGCGTTTGCTCGGCCAGTACAGCGACGGTCTCGGCAATCACTGGCAAGACCCTCACGCGGTCAGCTTCCATGCCCAGGGACAGGTCAACTACCCCTGGCTGTCTGACGGCATGTGGTTCATGACCCAGTTCCGACGCTGGGGCCTGTTGCGCGAAGACCCGGATTACCTGGCGGTGGCCAGCCGCGTGCAGCAACTCGACCTGTACCGTCAGGCCGCCAGTGCGCTGGGCGTCGACGTACCCGCCGCAACCTTGCGCAGCAGCCAGCTGATCGACGGCAGGGTCTGGGACGGCAGCGATCCGGCGGGCTACGCGCGTAGCTTCAAGCTCCACTCGCTGGCCGACGACGCGCCCGCTGTGGCCAGTCGTTGAAGGAGAACGTAACCATGCTGCGTATCCTGCTTATCAATGACACCGCCAAAAAGGTCGGTCGCCTCAGGTCAGCCTTGATAGAAGCCGGTTTCGAAGTGATCGACGAATCCGGCCTGATCATCGACCTGCCCGCACGCGTTGAAGCCGTGCGCCCGGACGTCATCCTCATCGACACTGAATCGCCAGGTCGCGACGTGATGGAGCAAGTGGTGCTGGTCAGCCGCGACCAGCCACGTCCCATCGTGATGTTCACCGACGAGCACGATCCAGGCGTGATGCGCCAGGCGATCAAGTCCGGGGTCAGCGCTTATATCGTCGAGGGTATCCAGGCGCAACGGTTGCAACCGATTCTGGATGTAGCAATGGCCCGCTTTGAAAGCGATCAGGCGCTGCGCGCGCAATTGCATGCCCGCGACCAGCAACTGGCCGAGCGCAAGCGCATCGAACTGGCCAAGGGGCTGCTGATGAAGATGAAGGATTGCAACGAAGAAGAGGCTTATACGCTGATGCGACGTCAGGCAATGAGTCGCCAGCAGAAGCTGATTCAGGTGGCCGAGCAGATTATCGCGATGAGCGAACTGCTGGGCTGAAGCCATGAAGAACGCCTGCCCGCATAGGCGTTCTTCACGGGTTACAGGAGCACAGCCTGTCAGCTCAGCTGCACATCCTTCATCGCCGGTACGTAGCCGTAGTCATACTCTTCCTGCACGAACGAGCGGTCGCCCTTCAACAGGATTCTGACCGTCGGCGCCTCGGTGCCGCCAATACGGTAGTCATCGCCGGTGGTGGGCACGCTGTCAATGAACGAAGTCACCAGGCCGTTCGGCATCACGCAGTGGGAGTACGTCTGGAAAGGCTGTGCAGGCGGATTGCCCAGCACCAGTCCGGATGCGTTCATCGGCCGGTAAGGCCCGAACAAATGCTCGCCCACAAAACCGTAAACGCCATCCGGCCCGGTCACACCGTCGGCATACGTAAACTTGTGACTAATGGTGAACAAATAATACTTGCCGTCCTGAAAGACATAATGCGGACGTTCGGTCTGATCATTGACACCCACCGCAGTGACCAGTGGCGGTAATATTTCCCACTCTTCACCGCTGAGATCCTTAGCAACCGCCAGCCCGATACAGCCCACTTGAAAACGCGCACCCCCAACTTCTTCATGGCCGGGTGGCACCGGGCCAAGTTCCGCAGCACCCACTGAATGCGTACCGCGCTCGCCGGCGACATTACCTTCAAAGACCATATACAACTTGCCATCATTGGGATCAATAAACGGACTCGGGTCGCGGAAGTTCCATGTCGAGTTCTGCGCTTCGGTTTGATAATAAGTGCCGTCGGCCTCGAACAGTTTTTTGACCTGGGTAAAGTCTTTCAACTCCACGCCCTGATCGGATGTCACAATACGGCCGCGTACTTTGGCAATCGTCGCCCCCGGTGTCACGCAGGTGTAGTAAAGATCGATATCACCCTTGTCATTCAACAGTACCGGTGTGCCCGCCCACTCACGGGTGGTAGGCGACACGCCTTCGGCCATGACCCGGCCACCGAAGATCCAGTTCTTGCCGGTCCGCGAATACCAGTAGCACATGCGCGCCCGCCCGTGACGATCTTCCCAGTCGCGCTTGATGTCGTAGCGGCCGTTGGCGCCGAGATACTGCGGGTCGTCGGGGTGGCGATCAGCTGTCAGCGTGACAATGACCGACCAGCCGTTGACCGAGACCACCGTGCCGTCAAGCTCGCGCAACGGCATGGTGTCCCAGATGAAGACCTTATCACTCATGACCGGGAAGTCCGCTTTTACCAACGGTTGCGTGGTGGTCGGGTCATTTTCATTGACCTTCAACGCATCGGCACGGGACCAGATGGTAGGTGCGTAATTGATATTACTCATGATGATGATGTCCTTTGCAGGCGCCTGTACAAGCAGCGCGGATAGGAAGGCACACGGCAGGCATGGGTGCAATGCCGAAGTGCAGAGTGTGTCGGGCATTCAGGTGTCGAGGACGACCGGAAGCCGATAAAAGAGCGAGTAGCCGATTACTTCTTTCAAAGTAAGCATTTATCGAAATTGGCTGGCAAACTGCAACTACAGATTACCGGATTGAAAAGTGAAATCACTTTCTGCTGAATAAGCGTCACACGTTGCGACAGAAGCGATGCTCTCAGACATACCACGCAAAGTAAATTAAATATTTGCAGCATTGTTATCGTACACCTGTGCGAGCCGCGCACTAACTTATATACATTAAGGTCATCATAGCTGCGTATCGAAACAGCATCACAATGACAGTACTTACACGCAAAACTGATGGCACATTAAATAATACTAAATAGTTTGAACTTTAATAAAATATTCTTGAATCCTGTTAACTGCCTGTTTCTGTTGACTGATACGGACTGTGCAAGCCGTTATCTGGCTTTTCGCCGCCACGCCCTTTTTTGCAGCGTACCTGCCGACCCACGCCCGGTTCGAGGTCATACATCATCTGCTCGCTGACCCTGAAAGCCATACAATCTGCCTGCAACCTATGGCTGACGCGCCTGCACGGCCCTTGGCCCGTCTATTGCTAAAGCAATCGCACCGGTAGCCAACGGCGGCTATCACCTTTTACGACAAAGACGTCGCTCATCTCTTTCCGCCCCCGTGGACAGAGAGGCGACGTTTTTTGCGTTTTGGCCCCGGCGAAGGGGCCGGTGGAGTCGCCGTCATTCGGAACACTCCACCACAGCGTCTGAATACCCCGTGTCGCGGTCATGGCCCGACTGACTAACTAGCAGATGATGAGGTGTGCACATGGATACAAGCTTCTGGAAGGCAGGCCACAAACCGACCCTGTTCGCGGCCTTTCTCTATTTCGACCTGAGTTTCATGGTCTGGTACCTGCTGGGCCCACTGGCGGTACAGATTGCCACTGACCTGCACCTGACCACTCAGCAACGTGGCCTGATGGTCGCCACGCCGATTCTGGCGGGCGCGGTGCTGCGCTTTTTCATGGGCCTGCTGGCCGACCAGCTGTCGCCCAAAACCGCCGGAATCATCGGCCAGGTGATCGTCATCGGCGCGCTGCTGGGTGCCTGGCAATTGGGCATTCACACCTACGGCCAGGTGCTGGTACTGGGCGTGTTCCTCGGCATGGCCGGTGCTTCGTTCGCCGTCGCGCTGCCCCTGGCGTCGCAATGGTATCCGGCGCAGCACCAGGGCAAGGCCATGGGCATCGCCGGTGCGGGCAACTCCGGCACTGTACTGGCCGCGCTGATCGCGCCGGTGCTGGCCGCCAGTTTCGGCTGGGGCAACGTCTTCGGCCTGGCGCTGATCCCGCTGGTTCTGACCCTGATCGCCTTCACCCTGATGGCCCGCAACGCCCCGCAACGCAGCAAACCCAAATCCATGGCGGACTACCTCAAGGCGCTGGGTGACCGTGACAGTTGGTGGTTCATGTTTTTCTACAGTGTGACGTTCGGTGGCTTCATTGGCCTGGCCAGCGCCCTGCCCGGCTATTTCAACGACCAATATGGCTTGAGCCCGATCACTGCCGGTTACTACACCGCTGCCTGTGTGTTCGGTGGCAGCCTGATGCGTCCGTTGGGTGGTGCGCTGGCCGACCGTTTCGGCGGGATTCGCACGCTGACCGTCATGTATGCGGTTGCCGCCATCGGCATTGCCGCCGTGGGCTTCAACCTGCCGAGTTCGTGGGCAGCGCTGGCGCTGTTCGTGGCTGCCATGCTGGGTCTGGGTGCTGGCAACGGCGCGGTATTTCAGTTGGTACCGCAGCGCTTCCGCAAGGAAATCGGCGTCATGACCGGCTTGATCGGCATGGCGGGTGGCATCGGTGGCTTCCTGCTGGCGGCAGGCCTGGGCACCATCAAACAGAACACCGGCGACTACCAGTTGGGCCTGTGGCTGTTCGCCGGCCTGGCGGTACTGGCCTGGTTCGGCCTGCTGAACGTCAAGCGTCGCTGGAGAACCACCTGGGGTTCGGCCGCAGTCACGGCGGCTCGGGTCTGAAGCGCCGATGACCCTGCGACTGCAGTTCGCGCAATTCAGCGCCAGCGGACCGCGAGCGGAGAATCAGGACGCCGTGCGCCTGGTCACGCCAGTCCCGGCGCTGGCGGCCAGCAAGGGCTATCTGTTCGCCCTTGCCGACGGCGTCAGCCAGTGTGCCGACGGCGCACTGGCCGCGCAGTCGACCCTGCAGGCGCTGGCCCTCGACTATTACGCCACACCGGAAACCTGGGGCGTGGCGCAGTCCCTTGATCGCCTGCTGCTGGCGCAGAATCGCTGGCTGCTGGCCAACGGCCTGTTGACCACCCTCAGCGCGCTGGTGCTGCGCGGACGGCGTTTCACTCTCGCCCATGTCGGCGACTGCCGGGCTTATCGCTGGCAGTCCGGGACGCTCAAACGCATCAGTGAAGATCACGTCTGGGAACAGGCCGACATGCAGCATGTGCTCAAGCGTGCGCTGGGTCTGGACCAATACGTGGTCATGGATTACCTGGACGGCGAGCTGTGTGAGGGCGAGCGCCTGCTGCTGGTCAGCGACGGGGTCTGGGCGACGCTGGGCGATGCGAGCATTCGCTCGATTCTGGGCGAACAGCACGACCTCGACGCCGCGGTGAAAACCCTGGTCAGCGCGGCACACCTGGCCGGCAGTCAGGACAATGCCAGCGCCCTGCTGATCCAGGTCGACACGCTCGGCGAGGACGATCTGGGGGATGCGCTGCTGCAACTGCAACAATGGCCGCTGCCACCCGCGCTCAAGGCCGATCAGGCATTCGAGGGCTGGAAAGTCGGCAGCATCGTGGCGCAATCACGCCAGTCCATCGTTTATCGCGTCACCGATATCCATGAGCAACCCTGGCTGCTGAAAACCCTGCCGGCCAGTCGCCATGACGAAACCGGCGCCGGTCAGGGGCTGCTGCTGGAAGAGTGGTTTCTGCGTCGGGTCGCCGGGCGCTTCTTTCCCGAGATACACCCGCTGCCAGACCGGCAGCATCTGTATTACGTGATGCGCGAGTATCGCGGGTACACTCTGGCCGAGCTTTTCACTGGCAAAGGGCCGTTGCCGCTGGCCCAGTGGCAGGACCTGGCCACTCGGCTGCTGCGGGCCACGGGCCTGCTGCATCGACGCAATATCATCCATCGCGATATCAAACCGGAAAACCTGCTGCTGGCCGACGACGGCGAGTTGCGCCTGCTGGATTTTGGCCTGGCGTTTTGCCCGGGCCTTTCGGCGGCCAACACCGAAGACCTGCCCGGCACACCAAGCTATATAGCACCGGAGGCCTTCAACGGTGCCGAACCGCATCCGCAGCAGGACCTCTACGCGGCAGGCGTCACCTTGTATTACCTGCTGACAGGGCAATACCCTTACGGCGAGATCGAAGCCTTTCAGCACCGTCGCTTCGGCACACCGATACCTGCCAGCCGTTATCGGCCGGATCTGCCGCAGTGGCTGAGCCACAGTCTGGACAAGGCACTGCACGCCGACCCGAGCCAGCGTTACGAAACCGCCGAACAGTGGCTGCTGGAACTGGAGCAGGCCGAGCACCGCCCACTGGCGGCAAAAACGCGTCCGCTGCTGGAACGCGAGCCACTGAAAGTCTGGCGAACACTGGCGTTGCTCTCCCTGCTGTTCAATCTGGTGCTGGTGATCTGGTTGATGAGTCGTCACTGAGCCCTTGCGCCCCGCTTCTGTGCAACGCGCCTCAACGCAGTGCAGAAAGGGCCAGCGTTATCGACTACACCCCGCGCAGGCTGGCAAATCCGAGTTGGCACAAGCGCTGCATAGTCTCTTGCAGATAATTCATAACACGCCGCCCTCAACGCTGAAGGCTGCGTCTCCCGAGAGAACGGGACCGGACAAAGGCGTCCTCGTCAGGCCACTGACGGGACGCCTTTTTTTGTTTGCGCGAAATGTGTCGAGCACGCGCTGCAGTGACTCGGAGGCAAGATGACCAAACTCAAACTGGTGATGATCGGCAACGGCATGGCCGGCGTGCGCACACTCGAAGAGTTGCTGAAACTGAGCGAAGACCTTTACCACATCACGGTCTTCGGCGCCGAGCCACACCCCAATTACAATCGCATCCTGCTGTCGCCGGTACTGGCCGGCGAACAGAATTTCGAAGACATCGTGCTCAACGACCTCGACTGGTACGAACGCAACGGTATCCAGTTGTTGCTCAACCGTCGCGTGGTGAAGATCGACCGCATCAAACGTCTGGTGATCGCCGATGACGGCACCCAGGCCCATTACGATCGGCTGCTGATTGCCACCGGTTCGCGACCGTTCATACTGCCGATCCCCGGCAACACGCTGAACGGCGTCATCGGTTATCGCGACATCGGCCACACGCGGCAGATGATCAACGCCGCCGTCACGCGCAAACGCGCAGTCGTCATCGGCGGCGGACTGCTCGGCCTGGAAGCGGCCAACGGCCTGAGTCTGCGCGGCATGCACGTCACGGTAGTGCATAACGGCCGGACGCTGCTGGAGCGCCAGCTGGACAAGACCAGCGGGCGGATGTTGCAAGCGGCGCTGGAAAGGCGCGGCCTGAGCTTTCGCCTCGACGAACAGACCAACGCTCTGCTCGGCGATGATCAGGGCCGTGTAACCGCAGTGCAATTCAACAACGGCGACAGGATCGACGCCGATCTGGTGGTCATGGCCGCCGGCATACGGCCCAATACCGAATTGGCCGAGCAAGCCGGCCTGCCCTGTAACCGCGGCATCCTGGTCAATGACACCTTGCAGACCTACGACCCGCGCATCTACGCGATTGGCGAATGTGTCAGCCACCGTGGCATCGCCTATGGGCTGGTGGCGCCGCTGTTCGAGCAGGCGCGGGTCTGCGCCAATCACCTTGCGCAACTGGGCTTTGCCCGTTATCCGGGCTCGGTCACCTCGACCAAGCTGAAAGTCACCGGCATCGACCTGTTTTCCGCCGGGGATTTTCTGGGTGGTGAAGGCACTGAAAGCATCACCCTTTCCGACCCCATCGGCGGCATCTACAAGAAGCTGGTAATAAAGAACGATATACTGGTCGGCGCCTGCCTGTACGGCGACACGGCCGACGGCAACTGGTACCTGCAGCAGATCCGTGATGGCCAGGGTATCGACGCCATACGCGACCACCTGATGTTCGGCAAACCCGTTGCTCCAGAGGCTGCCTGCGCATGAACAGTCTTGCCCTCCACACCCCTCGAGTCACGGCGTCTACCTGCTGCTATTGCGGCGTGGGCTGCGGCGTGCTGATCGAACATGACGGCGAGCATATTCTCGGTGTCAGCGGCGACCCGAAGCACCCGGCCAACTTCGGCAAACTATGCAGCAAGGGCTCGAGCCTGCACCTGACCGGCGACATCGAGGCGCGCGCGCTGTACCCGGAACTGCGCCTGAGCAAAAGCCTGGCGCGCAGCGTCACCGATTGGGATACCGCGCTGGAGCATGCGGCCAACATGTTCGCCGAGACCATTCGCGAACACGGCCCCGACAGCGTCGCCTTCTACATTTCCGGCCAGTTGTTGACCGAAGACTACTACGCGTTCAACAAGCTGGCGCGCGCGCTGATTGGCACCAACAATATCGACAGCAACTCACGGCTGTGCATGTCCTCGGCCGTAGCTGGCTACAAGCGCAGCCTGGGTGCCGATGCACCGCCCTGCAGCTACGAAGATATCGAACTGAGCGACTGCGTGATGATCGTCGGCAGCAACATGGCGTACGCGCACCCGATTCTGTTTCGTCGTCTGGAAGAGGCAAAAAGCCGTCGTCCGCAGATGAAACTTATCGTCATCGACCCACGGCGCACCGACACCTGCGAACTGGCCGACCTGCACCTGGCGATTCAGCCCGGCACGGACGTCGCGCTGTTTCACGGCATCCTTCATATACTGATGAACGAACGGCTGATCGACCCGGCGTTCATTGCCGCGCACACGCAGGGCTATGAGGAACTGGCCACGCTGGCCCGTGATTACCCGCCTGAGCACGTGACCTCCCTCTGCGGCATTACTCTGGAACAGCTGCACATCTGCGCCCGCTGGGTGGGCGAAGCGCCGGCTTTTCTGTCGCTGTGGTGCATGGGGCTGAATCAGTCCACGGCCGGCAGCGCGAAAAACAGCGCGCTGATCAACCTGCACCTGGCGACCGGGCAGATTGGCAAACCCGGCGCAGGCCCCTTCTCGCTCACCGGCCAGCCCAACGCCATGGGCGGACGTGAAACCGGCAGCCTGTCCAACCTGTTGCCTGGCCATCGCGACGCGGCAAATCCTCAGCATCGTCAGGAGGTTGCAGACTACTGGGGCGTCGACAGCCTGCCTGCCAATCCCGGCCTTTCAGCCATCGAACTGTTCGAGCAATTGCAGAACGGAACGATCAAGGCCCTGTGGATTGCCTGCACCAACCCGGCACAATCACTGCCCGACCAGAACCGCATCAGGCAAGCGCTGGAAACCTGCCCGTTCGTGGTACTCCAGGAAGCCTTCAAGACCACCGAAACTGCGCGTTATGCCGATCTGTTGCTGCCTGCTGCCAGCTGGGGCGAGAAAGAAGGCACGGTGACCAACTCCGAACGGCGCATCTCCAACGTGCGCAAAGCCATCCAGGCGCCCGGCGAAGCGCGCTCGGACTGGGCAATCACGGTAGATTTCGCCCAGCGCCTGCAAAAACGCCTGCAACCCGACGCACCCGCGCTGTTCGATTTCGCGACACCCAAAGCCTTGTTCGATGAGTTCAAGGACCTGACGGTCGGGCGCGATCTGGACATGTCCGGAATCGACCGCGAGCTCATCGACCAGCATGGCCCGCAACAATGGCCCTTCCCGCGTGGCGCCAGCAGCGGCACGCCGCGCCTGTACAACGATGGCATCTTCCCCACCGATTCAGGCCGGGCGCAGTTCCTGTCCGAGCCTTACATTGCCGCCAGGGAGTTGCGCGATGCCAACTACCCGCTGACACTCAACACCGGCAGGCTGCGCGATCAGTGGCACGGCATGAGCCGCACCGGCACCGCTGCGCGCTTGTTCGGGCATGCCAGCGAAGCAGTGCTGAGCCTCAATCCGCAGGACATGCTCAGCCATGACCTGCAACCCGGCGACCTGGTCAAACTGATCAGTCGGCGCGGCGAGCTGCTGTTGCCGGTCAGCAGTGAGGACAGCGTTGCAGTCGGCCAGGCCTTTGTGCCGATGCATTGGGGCGACAGGTTCCTCAAGGGCGGTGTCAACGTTCTCACCCAGCCAGCCTTCGACCCGATCTCGAAGCAACCGGAACTCAAGCACGCCGGCGTGAGGATCGAAAAAGCCCACCTGCCCTGGCAGTTCTTTGCGCTGGTCGAGGGCAACGTGCAGCAACGAATGGAAAAGCTGCGCCCCTTGTGCGACACCTTCACTTACCTGAGCATGAGCCTTGCCGGACGCGAGCGGCCGGCGCTGGTGATACGTGCCGCCAGCGCAGAAGCACCGGATTCCGGGCTGCTGCAGCAGATTGATCGTGTACTGGGCCTGGATGAAGGACCGGTCATGGCGTATGACGACCCAAAGCGCTCGATCGGTAAGCGGGTACGGATTGACGATGATCGTATTACCGCGATTCGCCTGGCCGGCGAAACACTTGCCCGGCATTGGCTGCAGACGTTGTGGCTGGAAGAACGCGTCAATGCTTCATTGCGGCGCTGGCTGTTGGCACCGTTGAGCAGCGAACCGGGCAAAGACTCGACACAGACTCGCGACAAGACCTTGTGCAACTGCATGAATGTCAGCCAGAACGCAGTAATGAGCGCTATCGAGCGTGGCCTGAACCTGAATGAACTCAAGACACAGTTGGGCTGCGGCACCCAGTGCGGCTCCTGCGTGCCGGAAATAAGAAGACTGATCCATACCGTGGCGGTTACAGAATGAGGAATGCGGCATGAGCGCAAAAGTATGGCTGGTGGGCGCGGGCCCAGGCGACCCGGAATTGCTGACCCTCAAGGCAGTACGTGCCTTGCATGAAGCCGACGTGGTGCTGATCGACGATCTGGTCAACCCCGCAGTGCTGGAACATTGTCCGGGAGCGCGAGTCATCGCGGTCGGCAAGCGCGGCGGTTGTCGTTCGACGCCACAAGCGTTTATCCATCGCCTGATGCTGCGCTATGTACGTCAGGGCAAATGTGTCGTTCGCCTCAAAGGCGGCGATCCGTGCATCTTCGGACGTGGCGGTGAAGAGGCTCAATGGCTGCAGGAGCACGGTGTCGCCGTGGAGCTGGTCAACGGCATTACGGCAGGTCTTGCGGGGGCAACACAGTGCGGCATTTCGCTGACCCTGCGCGGTATAAGCCGTGGCGTGACGCTGGTCACCGCCCACACTCAGGACGACAGCACCCTCAACTGGCAGGCACTCGCGCAAGGCGGAACCACCCTGGTGGTTTACATGGGAGTGGCGAAACTGGCGGAAATTCGCGAGAGTCTTCTGGCAGGCGGGATGGGTGGCAAGATGCCGGTGGCGATGATCGAGAACGCTTCGCTGCCGTGGCAGCGTGAATGCCGCAGCACCCTGAGTGCCATGCAACAGGACGCAGTCGCTTTCCAGCTGAAGAGCCCCGCCATTCTGGTGATCGGCGCGGTTGCCGCGTACAGCAATGAGCTGCTCAATCAAACCCTGACAGACCACGCGCAGCTGAATGCCGGCTGACCTCAAGGCCGCCTGCACAGACGCAATGCCAAATCGCAGGCAAAGAAAAGCCCGGCCTAAGCCGGGCTTTTCAGTACAAGCGGCTAATTACTTAGCTTGAGCTTCTACTTCTGCTTCTACGCGACGGTTAACTGCGCGGCCAGCTTCAGTTGCGTTGTCAGCAACTGGACGGGATTCGCCGTAACCAACCGAGTTTACGCGGCTAGCGCCAACACCGTACTGGTTAACCAGAACCTGTTTAACGGCGTTTGCACGACGCTCGGACAGTTTCTGGTTGTAAGCGTCAGGACCGACGGAGTCAGTGTGACCTTCAACAGTGGTGGTGGTCTGTGGGTACTGCTGCATGAAGTCAGCGAGGTTCTTGATGTCGCCGTAGCTGTTAGGCTTGACTACGGATTTGTCGAAATCGAACTTCACGTCCAGCTCAACACGAACCACTTCGGCAACTGCTGGGCAGCCATCAGCATCAACGGTAACGTTGGCTGGGGTGTCCGGGCACTTGTCGACGTTGTCGCACACGCCGTCGTTGTCGCTGTCGGAGCACACTTCAGCTACTGGAGCTGGAGCTGCTTCAACTTTCTTGCTGCCGCCGCCGAAGTTTACACCGATACCGACGCTAGGCGCCCACTCGGTGTTGCCTTGGTCGATGTTGTACTGAGCTTCAACGCCTGCACGGGCATAGAAGTTGTCAGTGAAGTACAGCTTGGCGCCGCCGCCGATGTTGGCGAAGGTGGAACCGTCACGGCCACGGCGAGCGTCTTGACCGATGCTCTGGTCAGAGAAACCGGCAGATACGTATGGACGCAGCATGTCGCCTGGGTTGTTGAAGTGGTACAGAGCGTCCAGAGCAGTGTCTGCGCCCTTGATGTTCTTGCCGCTGTCGCTACGGACGTTGTGGACTTCGTCGTAGCCCAGACGCAGCTCAACATCGTCAGTCAGGAAGTAGCCAACGGAGCCGCCGAACAGGTTGCCGTCGTTTTTGAAGTTACGATCGCTGTCGTAGTACTCTTTCTTGGCGAAGCCTTCGATTTCGACCGCGCCTTGGCCTTGAGCCAGAGCGCCGAACGAAGTTGCGGCAACAATAGTACCAATGGCCAAGCCCAAGGTGTTTTTCAGTTTCATCCGTTAAATCCCCATCTGATGATTATTAAGCAGTCCCACACAGGGGGACAACTCAGCGGCAAGTCTACCAGACCTTGCCAGTTTGTTAGAGATATTTGCACCGTATTAAGTTTCGGCGATTCCCGCAAATTTCTCTCGTAATTTATCTAAAGCCCGCTTGTAACGCATTTTCGTTGCGCTCAAGCCCATGTGCATGATGTCAGCGATCTCCTGGAATTCAAGTTCTGCAACAAAACGCAGGACCAGAATCTCCCGATCGATCGGGTTCACATACACAAGCCAGCGATCAAGTCCGCCCCGTTCTTCAGGTTTGGGCGCCTTTTCTTCCGACGCTTCCTCAAGTGGATCCAGACTCAGCGCGTCCATCAAGCGACGCTTACGCCGTTCCTTCCTGTACTGCGTGATGCATTCATTGTAGGTGATGCTGTACAGCCAGGTTTTAAATTTAGATTTACCTTCAAAATTTTTCAACCCATACAACACTTTAAGCATCACCTCCTGACAGACATCGTCAGCGTCGCGATCGTTCCCCAGATAACGTGCACAGACGTTAAAAAGTGTCCTCTGGTAACGGCGCATCAATTCTTCGTAGGCCCGCGTCACATTGAACAGCTCAACGTGGGCGCGCGCAACCAGCTCCTCATCTGAGAGCTCGCGTGGATCGTAGCGCGTCGAAAACGGTTGAGGTTTATTCAAAACAAATCTTGCCGACAGTCAGGTCAATGTCCGCCATGGCCTGTATCGGCAACCTGGCGGCATACATTAGCAGGTTAACCGCTTAACGGCTGCTTACTCTCTGCTCGAGCAGGATGCGGTTGGAAAACGACACCAGCTCCCCCTCGTCTGTCAGTAGTGTTGTCTTGAGCGTACCGATTTCCTCAATCTGCCCTTCCGTATCGCCTATCTGTACCTGTTGCCCGACCTGAAACAGCTCGCGGACGTAAATTCCGGCAATGATTTGACCGGCAATTTCGCGACTGCCGAGGCCCAGGGCAAGCGCCACTGTCAGACCAACGGTAATCAGCGCAATCACAATAACGTGGTTCAGCAGGTCGGTCTTGACCTCGAGCTGGCTGATCGCGACCGAAATACTGATGATAATGACCAGCCCCTGGGCAATTCGCCCCAAGCCTGCAGAGTAGTCGATCCCTACGCCTTCGGCAGCACCGCGTACCAGGCCATTGACCAGTTGCGCCAGTAGCACACCGACCAGCAGCACCAGCGCGGCACCAAATACCTTGGGCAAATACAGCGCCAGCATGTCCAGCGTCGCTGAGACCCGCTGCAGGCCCAAAGATTCAGCGGCCGATACGAGAAAGATAAGCAGAACGAACCAGTAGACGACCTTGCCGATCAGCGTGGAGACCGGCACCTTGACGCCAGCGCGGCCGATGATCTTGGTCAGGCCGGTACCGCCGACCAGACGATCAAGGCCCAGTTTGGCCAGTAATTTGGAAAGCAGTGCGTCGAGCAGCTTGGCGACGACAAAACCGAGCAACACCACAACCAGGGCGCCGAACAGGTTGGGGATGAAGTTTGCGACTTTGGTCCACAATGCAGTCATTGCAGCAAGAAGGCTCTGGGTCCAGAGATTCAGTTCCATGCTCAATCAGCCTTATCGATAGAACGCGCACCACTCGAGGTGCGACGAGAAACGGGAGAGACGTGGGCCGAGCCGTTGTTCACGGCGATCATCAGCGCCTGCGACCAGCGGCCCAGCAACCCGAACAACACACCGGCGCCGACCTGGCGATTGGCGGTCTTCAGGACGCGTCCCAGACATGCGTCATCATCCCGGCTGGAGGATGAAGAATTGAGCATGTCGCGTAAAGATTCTTCAAACGGATCGTGCATCAGGCACCTCACGTAATGTCATTCAAAGACGCGACGCGAAAACAACAAGTCACACAGGCTCGCCAAATAACCATCACAGGCCCGCCCTATACCCAACGCAAACGGCGGAACAACCACCACTGCCCTGCGCCCAGTGCGACGATCAGCAGACAGGCCACCAGAAAGCCGTACGAACTGGCCGAACCCGGAATGCCGCCAACGTTGATACCCAGCAGACCGGTGAGAAAACTCATCGGCAGAAAGATACAGGTAATGATCCCGAAGCGGTACATGGTGCGGTTCATGTGCTCGCGCAGGCGCCGGTCCTCGGACTCCAGCAGCAGCCCCACCCGCTCGCGGGTCAGCTCGAGCTCTTCCAGATAACGGGTCAGGCTGTTGTTCAGCTCATTCCAGTAATCAGCGTCGTCATGGGCAAACCAGGACAGCTTGATGCGTGAAAGCTGACCATAAATATCTCGCTGCGGCCCAAGGAACCGGCGCAGGCCGGCAGCGCGTCGACGGATGTGCAGCAGCTTGCCATGTTCGGGATTGTACCGTTCGTCGGCGTCGTTCTTTTCTTCCTCTTCATCGACCGACTCGGTCAGTTCACCCACCAGGTCCTGAACCTTGTCAGTGAGGTGCTGCGCGAGGTGCAGAATCAGCTCCGAGGCGCTCTTCGGGCCTTTGCCTTGCCCCAGCAGCTCAATCAGTTCCTCGGTGGCGCGCAACGGACGCAGGCGCAGCGAGATCACCCGCTGCGCGGCAGCGAAGATACGCACCGAGACCATGTCTTCGGGTTCCGCACCGGGATTCAGATTCACACCGCGCAGAAACAGCAGCAGCTCCTGCTCCGGCAACGGCAGCAAACGCGGCCGGGTGTTCTCTTCCAGCAACAGGTCGCAGGCAAACTCGCTCAGACCGCTACCGGTGCGCAGCCAGGCATGCGTCTGCGGGTGGCTACGATCCCAATGCAGCCAGAGGCTTTCTTCTGGCTGCAATGCAAGGTCCTGCAACTCGGTTCGAGCGATGAAACGCGCCCCACCCTTACCGTCCAAAACGAGGGCATGAACCAGCCCCCACTGCGCGTTTGCTTCATCGAACATGGATACTTCGCTTATTCCGGCATGGTCAGAGGTGATGGGGAAATGACGACGCCGTTGTTATCGGCGTACAGGTACTCACCGGGGCGGAACGTCACGCCGCCAAAGGTCACCGGCACATTCAGTTCGCCTATGCCGCGCTTCTCGGTTTTCTTCGGATGGCTGGCGAGCGCCTGGACACCCAGGTCGGTCTGGGCGATGACATCCACATCGCGGACGCAGCCGTAGATCAACATGCCTTCCCAGCCGTTCTTTGCAGCCTTGTCAGCCAGCATGTCACCCAGCAGCGCACAACGCAGTGAGCCACCGCCGTCGACGACCAGTACCTTGCCCTTGCCGTCGAGCTCGACCTGCTCCCTGACCTTGGAGTTGTCCTCGAAACATTTCAGCGTGACGATCTGGCCACCAAATGAATCGCGGCCGCCAAAATTGCTGAACATCGGCTCCACGACCTGAATCAGGTCCGGATAGGCGTCACACAGATCGGGGGTGAGGTAGTGCATGGGTCAACTCCTGTCATCGGCTATGGGGTCGCGATTGATACAGACGGTTTACTGAAACAGACACGACCGGATGAGCCTAACCATAGCGACTTTACCGGCTAACTGCCTACCGCGACCTGAAACTCTGCAACCTGTTCAGGAACGGAACGCTCACCCAGCCACTCGATCACGCGCGGCCAGACCTGCTGCTGCGCGGCCTTGCTGACCAGCATCTGCACATGGTCGAAATCCTCGCTGAAGCCGTGTTCGCGGCCCAGGCAGAGGAATTGCCTGTGTTCGCTGCCGATCTGCTCGAACAGTTCACGGCATGCCCACACCGGGTCCTGATGGTCGCCGGCCGCAGCGACAGCCAGAACCGGCACCTGAACCGCGCTCAACCCTGCCCACCAGTTGTTGTCACGCTCACCGAAACGTCCGAACAGCCCGTGCCAGCGCATGCTTTCCAGAACCAGACCGATCGGCTCGTCTTCCGGCCCGCGCTTGAAACGCGGTCCGGAGATATGCTCGAAGGACCTCAACAGCAACTTCGCAGACCACTGCAGTGGCGGGACTTTCAGCGGCCAGTAGGTGCGGCTGACCTGGCTGGCGAACAGCGCCACGGACGCCGCAGTATCAGCCCCAAGATACTGACCGCCCAAGGCTGCCGCCAGGCTCGTGCCGCCCAGCGAGTGGCCGATCCAGTGCGGTATCTGGCCACTTTGCTCGACGACGAACGCGGCAATGGCTGGCAAATCGAAACGCGCGTAGTCCGCCACGCAATTGCTGCGATAACTCAGGTTGCGAGCCGACAAGCCATGGCCGCGCATTTCAGGAATCCACACGTCATAGCCGGCCCGCGCCAGATACGCGCCCAGACCTATGCCCTTGGGCGAATACCAGAACCGCCGGTTGGAAAAACTGCCATGCAGCAGTATGACCGGAGTGCCACGCACATCCGGCTGATCGACGCGCCCCAGCCGGGTTACCGCCAGTTCGACACTGGCGTCGGGGCTGTTGGCAGGTTTGAGACGGTAGACGTCCTCGACCAGATCGCCACGACGCTCGGCGCTGATCAAGGCCACGGGAAAAAGCTGGCTGCTGCTCTGCATATCACTCTTTATCTGGTTTGACAGACGGGATGAAACCACGCGTTCCGGGGTCTCGCGGTGCGCCATAAAAAAGGCGGCTTCCGAAGAAACCGCCTCATTCAAACACCTGAACCACATGACGGCTCAGGCCGCGTTCGCGTCACACGGCCGCCCGGTCTTGTAAGGGACGTGCCTCAGGTAAGCCGCCGCCTGTCAGACAGGCGCCTGAGCCTCGGCGAGGAAGAACCAGGTCTCCAGTACCGAATCGGGGTTCAGCGACACACTCTCGATGCCCTGATCCATCAGCCAGCGCGCCAGATCCGGGTGATCGGAAGGCCCCTGCCCGCAGATGCCGATGTACTTGCCAGCCTTGTTGCACGCCTGAATAGCATTGGACAGCAGCTTTTTGACCGCCGGGTTACGCTCATCGAACAGGTGGGCGATCACGCCGGAGTCACGGTCGAGACCGAGCGTCAGCTGGGTCAGGTCGTTGGAGCCGATGGAGAAGCCGTCGAAGTACTCCAGAAACTCTTCCGCCAGAATCGCGTTGGACGGCAGTTCGCACATCATGATGATGCGCAGGCCGTTTTCGCCACGCTTCAGGCCATTGGCGGCCAGCAGATCGATCACCTGGCTCGCCTCGCCCAGGGTGCGGACGAACGGCACCATGATCTCGACGTTGGTCAGGCCCATCTCTTCGCGCACGCGCTTGAGCGCACGGCACTCCAGCTCGAAGCAGTCACGGAAGTTCTCGCTGATATAGCGCGACGCACCGCGGAAGCCCAGCATCGGGTTTTCTTCTTCAGGCTCGTAGAGCTTGCCGCCGATCAGGTTGGCGTACTCGTTGGACTTGAAGTCCGAGAGGCGCACGATGACCTTCTTCGGCGTGAACGCGGCAGCCAGAGTACTGATGCCCTCGACCAGCTTTTCGACATAGAAACCGACCGGATCGTCGTAACCGGCGATGCGCTTGTCGACGCTTTCCTTGATTTCCGGTGGCAGCACCGAATAGTTGAGCAGCGCCTTGGGGTGCACGCCAATCATGCGATTGATGATGAACTCCAGACGCGCCAGACCGACACCGGCATTGGGCAACTGGGCGAAATCGAAGGCACGGTCCGGGTTGCCGACGTTCATCATGATCTTGAACGGCAGATCAGGCATCGCGTCGACCGAATTGGTCTTGATGTCGAAGCCCAGCTCGCCTTCGAAGATATAACCGGTGTCGCCCTCGGCGCAGGAGACCGTAACACCCTGGCCATCCTGAAGGGTGTGCGTGGCGTTGCCGCAGCCGACCACTGCCGGGATGCCCAGCTCACGGGCGATGATCGCCGCGTGGCAGGTACGACCGCCACGGTTGGTGACGATTGCGCTGGCGCGCTTCATGACCGGCTCCCAGTCCGGGTCGGTCATGTCCGACACCAGCACGTCGCCGGGCTGGACCTTGTCCATCTCGGACACGTCCTTGATGATGCGCACCTTGCCCGCGCCGATGCGCTGACCGATGGCACGGCCTTCGACCAGCACCTTGCCGGTCTCCTTGAGCAGATAGCGTTCCATGACGTTGGCCGAAGCACGGCTCTTCACCGTTTCGGGGCGAGCCTGAACGATGTACAGCTTGCCGTCGTCACCGTCCTTGGCCCACTCGATGTCCATCGGGCACTTGTAGTGCTTCTCGATGATCATCGCCTGTTTGGCCAGCTCGGACACTTCGGCATCGCTCAGGCAGAAACGCGCGCGATCGGCAGGCTCGACGTCGATCACCTTGACCGAACGACCGGCCTTGGCTTCTTCGCCGTAAATCATCTTGATCGCCTTGCTGCCCAGGTTGCGACGCAGGATCGCCGGGCGGCCAGCCGCCAGCGTGTCCTTGTGCACGTAGAATTCGTCCGGGTTGACGGCGCCCTGCACGACCGTCTCGCCCAGGCCGTAAGCGCCGGTGATGAACACCACGTCGCGGAAGCCGGACTCGGTGTCGAGGGTGAACATCACACCGGCCGTACCGGTTTCGGAACGCACCATGCGCTGCACGCCCGCAGACAGCGCGACCAGCTTGTGGTCGAAGCCCTGGTGTACGCGGTAGGAAATCGCACGGTCGTTGAACAGTGAAGCGAAGACTTCCTTGGCGGCACGGATCACGTTCTCGACGCCGCGGATGTTCAGGAAGGTCTCCTGCTGGCCGGCGAACGAGGCATCCGGCAAGTCTTCGGCCGTTGCGGAGGAACGCACGGCCACGGCCAGGTTCGGATTACCCGCAGAGAGCTCGGCAAACGCAGTACGGATCTGGGCGTTGAGTTGCTCGGGGAACTCGGCCTCCATGATCCACTGACGAATCTGCGCACCGGTGCGGGCCAACGCGTTGACATCATCGACGTCAAGGGCGTCCAGCGCCGCATGGATCTGCTCGTTGAGGCCGCTGAGCTCGAGAAAGTCACGGTAAGCCTGGGCGGTAGTCGCAAAGCCGCCGGGCACCGAAACACCAGCACCTGCGAGGTTGCTGATCATCTCGCCGAGGGACGAGTTTTTGCCCCCCACGTGCTCTACATCATGGACGCCGAGCTTATCGAGGGAAACTACGTACTCTACCAAGGTGATCTCTCCACTAACTGTGTTTGTTGTTGGGAAAAGCTCATTCACCTGCGCCACATGCGGTGTGGCTTCAGGCGTGTCTGCCCGGACGTACAGATCGGGCGTTCAAAACCGAGTGTTCAAAACCATGCGTGCAAAAAAGCTGCACCTGCGGGCTCTCATGGCAGGCCAGCACGCCTATGATAGCCAGAATTCGTCAACTGCTTAAGGCCTGGGGCAAAAATGAAACGATCCGCTTTCTTCATCTCGGACGGCACGGGTATCACCGCCGAAACCCTGGGCCAGAGCCTGTTGGCACAATTTGAAAACATTACGTTCAACAAGTTCACCAGGCCCTATATCGACAGCGTCGAGAAGGCGCGGGCGATGGTACAACAAATCAATAATGCCGCCGACAAGGACGATGTGCGGCCGATCATCTTCGACACCATCGTCAATCAGGACATTCGCGAGATTCTGGCGACGTCCAATGGCTTCATGATCGATATCTTTTCGACCTTCCTCGCCCCGCTGGAGCAGGAGCTTAGTTCACACTCGTCCTACTCCGTGGGTAAATCGCATTCCATCGGGCATAACTCCAATTACATGGAGCGCATCGAGGCGGTCAACTTTGCGCTGGACAACGATGACGGCGCACGGACGCATTATTACGATAAGGCCGATATCATCCTCGTCGGCGTCTCGCGCTGCGGAAAAACCCCGACCTGTCTGTACATGGCCATGCAGTTCGGTATCCGGGCCGCCAACTATCCGCTGACCGAAGATGACATGGAGAGGCTGCAACTGCCTGCAGCGCTCAAACAGCATCGCGAAAAACTGTTTGGCCTGACCATCGACCCGGACCGTCTCACCGCGATCCGCCATGAGCGCAAGCCCAACAGCCGCTACTCCAGCTACGCGCAGTGCGAATTCGAGGTGCGAGAGGTGGAAAGCCTGTTCCGCCGCGAGAACATCGCGCACATCAATTCCACGCATTTTTCGGTGGAAGAAATCTCCGCCAAGGTGTTGGTCGAAAAAGGCGTGGAGCGACGTTTCAAGTAGACGCTGCGAGCCCCCTTTTGCAAGCTGACGACTTCAGGCGCCTGGCTGCGGCACCCGCACCCAGCCTTCCATCAGCACGCGGGCGCTGCGGCTCATCAGGGCCTTGGTGACTTTCCAGTCACCGCCCTCCTGAACGGCCTTGGCGCCGACCCGCAATGTGCCGGAGGGATGGCCAAAGTTGACGACACTGCGCGCCTGACCGCCAGCGGCCAGATTCACCAGCGTGCCTGGAATGGCCGCCGCTGTGCCGATGGCCACCGCAGCCGTGCCCATCATCGCGTGGTGCAGCTTGCCCATCGACACGGCGCGGACCAGCAGCTCGATATCCTGCGCAGCGACAGGCTTGCCACTCGACGCCACGTAATCGGCGGGCGCAGCGACAAATGCAACCTTGGGCGTGTGCTGGCGTGCGACAGCTTCATCGATGTTGCCGATCAGGCCCATGCGTACAGCACCGTAGGCGCGAATGGCTTCCAGACGGGCCAGCGCCTGCGGATCACTGTTGATATCGCCCTGCAGCTCAGTGCCGGTATAGCCGATGTCGGCAGCGTTGACGAAAATCGTCGGGATGCCGGCATTGATCATGGTCGCCTTCAGAATGCCGATGCCGGGCACCTCCAGCTCGTCCACCAGATTGCCGGTGGGGAACATCGAGCCGCCCGCGCCCTCTTCGTCCGCCGCCGGATCAAGAAACTCCAGTGGCACTTCCGCTGCCGGGAAGGTCACGCCATCCAGCTCGAAATCACCGGTCTCCTGCACCGCGCCGTTGCTGATCGGCACATGGGCGATGATGGTCTTGCCGATGTTGGCCTGCCAGATACGCACCACCGCGACGCCGTCCTGCGGAACACGGCCCTGGTCGACCAGGCCACTGGTAATCGCGAACGGCCCCACGGCCGCTGACAGGTTGCCGCAATTGCCGCTCCAGTCGACAAACGGCTTGTCGATGGACACTTGGCCGAACAGGTAATCGACATCGTGGTCGGGCATGCTGCTGCGCGAAACAATCACGCTCTTGCTGGTACTCGACGTCGCCCCGCCCATGCCGTCGATCTGCTTTTCATAGGGGTCAGGACTGCCGATGACCCGCAACAGCAGCGCATCCCGCGCCGCGCTCGGAACCTGTGCAGCTTCGGGCAGATCAGTCAGCCTGAAAAACACACCCTTGCTGGTGCCACCGCGCATGTAGGTGGCGGGGATGCGGATCTGGGGTGAATGAGCCATGAATTCGTTGTCCTGTTCAAAGAGCGCGCTGCGCGCTCAAAATCGGACGCAGAGCGTCCAGAACTGCATGCCCACGCGGAGCATGGGCACGATAGTGCTCTTGCGCACGCTTGGCGTTCCTCACGCTCCAGCGTAGCTACGATGCAGTAGCCTCCAGAAAGTCCTGAGCAAAACGCTGTAATACGCCGCCCGCCTCATAAATAGAGAGCTCTTCGGCGGTGTCCAGACGACAGGTCACCGGCACCTCGACGCGCTCGCCGTTACGGCGCTGAATCACCAGCGTCAACGTCGCACGGGGTGTGCGCTGGCCGATCACATCGAAGGTTTCACTGCCGTCGATGCCCAGGGTCAGACGGCTGGTGCCGGGCTTGAACTCCATCGGCAGCACACCCATGCCCACCAGATTGGTGCGGTGAATACGCTCGAACCCTTCTGCAGCAATCGCCTCGACGCCCGCCAGCCTGACGCCTTTGGCCGCCCAGTCACGGGACGAGCCCTGCCCATAGTCGGCACCGGCAATAATGATCAACGGCTGCTTGCGCGCCATGTAGGTTTCGATGGCTTCCCACATGCGTGTGACCACACCTTCGGGTTCGATACGGGTCAGCGAGCCTTTTTTGACCTTGCCGTCGACCACTGCCATCTCGTTGACCAGTTGCGGGTTGGCAAAGGTCGCGCGCTGGGCGGTCAGGTGGTCGCCCCGATGGGTCGCGTAGGAGTTGAAGTCTTCCTCCGGCAGGCCCATTTTCGCCAGGTACTCGCCCGCCGCACTGTCGAGCATGATCGCGTTGGACGGCGACAGGTGATCGGTGGTGATGTTGTCCGGCAGTACGGCCAGCGCCCGCATGCCCTTGAGCGTGCGCTCTCCGGCCAGCGCGCCTTCCCAGTAGGGTGGGCGACGGATGTAGGTGCTCATCGGACGCCAGTCGTAAAGCGGCTCGACCTTCGGCCCGCTGTGCTCTTCGATGGCAAACATCGGGATATAGACCTGGCGGAACTGCTCCGGCTTGACCGACGCCTGCACGACGGCATCGATCTCTTCATCGCTCGGCCAGATGTCCTTTAGACGGATTTCCCGGCCCTCGGCGACGCCCAGCACGTCGTTTTCAATATCGAAACGGATGGTCCCGGCAATGGCGTACGCCACCACCAGGGGCGGCGAGGCCAGAAAGGCCTGCTTGGCATAGGGGTGAATACGCCCGTCGAAATTACGGTTACCGGACAAAACCGCCGTGGCGTAAAGGTCGCGGTCGATGATTTCCTGCTGGATCAGCGGATCGAGCGCGCCGGACATGCCGTTGCAGGTGGTGCAGGCAAAGGCCACGACGCCGAAACCCAGTTGCTCCAGCTCGGACGTCAGCCCGGCGGCATCCAGGTACAGCGCTACGGTTTTCGAGCCGGGGGCCAGCGATGACTTGACCCAGGGTTTGCGCAGCAGCCCCAGGCGGTTGGCGTTGCGTGCCAGCAGACCGGCGGCAATGACGTTGCGCGGGTTGCTGGTGTTGGTGCAACTGGTGATCGCAGCGATGATCACCGCGCCGTCGGGCATCCGCCCCGGCACCTCGTCCCATTGCCCGGCAATCCCTCTGGCCGCCAGATCGGCGGTGGCGACCCGCGCATGAGGATTGGAGGGTCCAGCCATGTTGCGCACCACACTGGACAGATCGAAACTCAGCACCCGCTCGTACTGCACCTCGCTCAGGCTGTCCGACCAAAGACCGGTGTGCCGGGCATACAGCTCGACCAGCTTGACCTGCTCGTCCTCGCGACCTGTCAAACGCAGGTAGTCGATGGTTTGCGAATCAATCGAAAACATCGCCGCCGTCGCGCCGTATTCAGGTGCCATGTTGGAGATTGTTGCCCGGTCGCCCAGGGTCAGACTCGACGCGCCTGCGCCGTAAAACTCCAGGTAGGCACCGACCACTTTCTGCTGACGCAGGTATTCGGTCAGCGCGAGCACCAGGTCGGTGGCGGTGATGCCTGGCTGATGGCGCCCGGTCAGTTCGACGCCGATGATGTCCGGCAGACGCATCCACGAGGCGCGCCCGAGCATGACGTTCTCGGCCTCGAGCCCGCCGACGCCGATGGCAATCACGCCCAGGGCGTCGACGTGCGGCGTGTGGCTGTCCGTGCCCACCAGTGTGTCGGGGAAGGCCACGCCATCGAGCACCTGCACCACCGGCGACATTTTCTCCAGATTGATCTGGTGCATGATGCCGTTGCCCGGCGGGATCACTTCGACGTTCTTGAACGCCTGCTTGGTCCAGTCAATGAAATGAAAACGATCTTCGTTGCGACGGTCTTCAATGGCGCGGTTCTTGGCGAACGCCTGCGGGTCATTACCGTCGGACTCCACTGCCAGCGAGTGATCGACGATCAGTTGCACCGGAACCACCGGGTTGACCAGCGCAGGATCGCCGCCCTGCGAAGCGATCGCGTCGCGCAGCCCGGCAAGGTCGACCAGCGCGGTCTGACCCAGAATGTCGTGGCAGACCACGCGTGCCGGGAACCAGGGAAAATCCAGATCACGCTTGCGCTCGATGAGCTGGGTCAACGAGGCATTCAAGGTCGCCGGATCACAACGGCGCACCAGGTTCTCGGCCAGCACCCGCGAGGTGTAGGGCAGCGTGGCATAGGCACCGGGCTTGAGCGCCTCGACGGCCGCCCGAGCGTCGAAATAATCCAGTCGGGTGCCAGGGAGCGGTTTGCGAAATTCACTGTTCATTGCGGGACTCGATCACGGAGTGTTCGGAATACGGGTGGGGAGCTCGTCTGCGGCTCCCCTGCCCCCTTTTAGGCTCTGTACGAAAAGTGGCTGCGCTCGGTGATGCTTCGTTAAAAACAGGCTCGGAATGCTCATTTACAACACGTAGACTCCGCTTCCTCGCCTGTTTTTGCCTCGCCTGACCTTCGCTCGCCGACTTTTCGTACAGAGCCTAGCGCTGTTCCAGGGGTACGAACGCGCGCTGTTCGACGCCGATGTACTCGGCGCTCGGGCGAATGATGCGGTTGTTGGCGCGCTGCTCGAAAACGTGAGCGGCCCAGCCGGTCAGGCGTGAGCAGACGAAGATCGGCGTAAACAGCTTGGTCGGGATACCCATGAAGTGATACGCCGACGCATGGTAGAAGTCGGCGTTGGGGAACAGTTTCTTCTGCTCCCACATGACCTTGTCGATGGCCTCGGAGACCGGGAACAGCACCGTATCGCCCACTTCCTCGGCGAGCTTCTTCGACCAGCCCTTGATCACCTCGTTGCGCGGGTCGGACTCCTTGTAGATCGCATGGCCAAAGCCCATGATCTTTTCCTTGCGCTCCAGCATGCCCAGCGTGCCTTTGGTGGCCTCTTCAGCCGAGGCGAAGCGCTGAATCATTTCCATTGCAGCCTCGTTGGCACCGCCATGCAGCGGGCCGCGCAAGGTGCCGATGGCTGCCGTGACGCAGGAATACAGGTCCGACAGGGTCGACGCGCAGACGCGCGCAGTGAAGGTCGAGGCATTGAATTCGTGTTCGGCGTACAGAATCAGCGAGACGTCCATGACCTTGCGGTGCAGTTCGCTGGGCGCCCTGTCCAGCAGCAGGTGCAGAAAATGCCCGCCGATGGAGTCTTCCGCAGAGGTGCAGTCGATACGCTTGCCGTCGTGACTGAAGCGATACCAGTAGCACATGATCGCCGGGAACGCTGCGAGCAGACGGTCGGTCGAGTCGCGCTGCTGATCGAAGCTGCGCTCCGGCTCCAGGGTGCCGAGCATGGAGGCACCGGTGCGCATCACATCCATCGGATGCGTGTCGGCGGGTATGCGCTCCAGCACTTCTTTCAGGGCCTGCGGCAGATCGCGCAGGCGCCTGAGCTTGTCCATATAGGCAGACAATTCGGCCTGATTGGGCAGTTCGCCGTACAGCAGCAGGTAGGCCACTTCTTCAAAACGCGCCTCGGCAGCCAGATCGCGCACGTCATAGCCGCGATAGGTCAGCCCGGCACCGGCCATGCCCACTGTAGACAAAGCCGTCTGCCCGGCCACCTGCCCGCGCAGCCCGGCACCACTCAATACTTTTGCTTCAGCCATGGTGTTCTCCAATTTTGTTTTTGTGTGATGGGGCGCGAAGACTGTGGTTCAGACGGTACATCTTCGGAGAATATACCGGCCCTTTCGCGAACAAGCGAAGCGTCGCCCGGTTCGCTCCTACGGCCTGCGGCCAGAAGCCCGGTATTTCACAGGCATCACCCCTTCTTCTGCGCAAACAGCGCATCCAGCTTCTGCTCGAATGTGTGGTAATCGATCGCGTCATACAGCTCCATGCGCGTCTGCATGCTGTCGATCACGTTTTTCTGGCTGCCGTCACGGCGGATTGCGCCGTAGACATTTTCCGCAGCCTTGTTCATCGCACGGAATGCGGAAAGCGGATACAGCACCAGCGAGACATCCGCCTCGCGCAGCTCATCGACCGTAAACAACGGCGTGGCGCCGAACTCGGTGATGTTGGCGAGGATCGGCACGCCTGCGCGGTTGGCGAATTGCTTGTACATCGCCAGTTCGGTGATGGCCTCGGGAAACACCATGTCGGCGCCGGCTTCAATACAGGCAGCGGCACGTTCCAGCGCCGACTCCAGCCCTTCAACCGCCAGCGCATCGGTACGCGCCATGATCACGAAGCTGTCGTCAGTCCGGGCATCCACGGCAGCCTTGATCCGGTCGACCATTTCCTGCTGAGAAACGATTTCCTTGTTGGGACGGTGCCCGCAACGCTTGGCGCCCACCTGATCCTCGATGTGAATCGCCGCCGCCCCGGCCTTGATCATCGAGCGCACGGTCCGCGCTACGTTGAAAGCCGAAGAACCGAAACCGGTGTCGACGTCCACCAGCAACGGCAGATCGCAGACGTCGGTGATGCGCCGCACATCGATCAGCACGTCCTCAAGACCGGTGATCCCCAGGTCCGGAATGCCCAGTGATCCTGCAGCGACTCCGCCACCCGACAGATAAATGGCCTTGAACCCGGCACGCTTGGCGAGCAGTGCGTGGTTGGCATTGATCGCGCCGACCACTTGCAGCGGCTGTTCGCTGGCGACTGCATCGCGGAAACGCTGGCCGGGAGTGCTGTTGTTATGACTCATTGTTTACCTCGGTCGGAAGTCGTCTGGGAAGCGGCCTGATAATGGCGCTCGATGTTGCGTCTGGACGCGCCGATATGGCGGCGCATCAACAATTCGGCCAGCTCACCGTCGCGGTCGGCGATGGCGTCGAGAATGCGGTGGTGTTCGGCAAAGGCCTGACGAGGCCGGTTGGGCGTGGTGGAATACTGAATGCGGTACATGCGCACCAATTGGTAGAGCTCGCCGCAGAGCATCTGGCTGAGGGTGCGATTGCCGCTGCCCTGAATGATGCGGTAATGAAAGTCGAAATCACCCTCTTGCTGGTAATAGCCGATCCCAGCCTGAAACGCGGCGTCGCGTTCGTGGGTATCCAGAACGCCGCGCAACTCGTCGATTTCGGCCTGGGTCATGCGTTCGGCGGCCAGACGACAGGCCATACCCTCCAGTGACTCGCGGATTTCATAGAGTTCGATCAGTTCGGCATGACTGAGCGACACCACCCGGGCGCCCACATGCGGCACACGAACCACCAGGCGCTGCCCTTCGAGCCGGTGAATCGCTTCGCGCAGCGGCCCGCGACTGATGCCATAGGTGCGAGCCAGTTCCGGCTCGGAAATCTTGCTGCCGGGGGCAATCTCGCCTTTCACGATGGCCGATTGAATGCGTCGAAAAACGTTCTCGGAGAGGGTTTCCGAGTCGTCGGCAACCGTCATTGCTTCTTCGACCACCTTCAGCATTGTCGACACCCCATGGCTATATGCGCTCAAATCTAGCCATATTTGCTCAATCCGTCAAAGCCAAACCCTGCATTGTCGACAATCAGCCAAAACGAGCAAGCGCTGCTCGACACAGCAACCTGAACAGCCACACAGGTTGATCACTGGCAGCTGCAGGGCTTCATGCTAGAATGCGTCGCGTCCGTACAGCGCGCTCCGCAGCGGAGCCAGCGACTGCGAACCGCCTGCCCTATCATCATCAGGTCAATTCCATTTGCGCCCTGACCCTGAAGTTGTTCGCTCATCGCGCCAGGATTTATGAGACTGACTACCCTCCCCACACTGCTCAGCCTTCTGTTTTTACCCGGCCTGACCCTGGCCGCCAACAAGACAGTCTATGGCCTCAACGAATACGCCAGGCTGAGCGAAATCGATATCGAGATCGCCGCCAAGCTCGACACGGGCGCCAAGACCGCCTCGCTGAGCGCCCGCGACATCAAACATTTCAAGCGCGATGGCGAAAGCTGGGTGCGCTTCTATCTGGCCAGCGACAGCAAGCATGTACACCCCATCGAACGCCCCCTGGCGCGGGTCAGCAAGATCAAGCGGCGTGCCGACGACCTCGACCCGGATGACGACAATCGGTATTCGTCACGTCCGGTAATCAGCCTCGATATCTGCATGGGTGAATCTTTACGCACTATAGAAGTGAACTTGACTGACCGA
This sequence comes from Pseudomonas sp. B20, assembly GCF_020515755.1. NCBI lineage: Bacteria > Pseudomonadati > Pseudomonadota > Gammaproteobacteria > Pseudomonadales > Pseudomonadaceae > Pseudomonas > Pseudomonas sp. B20. The sequence continues at coordinate 272,057 of NZ_JAHPJG010000006.1, forward strand.
AGTGCTTTCCAATACCCGCTTTTGATCGGCTCCGAAGCCTTGAAACGCTTTGATGCGCTGGTCGATCCAAGTCTTAAATATGCGGCAGGGAAGCCCGGCTGCGCTTCCGTCGCTCAAAACGCAGAGTAAATCCATGCGCTCTCTTACACTCCATCTGAAGATCCTGATCACTGCCCTTGTGACCCTCGGCATCGCGATCACGGCCTATCAGATTCTGGCGCTGGGCATACCCGTCAGCGAAGACGAAACCGATGACCTGTGGAATATCGACGCCAAAGTCGAGTTCGTCGCCAATCCCAAGGATTCGGTGAAGGTGCAAATGTTCGTGCCGCCGCTGGCCCACGACTACATCAGCCTCAATGAAAGCTTCATCTCGAATAATTACGGCGTCAGCGTCAACCGCGCTGACGGCAACCGCAAGGTCACCTGGTCGGCCCGTCGCGCCACCGGCAACCAGACCCTCTACTACCGACTGGTGTTGACCAAGCGTTACAGCGGTGAAAAGCCCAAGGTCAAAGGGCCTATCTTTCGCGACAGTATGACCGTCGAAGGCCCGGAAAAGATCGCTGCCGAAGCGCTGCTGGCGCCCATTCGCCAGCATTCGGCGGACGTTGAGACCTTCATCACCGAGGCCATCAAGCGCGTCAACAACCTGAATGACGATAACGTCAAACTGCTGCTGGCCGGTGATAACTCGGCGTCCAACAAGGCTCGGGTCACCGAGCTGCTGCTGTCGATCGCCCACGTACCGCTGGAAAAAGCCCACACCATTCGCCTGGATGCCGAGCAGCAGACACCGGAACTCTGGCTGCGCAGCTTCAACGGCAAGGAATGGCTGTACTTTAATCCCGACACCGGCGAAGCCGGCCTGCCGGACGATCGGCTGCTCTGGTGGACCGGCGAGGAAGGCCTGGTCAGCGTCGAAGGCGGCAAGAAGGTGCAAGTCACGTTCAGCCTCAACAACAGTGAAATGAACGCGATGCGTCTCGCCAAACTGACCGACGCCAGCACCGACTCGGACTTCCTGGCCTATTCGCTGTACGGCTTGCCGTTGCAGACCCAGCAGACCTTCATGATCATGGTCATGATCCCGATTGGCGTGCTGGTCATCCTGATTCTGCGCAACCTGATCGGCCTGCAGACACTGGGCACCTTCACCCCCGTGCTGATTGCACTGGCGTTCCGGGAGACGCAGCTGGGCTTCGGCATCGCCCTGTTTACCGTGATCACCGCGCTGGGCCTGTCACTGCGCTCGTATCTGGAGCACCTGAAACTGCAAATGCTGCCGCGCCTGTCGGTGGTACTGACCTTCGTCGTGGTGCTGATCGCCGCCATCAGCCTGTTCAGCCACAAGCTCGGGCTGGAACGCGGCCTGTCGGTTGCGCTGTTCCCGATGGTGATTCTGACCATGACTATCGAACGCCTGTCGATCACCTGGGAAGAGCGTGGCGGCAGCCATGCCATGAAGGTTGCCATCGGTACGCTGTTCGCCGCGTCGCTGGCGCATCTGATCATGAGCGTGCCGGAACTGACCTATTTTGTCTTCACCTTCCCGGCAGTGCTGCTGGTGCTGGTCGGCTTCATGCTGGCGATGGGCAGATACCGTGGCTACCGGCTGACCGAACTGGTGCGTTTCAAGGCATTCCTGAAAGAGGAAAAGGCCAAGTGATCGGCTGGTGGAAAACCTGGAAGGCGCTCGAAGCCCGCGGCATCATGGGCATCAATCGACGTAACGCCGACTACGTGCTCAAGTACAACAAGCGCAGCCTCTATCCGATCGTCGATGACAAGATCATCACCAAGGAGCGGGCCATCGCCGCAGGCATACATGTGCCGGAGATGTACGGCGTGATTTCCACGGAAAAGGAAATCGACAGGCTCGACGAGATCATCGGTGGGCACAGCGACTTCGTGATCAAACCCGCACAGGGCGCAGGCGGCGATGGCATTCTGGTGATCGCCGACCGTTTCGAGGAGCGCTTTCGCACCGTCTCGGGACGTATCATCAGCCACTCGGAAATCGAGCATCAGGTGTCCAGCATTCTCACTGGCCTTTATTCCCTGGGCGGTCACCGCGACCGCGCGCTGATCGAATACCGGGTCGTGCCGGACCCGATCTTCAAAAGCATCAGCTACGAAGGTGTACCGGACATCCGCATCATCGTGCTGATGGGTTATCCGGTGATGGCCATGCTGCGCTTGCCTACCCGCCAATCAGGCGGCAAGGCCAACCTTCACCAGGGCGCCATTGGCGTGGGTGTGGACCTGGCCACCGGCGTCACCCTGCAAGGCACCTGGCTGAACAACATCATCAGCAAGCACCCGGACACCACCCACTCGGTGGATGGCGTGCAATTGCCCAACTGGGACGGCTTCATGAAGCTTGCCGCCGAGTGCTACGAGTTGTGCGGCCTGGGCTATATCGGCGTCGACATGGTGCTGGACCAGGACAAAGGCCCGCTGATTCTGGAGCTCAACGCCCGTCCTGGCCTGAACATTCAGATCGCCAACGACAGCGGCCTGACCCATCGCACTCAGGCCGTCGAGGCGCGTCTGGAGCAACTGGCTCTCGAAGGACGTCAGGAATCGGCGCAGGAGCGAGTCAACTTTGTTCAGGACCTGTTCGGTCATGTGCCCGGCGTCTGAACCGACATACCGCTAGGACTGCCGCATCGGCAAGGCTACAATCGCCAGCCGCGTTTCCAAGACCGATATTCGACGATGCCGATCTGTTCGATACACCCCCTGCCCTACAGCGCCGACCCGATCGCGTTCTTTGCGCGAATCCGCGAAGCGCCGGGTGCGGTGCTGCTCGACAGCGGCAGGCCGACAGCCGTGCGGGGCCGACATGACCTGCTCAGTGCATGGCCGCTGCAGGAACTGAGCGTTGCCGATGATGAAGACGGCGCCGCCTACCTCCAGCGCTTGCGCGACAGTCTCAAGGCGCTCGGCGCAGCGCAGCTGCCTGACGGATGCGAGCTGCCCTTCGCTGGCGGCCTGATAGGTTATCTGAGTTATGAATTTGGTCGATGTCTGGAGCCGTTGCCGGATCAGGCCATTGACGACCTGCAACTGCCCGAGGCCCGTCTGGGGCTCTACGCCTGGGCGCTGATCAGTGATCATCAGGAGCAGACCAGCCAGCTGATTTTTCACCCGTCCCTTGTCGCAAGCGAGCGCAAACGGCTGATTGAGCTGTTCTCTGTCGATATCCCTGAGCCGCACACGGAGTTCCGCCTCAGCCAACCGTTTCAGGCCAGCATCAGCGCGGATAATTATCGCCAGGCTTTCCAACGAGTTCAGGCCTACATTCAGGCCGGTGACTGCTATCAGGTCAACTTCGCACAACGCTTTCAGGCGCAGTGCGTCGGTGACCCATGGGCCGCCTATCGTGCGCTGCGAGCAGCTTGCCCGACGCCGTTCGCCGGCTACCTCAGCCTGCCGGGGGCCGATGCGATTCTGAGTCTTTCTCCCGAGCGCTTCGTGCGGGTCAGCGCTCGGCAGGTCGAAACCCGCCCGATCAAAGGCACGCGGCCACGCAGCGCGGACCCGGCGCAGGATGCTGCCTTCGCCGCCGAACTGCTGGCCAGCGAGAAGGACCGCGCAGAGAACCTGATGATCGTCGATTTACTGCGCAACGACCTGGGCCGCAGTTGCCGCATCGGCTCGGTGAAAGTCCCCGAGCTGTTCAGCCTGGAAAGCTACCCCAACGTGCACCATCTGGTGAGCAGCGTGACCGGGGAGCTGGCCGCTGGCAACGATGCACTGGACCTGATCGCGGGCAGTTTTCCGGGCGGCTCGATCACCGGCGCACCGAAGATCCGCGCCATGCAGATCATCGACGAACTGGAGCCGACCCGCCGCAGCCTGTATTGCGGTTCGTTGATGCACCTGGACGTGCGCGGCGAAATGGACAGCTCGATCGCCATCCGCAGCCTGTTGGTCAAGGACGGACAGATTTCCTGCTGGGGCGGTGGCGGCATCGTCGCCGACTCCGACTGCGACGCCGAGTATCAGGAAACCTTCACCAAGGTTCGTGTGCTGCTGGAGACGCTTGAAGCACTCTGAACCGCTCTGCGTCGCAAAGAGGACGCAGAGCGTCCAGAACGGCATACCGACGCAGAGCGTCGGCACGATAGCCAGATCATTTCGTGACGCTCTGCGTCACCTGTCTCCAGTCGCGCGCAACCGAGGCTTCGCCCTCAAAGCATCAAATCCCGATTCGAGGCCTTGATGAATTCCTTTTTCAGGTCATCGAACGTGTGCACCGCCGGAAACTGCGGGAATTCGCGGATCACGTTGTCAGGAGCGTGGAACAGGATACCGGCGTCGGCCTCGCCCAGCATGGTCGTGTCGTTGTACGAATCACCGGCAGCGATGATCCGGTAATACAGGCTCTTGAAGGCCAGCACCGACTGACGCTTGGGGTCTTTCTGGCGCAACTGGTAACTGACCACCCGGTCGGTCTCGTCAGTGATCAGGCGATGACACAGCAGGGTCGGAAAACCCAGTTGCCGCATCAACGGCTGAGAAAACTCGTAGAACGTGTCCGAGAGAATCACCACCTGAAACCGCTCGCGCAGCCAGTTGACGAACTCCACGGCGCCCTCCAGTGGCTCGAGGGTGCCGATCACTTCCTGAATATCCGCCAGTTTCAGACCATGTTCATCGAGGATGCGCAGGCGCTGCTTCATCAGCACGTCGTAATCGGGAATGTCCCGCGTGGTGGCACGCAGCGATTCGATGCCGGTTTTCTCGGCAAAGGCGATCCAGATTTCCGGGACCAGAACACCCTCAAGGTCCAGACAGGCAATTTCCACAGCTCACTCCTCAGACTATTCGCTCTCGACGGAAGTGGCACTCTAGCCGCTGGCAGCGGCCACTGAACAGCGGATTTTGTTACCATTGCCGCCATCACGAGCGCTTAAGCGCCACTCTTGCATTTTAGGAAGCCGCCTGATGAGCCAACCTTTCGACGTCGCTGAACTGGCGACGACCTATGCGAACAAGTCTGCACAAGACATTCTGAAACTGGCCTTCGAGCACTTCGGCGACGAACTGTGGATCTCTTTCAGCGGTGCCGAGGACGTGGTTCTGGTCGACATGGCCTGGAAGCTGAACAAGAAGGTCAAGGTCTTCAGCCTCGATACAGGGCGCCTGCATGCGGAAACCTATCGCTTCATCGAACAGGTCCGCGAGCACTACAAGATCGAGATCGAGATCGTTTCGCCCGATCACAGCAAGCTTGAACCTTTCGTCAAGGAAAAGGGCCTGTTCAGCTTTTACCGGGACGGCCATGGCGAATGCTGCGGCATCCGCAAGATCGAGCCGCTGCGTCGCAAACTGTCTGGCGTCAGCGCCTGGGCAACCGGCCAGCGCCGTGATCAGAGCCCCGGCACCCGCAGCGCCGTTGCTGCGGTGGAAATCGACAGCGCTTTTTCGACAGCCGAGCGCACGCTGTACAAATTCAACCCGTTGGCACAAATGAGCAGCGAGGAAATCTGGGGCTACATCCGCATGCTGGAGCTGCCCTACAACAGCCTGCACGAGCGCGGCTTCATCAGCATCGGCTGCGAACCCTGCACCCGCCCGGTATTGCCGAACCAGCACGAGCGCGAGGGTCGCTGGTGGTGGGAAGAAGCCACGCAGAAGGAATGCGGGCTGCATGCGGGCAATCTGATAGTGCGCGACTGACGTCGCGAGCTACAAGCTACAAGCTACAAGCTACAAGCTACAAGCTACAAGCTACAAGCTACAAGCTACAAGCTACAAGCTACAAGCTACAAGCTACAGCCTGCGCGCTTTTACTTGCAGCTTGCAGCTTGTAGCTCAAAACTGCCTCTAATGCACCGGCAATTCGACATTGGCAAACAGCTCTTCCATTTCCTGCTTGTTATGGCACTGAATCGCCTTGGCCATGACTTCGCGGGTCAGGTGCGGCGCGAATTTCTCGATGAAATCGCACATGAAGCCACGCAGGAAGGTGCCGCGACGGAAAGCGATTTTTGTCACGCTGGACTCGAACAGATCACTGGCATCGAGCACCACCAGGTCGCTGTCCACTGCCTCGTCTATCGCCATTCTTGCCACGATACCCACCCCCAGGTTCAGCCTGACGTAGGTCTTGATCACGTCGGCATCCGCCGCCGTGAACACGACCTTGGGCACCAGCCCGCGATGGCTGAACGCTTCGTCCAGCTTGGAACGACCGGTGAAGCCGAAGACGTAAGTCACGATCGGGTATTCAGCCAGCAGTTCCAGCGTCAGCTTCGGCGCCTTGGTCAACGGGTGACCCTGCGGCACGACAATGCAACGGTTCCAGCGATAGCACGGCATCATCACCAGATCGCTGAACTGCTCGAGCGCCTCGGTGGCGATGGCGAAGTCAACCGTCCCGTCAGCGGCCATTTCGGCGATCTGCATCGGTGAGCCCTGGTGCATGTGCAGCGCGACATCCGGGTATTGCTTGATGAAGTTGCTGATCACCGGCGGCAAGGCATAGCGCGCCTGGGTGTGAGTGGTGGCGATCGACAGCGTGCCCTTCTTCTCGTTGGAGAACTCCTGGGCAATCTGCTTGATGCTCTCGACCTTGCGCAGGATCTCGCCCGCTGTCGTGATGATGCGCTCGCCTGCCGGCGTCACACGCGTCAGGTGCTTGCCACTGCGGGCGAAAACCTCGACGCCCAGTTCGTCTTCAAGCAGACGGATCTGCTTGCTGATGCCGGGCTGGGAGGTGTAAAGGCTCTGGGCCGTCGCGGAAACGTTGAGGTCGTGGTGCGCCACTTCCCAAATGTAGCGCAGTTGTTGGAGCTTCATATGTATCCCTCAAAGCAGATAAACCCTATGGGTATCGGCGACGGTATATAACTGGATTAATGGTGAGACGAATAATTCTAGAACTTTTTATCACCTTTGTAAGGTGATCGCACGCTCGATTTCATTAAAACCACCAATTGGACCTTTCCTCTACCCCCGCCCCTTTTTCAACATCATCGGAACCATGTAGACCGGCACATCGGAAAACTGCAGGACCCTGGCAGCCGTGCGGCCTACCGAGGTGCCCTCTTCCATCCTGCGGCTGTGACTGCCGACCACCAGCAAATCCACATTCAGCCTGTGCGCCTGCTCGAGAATCACGCTGGCTGGCTCGCCCTGAACGACGCGCACCGTACGAATCAGGGACAGGTCCGAGTGCCCTTCCCCCAATTCTTCACGAAACCCGTCGAGCATTCGTTGCTCTATTCCACTCAGAAACGCATTCACACCTTTGCCGCGAAGCTCTTTCAGCGCTTCCTCGCCCAGGTAACTCTGCAGCACCGACTCGGCGAACAGGCCCAGAGGCTCGACGACATGGATGACGTACAGCTCGGCGTTGAACGTTCGAGCCAGCGCCAGCGCGTGCTGCGTTACATAAGGCGCGTACAGACCGAGGTCTGCGGCATACAGCATCGAACGGACCATACAACCTCCCGTACAACCGGAATGGCGGAGATTGACTCAGCGTAGCAGCGCATCATCGGCTGCGACGGCGGACTTCTCAGCCCCCGTCGGCAAGTGGCACTATTTCGTTGCTTATGCCGTGCGGAACGTGACCCGTCGCCACCACATCACGCGCCTTCTCGCAGTGGCCGGGCTGATCGTCGAAAAACACATCGGCGGCGAACGCTTCAAGAAAGGCCGACTTTTGCAATCCACCGAGAAACAGCGACTCGTCCAGACGAATGTCCCATTCGCGCAAGGTGCGGATCACGCGCTCATGGGCAGGTGCCGAGCGAGCCGTGACCAGCGCGGTGCGAATCGGGCAGCTTGCGTCGGGAAACTCGCGCTGCAATTGATTGAGTGCGGCAAGAAACGGCTTGAAAGGCCCGCCGCGCAACGGCTCGCGAGCCCACTCACGTTCGCTGGCCTGAAAGGCCGCCAGCCCGCCGCTCTGGTACACCCGCTCTGATTCGTCGGAAAACAACACGGCGTCGCCATCGAAGGCAATCCGCAGCTCGGCGCTGGCTGCACGCCGTGCGCCACCCGAAAGGATCGTCGCGGCGGCGAACCCGGCGTCCAGGGCGCTGCGTACATCCTCGGCATGCGTGGAGAGAAACAGGTGGCAGCCAAACGCTGCGAGATAAGGGTAGGGACTGCGCCCACCGGCAAAGGCGGCGCGGCTGATGTCGAGGCCATAATGCTGAATCGAGTTGAAGACCCGCAGCCCGGTATCGGCACTGTTGCGCGACACCAGTACCACTTCGACGCGCGCCTTTTGCAGGCTGGCATTGAGGCTCAGCAGTTTTTCGACCAGCGGGAACGCATCGCCCTGCGCGAGGATTTCATCCTCATGCTCGATCTGATACTTGCGGTAGGCCTCGACCCCATCGGCCATGTACACCTCATGACTGTCGCGCAGATCGAACAGCGCACGCGATGAAATCGCCAGTACCAGCTTGTGGTCTTCAGCTTCTGTCATGAATCACTCCTTTGCTTGCCGGGTGGTTGCCCCGATCGATGAACGCCAGTGCCTGATAAAGCGCCCGCACGCGAGGCATGTCAAACCCGGCGGCAAGCGCTGCTGCCAGGGGTCGGGCATAAATGGCGTCCAGCTCCAGCGGGCGTCTTTCGGCCAGGTCGTGGTACATGCTGGGCCTGTAATCCGGCATGCTTTCGGTCACTGTAAACAGATGCTGCGCAAACCCCGGCGGCAAGGCATGGCCACAGGCCTCGGCGCCCTGCACGACCTCGTCCATCAGCGCACGGATCAAGGCCTGGCTGTCAGGGTCGGCCATCAATCGGCCAGTACTGGTCTGCAACAAGGCAGACAGCCCGTTGTAGGGCACATTCCAGACCAGTTTCTGCCAGCGGGCCTGTTGCAGATTGGCCATGACCGGCGCGTCGATGCCGGCTGTCCTGAACAGGGCCGCGCAGGCTTCGACAACCGCCATGCGGCTCGCCTCATCGTCCGCCGGGCCGCTGTGATAGCCGATACTGACCGCGCCGAAGGCTTCATGGGCGACGACGCCGGGCGCAAGCCGGTTGACGCAGACGAAGCACAGCCCGCCGAGTATGTGCAGGCTGTCGGGCAGGACATTACGCAGCTGGTCTTCGACAGCCAGACCGTTCTGCAACAGCAGCACGCTGGCGTTTGGCGCAGCCGCCTGGCGAATGATCGGACCGAGCGCGGCATTGCCGGTGCTCTTGGTGCCGACCAGCAGCCAGTCACAAGGTGGCATTTCAGCCGCCGAGCGATACGCCTGAACAGGCTTGAGGGACAGCTCGCCATGCACGGCGCTTTTGACCTGCAAACCTTCGCGCGCCACCGTGTCAAACTCGCTGCGCAGCAGAAAATGCACATCGTATCCGGCACGCGCCAGCATCAATCCGTAAAAGCCCCCGATGGCACCCGTACCTATGATGCCGACGCGCGGACGACGGGAATCAACACTCATGACCTCTCCCTTGACTGTCTCGGTATTTGCGGCCGTACACTATCCGTCGCAGCGGATTGTCTTGCAATAAGGCAGCGCATCTCGGCCAAAGACCTGGCCGATACCTCGTTTACTTATTGTCGAACGACGCGATAACGCGCTAAGGTTCGGCTCCCCGCTGCGCTCAAACCTGCTGGGCACCGCCGCACGGGGGACCGTTGGCGGCCAGTACCCGCGACCTGATGAGTAACACGATGGCTGATTTACCGATTGACGACCTCAACGTTGCCTCCAACGAGACTCTGATCACTCCGGATCAGCTCAAGCGCGACATCCCCCTGACCGATGCTGCCCTGCAGACCGTCAGCCAGGGCCGCGAAGTGATTCGCAACATTCTCGATGGCCATGATCACCGCCTGTTCATCGTGATCGGCCCGTGCTCGATCCACGACCTGAAGGCAGCCAAGGAGTACGCCGAGCGTCTCAAGGCGCTGGCCGCGGAAGTGTCTGACACGCTGTATCTGGTGATGCGCGTCTATTTCGAGAAGCCACGCACCACGGTAGGCTGGAAAGGCCTGATCAACGACCCGTACCTGGATGACTCGTTCAAGATCCAGGATGGCCTGCACATCGGTCGCCAGCTGCTGCTGGATCTGGCCGAAATGGGGCTGCCCACCGCCACCGAAGCCTTGGACCCTATCTCCCCGCAGTATCTGCAGGACCTGATCAGCTGGTCGGCCATCGGCGCGCGCACCACAGAATCCCAGACTCACCGCGAGATGGCGTCGGGCCTGTCCTCGGCAGTCGGTTTCAAGAACGGCACCGACGGCGGCCTGACGGTTGCCATCAACGCCTTGCAATCGGTGTCGAGCCCGCATCGTTTCCTGGGTATCAACCAGGAAGGCGGCGTGTCGATCGTGACCACCAAAGGCAATGCCTACGGTCATGTGGTGCTGCGCGGCGGCAACGGCAAGCCCAACTATGACTCGGTCAGCGTTGCGCTCTGCGAGCAGGCGCTTAACAAGTCCGGCATTCGCCCGAACATCATGGTCGACTGCAGCCATGCCAACTCCAACAAGGACCCGGCGCTGCAACCGCTGGTGATGGAAAACGTCGCCAACCAGATCCTGGAAGGCAACGAATCGATCATCGGCCTGATGGTCGAGAGCCATTTGAACTGGGGCTGCCAGGCGATTCCCAAGGACCTGTCGGAATTGCAGTACGGCGTGTCGATTACCGATGCCTGCATCGATTGGGAAAGCACTGAAAAGACCTTGCGCAGCATGCACGCGAAACTCAAGGATGTGCTGCCAGCTCGCAAGCGCAAGTAATTGCCTGACCGACTGCACTGCAATAACGAAAACGCCGAGCAAATGCTCGGCGTTTTCTTATGCTGACTGTCGGTCGCTACAGGTCGTCAGAGCTTGGCCGCCTGCGACTGCAGATCATGCAGCTCCATGTAACGCTCGACATAAGAGCAGGACGGTATGACGGAATAGCCCATGCTGTCGGCATAATCGAGCGCCTCCTTGGTCAGCGCCGCAGCAATTCCGCGACCCCGCAAGGCGTCCGGTACGAAGGTCCGATAGAAGTCCAGGGTCTGCTTGCCGAGATCCATATAGGTCAGATAGGCACGGTGGCCGTCGATAATGATTTCGAAATGGTGGCCGACTTCGTCATGGTGGATGGACAACGCCTCGCTCATCGCTACTCCTCGCGGGTCTTGGAATTTGACCCCTACCTTACCGGTCTTTTTCAGGCGAAGGAACATCTACGCCACCCAGTGTCTGTTTTCGACACCGGTAGAGCACTGCCGATCTCGACGGACATCACATTGAGATAGTAGGCGCCATTAGCGACTATGCTCAAGCTCGGTCGATGTAAAAACACTTGGAAATGCTCACGTGCCGACCAGCAGTCGATCAGGCAAGGGCTGATGCGAACTGTCGGTAACGCTTCAGCACGGCATGGGTCCCGTTAAAGTGGATAGTTTTTGTACAGAATGCTTGAGAAGTAACGCGGAGCGCTTTCAAAGCGAGGAATTTTAGCAGCTTCTTGCGCCGGGTCCGTTTACTTACTACAAACAATGGGTACTATGTACGCCGGTCGTTTTCTCATTTTCGAGAGATGACTAATTTGAAAAAAAATTCCTTGAAGGTGAACACGATGAACAACGTTCTGAAATTCTCTGCTCTGGCTCTGGCCGCAGTTCTGGCTACCGGTTGCAGCAGCGTATCCAAAGAAACCGAAGCTCGTCTGACAGCTACCGAAGACGCAGCAGCTCGTTCGCAAGCACGTGCCGACGAAGCCTACCGCAAGGCTGACGAAGCTATGGCTGCTGCTCAAAAAGCTCAGCAAACTGCTGACGAAGCCAACGAGCGCGCTCTGCGCATGTTGGACAAAGCCAGCCGCAAGTAATAATCCCCCGGGATTATTGAAAGCCGACCCGGTAACGGGTCGGCTTTTTTTTGCCTGTTTTCTGGCTGGGTGATTGCCTGCGCAAGCCTGAATGACTGTTCTGCTGTATCAGGAAGATAACTAATTTTTGCCAAAGCTCCGCATTGGAACGAGAGCGATTGCTGGCGACGATTTACTGAAAAATCACCGGCTCTTCAGCACTCGCAGGCGCTTTGCCCGGTTCTGCGATCTCCACCGGCATGCCGTCTTCGGCCGCAACCACATCACGTACCACGTCCCAGTTCATGCGCAGGTTGTTGGCCAGGTCGTCACGCTTGAGCAGCGCATTGATCACCGCAGTGTGCTTGTCGACCACCGACGGGTTGCCCAGGTCATCAACCGGCGTGTGCGCTTCCAGGTAAACCTTGCCGCCACTGATGCCGAACTTGTAGGGCTCGCTGATGATGCGCACGGTCGTGCCGACCGGAGCCATGTCGGCCAGTTCCAGCACGTTATTGTTGTACATGCGGAAACAGCCGTGACTGGTGCGCATGCCGATGCCGAACTTCTTGTTCGAGCCGTGGATCAGGTAGCCGGAAAGCCCCAGGCCGAATTTGAACGGCCCCAGCGGGTTGTCCGGACCAGCCGGCACCACGTCTGGCAGCGGATCGCCATCGGCCGCATGCTCGGCCTTGATCGAGGCCGGCGGCGTCCAGGTCGGGTTCGGCGTCTTGGCCGTCACCTTGGTCACGCCAATCGGCGATCCCCAGCCTTCACGACCGACACCCAGCGGATAGGTGTGCACGACATTCTGCCCCTTGGGGTAGTAATACATGCGGTATTCGGCAAGGTTGATGACAATCCCTTCGCGCGGACCCGGCGGCAGAATGAAACGGGTCGGCAGCACGATGTCCTTGCCTGCACCCGGCAACCAGGGATCGACGCCAGGGTTGGCAGCGATCATTTCCAGGTAGCCCAGATCATATTGGGTGCCCAGATCGGCGAAGGTGTCTTCGTATTTGGCCTTGATGACCTGCACCTGCCCCACGATGTCTTCGCCGGGCGGCGGCAACGGAAACTCCAGTGCATGGACAGAGCTCGCCGCGCACAGAGCAGCAAGCGACAGACAGCGGGTAACGGCTGGAATGCGCGACAACATCCGGGAAGATCCTTCGGGTAACGACTATAGAAAGTGAAACAGCAACTGAAGTGTACACCGGCCCTTGCCGGATCGGGGATATCTGCGGCCGGCGTTCAGGCAGTCATGACAGCTAGAGTTCAGGCCAGATAGGATTCATCCCCCTGCGTTGCGCATCCATGATGGCCTTGCACAAGGGACACAGACGCTCATCACGCATGGCCTGCAGTTCGACGGCGCGCATTTGCGGCTGGGCCGGCAACAACGTGCCACACAATGTACGGTCGATCGAGCCGCCCAGCTCCAATTGGCGAGCGATCAGATGGACGCGCACTTCCTGACAGGCGAACAGATCCAGCTGCTCATCGGGTTCAAGCATTTGATAGGCATACAGGGACCAGGCGGGACGCGGCATGGGGGGCTCCAGATCGGGGGCGCCACATTAGCCGAAAGCCCCCGCCCGGGAAAGCCTCAAAGCAGCGGTTTCAGGCTCGGCCAGACATTTTCCAGCAACTTGCCCTGAGCGCCGGCCGCCGGATGCAGGCCATCGGCCTGCATCAGTTCGGGCACCCCGCCTACACCTTCGAGAAAGAATGGCACGAAGGGGACCTTTTTCTCCTTGGCCAGATTGCTGTAAACCTCTTCAAAGGCCTTGGTGTAGCGTGGCCCGTAGTTGGGCGGGATGCGCATGCCCAATAACAGCACTTTGGCACCTGCCGCCTGCGAACGGTCGATCATCGATGAAAGGTTTTGTTGCAATTGAGCAGGCTGCTGGCCGCGCAGGCCATCGTTGCCGCCCAACTCCAGAATAACCAGTTCCGGCTTATGCTCTGCAAGCAGCGCAGGCAAACGCGCCTGGCCGCCTGCGCTGGTGTCGCCACTGATAGAAGCATTGACTACCTTGTCGTCGAATCCCTCCTTGCTCAGACGCTGTTCCAGCAGACTGACCCACCCCACGCGGGTATCCAGCCCGAAAGCCGCACTGATACTATCCCCAACGATCAACACCGTGCCCGCCAACGCGCCCTGTGACAGCAGCAGTAACCCCAGGCCAGCACTTAAAAACAACGCACGCATCGGATTCTCCATGAGTGAAAGTATTCTCAGTGCCCAAAGCCTCAGCAAAGTAGTCCCCAGCACCGAAGGTGACCTGACCATCCTGCACGAACTCTCCCTGGAACTAAACAAGGGCGATACGCTGGCCATCGTCGGTGCCTCCGGTTCGGGCAAATCCACCCTGCTCGGCTTACTGGCCGGGCTGGACCTGCCGAGCGCAGGTTCGGTCATCCTTTCGGGACGCAATCTCAGCGAGCTGGATGAAGACCAGCGCGCCAGAGTGCGGGCCGAGCACGTCGGGTTTGTGTTTCAGTCGTTCCAGTTGCTCGACAGCCTGAACGCGCTGGAAAACGTCATGCTGCCGATGGAGCTCGAAGGCCGCAAAGACGCCCGTGAAAAAGCCCGCGACCTGCTGGAACGGGTGGGCCTTGGCCAGCGCCTGACCCACACGCCGCGTCAGCTGTCCGGTGGCGAACAGCAACGGGTCGCCATTGCCCGCGCCTTCGCAGCCGACCCCGACGTGCTGTTCGCCGACGAACCCACCGGCAACCTCGACAGTCACACCGGCGAACGTATCAGCGACCTGCTCTTCGAACTGAACAAGGAGCGCAACACCACGCTGGTGCTGGTCACTCACGATGAGCGTCTGGCGCATCGCTGCCGTCGCCTGATCCGTCTTGAAGGGGGCCGACTGGTCGCCCCGCTGGAGCCTTGATGGCACGTTTGCCTTTTGCCCGCCTGCTGAGCCTCGCTGTCCGCCAACTGATGCGCGATGCCCGCGCCGGAGAATTGCGGGTATTGTTTTTTGCCCTTCTGGTCGCCGTGGCGGCGAGCACCGCCATCGGTTATTTTGGCGCCCGTCTGAACGGCGCGATGCTGCTGCGGGCGACCGAGTTTCTGGGTGCCGATCTGATCCTCGAAGGCTCGAGCCCGGCGCGTGCCGAGCAGGTCGAAGAAGGCAAACGCCTGCAACTCAAGCATGCGCAGATCGTGGTGTTTTCCAGCGTGATCGCGACCGACGCAGGTATCCAGCTGTCGAGCATCAAGGCGGTGGACGACGCTTACCCATTGCGCGGCGAACTGAAAAGCGCCGCAGACCTGTACCAGCCAGAACAGGCTGGCAGCGGTCCGCAACCGGGTGAAGCCTGGGTCGAGGCACGCTTGCTTCCTGCGGTCGACCTGAAGGTGGGAGACGACCTAGACGTCGGCTCCAAAACCTTGAAACTGACCCGCATACTGACTTACGAGCCAGACCGGGCAGGCAACTTCTACAGCCTGACCCCGCGCGTGATGATCAACCTGCAGGACCTCGCTGCCACCGGTGTGGTACAGCCGGGCAGCCGGGTCACCTATCGGGAGATGTGGAGCGGCCCGCCGCAAGCACTGGCGGCCTATCGCAAAGCCATCGAGCCGGGTCTTGAGCCGCATCAGGAAATCAAGGACGCCCGCGATGGCAGCCAGCAGATTGGCGGCGCACTGGGCAAGGCCGAACGTTATTTGAATATGGCCAGTCTGGTCGCCGTGTTGCTGGCGGGCGTTGCCGTGGCGCTGTCGGCATCCCGATTCGCTGCACGGCGCTTCGATGCCAGCGCCCTGCTGCGCTGCCTGGGACTGTCGCGCGGTGAGGCGATGACCCTGTTCAGTCTGCAACTGGCGATCATCGGCTTGCTGGCCAGCCTGAGTGGTGCCTTGCTGGGCTGGCTGGCACAGCTCGGGCTGTTCGCGCTGCTGCAAAATCTGCTTCCGGCAACCGTTCCGCCCGGCGGCGTGCTGCCTGCGCTGGCCGGCATGGGCACCGGGCTGGTAGCCCTGGCCGGTTTCGCCCTGCCGCCGCTGGCTGCACTGGGTCGCGTGCCGCCGCTGCGCGTCCTGCGCCGCGACATGCTGCCAATCCCCGCCAGCTCCTGGTTCGTGTATGGCGCAGCGTTGCTCGCGCTGGGCCTGATCATGTGGCGTCTGAGCCTGGATCTGGTGCTGACCTTCGCCCTGCTGGGCGGCGGCATCGTCGCCGCGCTGCTGCTCGGCAGTCTGCTGTTACTGGCGCTCAACAGCCTGCGCCGTCTGCTGTCCGGCGCCTCGCTGCCCTGGCGACTGGGTTTGGGGCAACTGCTGCGTTACCCGCTGGCCGCTGCCGGACAATCACTGGCTTTCGGCCTGATTTTGCTGTCGATGGGCTTGATCGCGCTGCTGCGCGGTGAGCTGCTCGACACTTGGCAAAATCAGCTGCCCAAGGATGCACCGAACTATTTCGTGCTCAATGTACTGCCGGCCGATAAAGAAAACTTCGCCCAGACCCTGAGCAAGCTGTCCACTCACGCGGCGCCCCTTTACCCGGTGGTGCCAGGACGCCTGACCAGCATCAACGGTGAACCGGTCAGTAACTTCGTGACCAAGGATTCGCGCGGTGAAAATGCCACGCGTCGCGACCTGAGCCTGACCTGGGCCGCCGAGCTGCCCGAGGGCAATACCCTGACTGCCGGCAGTTGGTGGAAGGCGCTGCCTGACTCCGGGCAAAGCGACGCAACGCCCGGTGTCTCGATCGAGGCTAAACTGGCCGACAGCCTGAAAATCAAACTGGGCGATCGCTTGAGCTTCATCGTCGGCGGACTGACCCGCGAAGCCGTGGTTACCAGCCTCAGGAACGTGAACTGGGATACCTTCCAGCCCAACTTCTTCATGATTTTCCAGCCCGGCACCCTCGCCGACTTGCCGACCACTTACCTGACCAGCTTTTACCTGCCACCCGGCCAGGACAAGCAGATCGTCGAGCTGTCGCGCGCCTACCCTTCCATCAGCATTCTGGGTGTAGAGGCTCTGCTGGCGCAGGTACGCAGCATCCTCGATCAGGTGACCCTGGCCGTGCAGTTCGTCCTGCTGTTCGTGCTGGCTGCAGGTATCGCCGTGCTGTTTTCCGGATTGCAGGCCACGCTGGACGAGCGCATCCGGCAAGGCGCACTGCTGCGTGCGCTGGGCGCAGAGCGAGCGCTGCTGATCAAGTCGCGACGCATCGAATTCGGTTTGCTGGGAGCTGCCAGTGGCGTACTGGCGGCGTTGGGCTGTGAGCTGGTGAGCTTCGTGCTGTACCGCTACGCCTTTTCGCTGGAATGGCAACCGCATCCGTGGCTACTGTTGCTGCCGGTGATCGGTGCCTTGCTGGTCGGTAGTGCGGGTGTATTCGGCACCCGCCGCGCACTGAACGTCAGCCCGCTGACCGTGCTGCGCGAGGGTTGAGGCTACTCACAAATCTCGTGGGAGCGAGCTAGTTGTGTATAGCGATCAGCGCTCCGCGTGAGAATGCAATGCCGGACGCTCTGCGTCCGGCTTCACTTCTCGTAATCAATCGAGTTCACGAACCACAGCTTCTCGCCTTCGGGCGTATTGACCAGCACCTCGTCGCCCACTTCCTTCTTCAGCAAGGCGCGGGCCATGGGCGAGTCGATGGAGATGTAGTCGTTGCGCCCATAGATTTCGTCATAACCGACAATGCGGAATTTCTTGATATCGCCCGCTTCGTTTTCGATCTCGACCCAGGCACCGAAGAACACCCGTCCTTCCTGCTCCGGGGAATACTGCACGACACGCATGTCTTCGAGGCGCTTGCGCAGGTAACGCACGCGTCGGTCGATCTCGCGCAGCAGCTTCTTGTTGTACTGGTAATCGGCGTTCTCGCTGCGATCCCCGAGCGATGCCGCCCAGGCGACTTTTTGCGTAATGTCAGGCCGGTGCTCTCGCCACAGGTAGTCGAGTTCTTTCTTCAGGGCTTGATGCCCGTCACGGGTGATGATCTTTGTACTCAAGAAGTTTCTCCGGCCCGGCAAAAATCAGTTCGACAGGCGACAAAGACTCAACGTCGCGCCACCTCATGCTGGATGCAGCCGTCGTAATAGACCTTGGTCACCGCATCAGGCTTGAGCCGCGACTCGCTGTCGTAGGTCTGTTCCGTGATACGCAATGCCATGGGCCGCATCCATTGTTTGGCAAACTTGCGCGCCTGCAGCTTCTGCCGCGCGCCATAGCGAGTAACGCCTGACAACTTGGAGGCCTGCGCACCGCCCGCAATGGCCGAGCCCCAACGACACAGATAACGCTCGTTTTCCGTGGCGTTTCTGGCCTGAACGGAAAAAGCCAGCCCGGAAAGCATCAGGCACGCCAGAGCACAATAGACCAAACGCATGCGAAAACCACCTAATCCTTTGATAAGGCGGCGATTTTGCCTGTCCGTTCACGCGTCGGGGGCCAGCAATATGCCTTCTATGCCCATTGGCTGAATCTGGCGATTCAACCCAGCGTAATCAGACCCTGCCGGGCGATGCGGGTCAGGTCATGAATCACCTGCCCGACATCATCTGCCTGCGGCGATTGCACCACGGCGAGGTCGAATTGATCGTCGGCAAAATGACTCAGCGACTGATGGGTCTCGGCGAACTGAATCAGAAACGCACAGGAGCCGCCACGCCGACGCGGCCAGCCGTCGAGATAGCGCAACAACGTGGGCTGATGGGAACCGCTGAGGAGAATTTTCGGGTTCTTGCGGGACAAGACCGTGCTGATCGGGGAAAGACGAATGAGGGGGCGCAGGTTGTTCATGGTGGTTTCTCTGCCTCGCAAGATCCGCTGGGCAGCGGTGAGAGGCAACACCGAACCAACGTTTTAGCGGTATTTCGACAAGACTTCAGCCTTGCCAGGCGCCCCGCAAGTAGTTGTTAAATCGGCGCTTGAGCACGCATCCTAGAGAAACGTCCCATTCATTGTCAATTGCCATTCATGGCAGGAGCCCGCAAACGCACAAGGCCCGCCACAAGAGCGGGCCTTGCACAGCAAGCGTAGCCGGTTATCGGGCGATGATACGGTCCAGCGAAAACTTGCCTGCACCTTCGATGAGTACCGCTACGGCCCCGCCGAGCAGTGCCAGCGCGTACTCGTAGCCGTTGTTGGCCATGAAGAAGCCGTTGTGGATGTGCACGGTGAAGATCGCCACCAGCAAAAGCAGGATCACCACGACCGCAGCGGGACGAGCCAGCAGCCCCAGCAGCAGGCCCAGGCCGCCAAAGAATTCGGCACTGCCCGACATCAGCGCCATCAGGTAACCCGGCGTCAGGCCCAGGCTTTCCATGTACTGCGCAGTGCCTTCCAGGCCATAACCACCGAAGGCGCCGAACAGTTTCTGGCTGCCGTGCGCGATGAACGCGATACCGACGATGACGCGCAGGACAGTCAGGCCGTAACCGGCACGAGTGGTGAGGACCGACTTGATCAATGTGTTCATGGAGGACTTTCCGTAAGTGATGGGTGATTAACAGCGAGTGGCGCCATGATAATCAAATTCACTCATGTAAAAACCGCAAATAACGGCGTATAGAAATCGAATAAATCGATCTTTAGCGTTTTACCGCTGGTTTGGGACCGCTCTTTTCCAGCGAGTCGCGCTCGCGGTCAAAGGCCAGGTAGTACTTGTTCACGCTGTTCACGAACGCCACGACATTGGCACCGCCCTGCTCCATCGCCACGCGCTCGGTCTGGAAGAACCACTGGTTCGGGTTCAGCCCGCGACGCCGCGCTTCCTCGCGCATGCCCTGCACGCGCTCAGGTCCCAGGTTATAGGCGGCCATCACGAATGCCATGCGCTCGCGTTCGTTGACCCGTTTACTGGAGAAATACTTGCGCTGGATCAGCGCCATGTAGCGCGAACCGGCTCGGATGTTGTCGTCAGCGCTCTGGATGCTCGGCACGCCAACGCTTTTCGCTGCCGAAGGCGTGATCTGCAACAAGCCTGTCGCGCCGCCACTGCCCTTGGCAGACGGGTCGAGTTTGGATTCCTTGAACGCGAGGGCAGCCAGGTCAAGCCAGTCCATGCCCTGCGCATCGGCATGGCGCTGCAGCATCGGACGCAGTTGTTCCAGACGCTGCAGGTTGTTGCGCACCAACGGGTTGTTGACCTTGTAGGTGTTCTTGTACGCGTTGGCGAACACCTGATCCTGCTGGGCCGACGGCTTATAGTCTTTGAGGAAATCGTCGACACTGGCCCGCAGCTGGGTGGCGTTGTCACGAACGAACCAGCTGATATCCCCGTGGGTCTGCAAGGTCAGGCCGCGTTCGATGCGCAGTTTGGGCATGATCTTCGCCCAGCGCTCGGCAATCGGCTGCTCGACCAGCGTCATCGGGTAAATCCCGGCCTGGACCATTTCCAGCACATCCTCGACAGCCAGACTGGGGTCGACCCATTCGATTTTTGCCAGGGGCAGCTTGCGCAGTTCCAGTTGCCGATTGACCTGATGCAAGGCTTCGTCGGCAGCACTGCCGGTGGGCAGGCTCAGGGTCTTTCCGGACAATTGATCCACACGGCGCACACTGCGCTGACCACGAACGCCAACCAGCACCAGAGGCACGTCGTGCACGATCGGTGCGCTGGCCTGAATGCCCTTGGCGTCGCTGACATCGAGCAGCTCGCCGGGCGCGATCATGTCGCCTTCTCCGCGCTGCAAAGCCGTCAGCAGCTGGTTCTTGGCCTTGGGGATAACCTTGATCGTGATCTTCTGCCCGGTACGGGAATGGCTGTTGAGGTACTGCTCGAAGGCTTGCAGGCGATGGTATTCGACGCCGATTTCCTGACCCTTGACGTCGCCGGAGCTGTTACGGCTCTGATTGACCAGTACGCGTAGCACCTTGCTGCTGCGAATCGCCGGCAAATCGCGCACCTGCACAGTGTGCTGCACGACCTCGGGACCGGTCTGACGAGCAGAAACCTGCAAGGGCAGCAGCGGTAACAGGCACATCAAAGACACAAGCGCGGATCGGATCATTCACTTCCCCAGGGCAATGCCGGAAAGAAACAGGAAAAAGGAAATCTTGAGGTCACGCAGCAGCGTCGAACAGCGAAGGAAATCGTTGAACCCTCAGGTTCAATCGCTTGAATACCCAGCGTTTTCTTGTTGTGGCCAGAGCTCTGGTATGCTCGGCAGCCTTCAGCTGGAGGTAGCACCATGCAACTCATCGACATCGGCGTCAATCTGACCAACGCAAGCTTCGCCTCGCAGCGACAGGCGGTACTCGACCGTGCCTATGCCGCAGGCGTCGAACAACTGGTGGTGACCGGCACCAGTGTCGAGGGCAGCGAACACGCCCTGCAGCTGTGTCACGAGCTGGATGAAAGCGCGCAACGCCTGTTCTGCACGGCGGGAATCCACCCGCATTCAGCCAGCGATTGGACCGGCGACACCGAAAAACAGTTGCATGCCCTGCTCAGGGAAAATCGCGTTCGCGCCATAGGTGAATGCGGCCTGGATTACAATCGCGATTTCTCGCCTCGCCCCCAACAGGAAAAGGTCCTGGAGGCGCACCTGGCCATGGCCGTGGAACTGCAATTACCGGTGTTCCTCCACGAGCGCGATGCCAACCAGCGGCTGCTGGAAATTCTGCGCGACTACCGCGACCGCCTGCCCGCGGCAGTCGTTCACTGCTTTACAGGCGAGCGCGCCGCGCTGTTCAGTTACCTGGACCTTGATCTGCATATCGGCATCACCGGCTGGATCTGCGACGAACGACGCGGCACCCACCTGCACGCGCTGGTGAGCAACATCCCTCGCGGCCGATTGATGCTGGAAAGCGATGCGCCCTACCTGCTGCCACGCAGCCTGCGTCCCAAGCCGAAAAACGGTCGCAACGAGCCGGCTTACCTGCCGGAAGTCTTGCGCGAAGTAGCCTTGCACCGGGGCGAAACGCAGGAAGACCTCGCACGCCACAGCACAGATTGCGCACGGCAGTTTTTTGCCTTGCCAGTGCTGAAAACAAACCCGGAGGATGAAAATCTGCAGCTTTCTTGACCCGCATCAAGAGTCTCTTCGTTGGCTGAGGCACAGTGATGGCATCTTGCTGCTATCTCAACCGATCACCGAAGAAGACCACTCATGGGCTCATGGCTTGGCAACCTGTCACTGAAATATAAGTTCTGGGCCGTCAACGCGGTCGCTTTTGTCACCACCCTGTTGCTGGTGCTGTACGCCATGCAAACTGAACAACAGGCGCGCACGGATGCGTCGCGTCAGGCAGCACAAGCGCAGGCGCGCCTGCTGGCCGCCTGGCCCGTCGACGCAGCCCTGCCCTCCAGCGATACATTGCTGACGTACCGCCAGGGTCAGACACCGGTTGTCGATGGCCTTGCGCTGCCGGAACTGGCTGACGCGCGCGACTGGGTGACGCTGGACAAGCCCGCTGGCGATCAATGGCTGAGCGGTGCGCAGATCATCACCCGAGGCGCCGAGCAACGGATTGCGCTACTGGCGTTCACCCCGACCTTCATGCAAATCCTGCTGGATCGCTTCACGCACTACGCGATTGCGGTGTTCGTGCTGATGTTATTGATGCTCTGTGCCTCGCAACTGCTGATCCGCTTTCTGCTCAGCCAGCTCAACGCGCTCAAGGATGTGATGCTGCACGTCGAAAAAAGCGGCGACCTGGCGGCCCGTGTTCCCAACCGCAACGAAGATGAAGTCGGGCAGATGGCCAAGGCCTTCAATGCTATGCAGGCCGGTTATCAGCGAGTGGTCAACACCGCTTCGCAAACCGCTGGCCGTCTCGATAAGGGCGCCGCGCATCTGGCGGCGGGCATGAAGGAGGTGCGCCAGGGCATGCTCGGTCAGCAAAGCGAAACCGATCAGGTGGCCACGGCCATCAACGAAATGACTGCCACGGTCCACCACATTGCCCAGCACGCTACAGCCACCCGCGATCAGTCGCAGACGGCTGACGCACTGGCGGGCAGCGGCAAAGTAGTGGTCGACCGTGTGCAGGTGTCCATCGCCGGGCTTTCCAGCGGCGTGCAGCAAACGGCGGAAATGATCCAGCGCATGGCCGAAGACAGCCAGAAGATCAACGGCGTGGTCAACGTGATCCACAGCATTGCCGAGCAGACCAACCTGCTCGCCCTCAACGCAGCCATCGAGGCCGCGCGCGCCGGGGAAATGGGTCGGGGTTTTGCCGTGGTCGCCGATGAGGTCCGCAATCTGGCGAAGCGGGTGCAGACCTCCACCGATGAAATCACCACGATGGTCTCGACCCTGCAAAACGGCACCCGCGATGCCGTGGATTTCATGCAGGAGAGCTCGTACAAGGCCGACGAATGCGTGCAGCAGGCGCGGGAAGCCGGCGATGCACTGGCGGCGATTGCCGGTGCCGTGGCGCAGATGCGCGAAAGCAACACGCAGATCGCCGTCGCGGCTCAGCAACAAAGTCAGGTCGCCGAGGAGATGAACCGTGCGGTGGTGAGTATCCGCGATGTCACCGAACGCACGGTGATCCAGACGGTTGACTCGGCCAGCACCAGTGACGAACTGGCCACGCTGGCAGGCGAACTGAATGCCGCCATTGGCCAGCTCAAGCTGTAACAGGCTATCGCCACGATAGACAGGCTTGACTCGTCAGCCATCGGCGCGCGGGCCTATCCTTCAGGCATTGAACGACGCTTTACGCGTTACCTGAAGAGGACCGCATCATGAACAAGCCACTTTCCGATCTGCAGTTGAATCAATGGCGTGACAGCAACGACAATCAGGAGCACTCGACCAGTCTGGCCCTGTACCTGATCGCCGTACCGCTGTTCATTCTGGCGGCCCTGCTGATCCTCAACGGTCTGTTTTCCGAAAGCCTTTCATCGGTTGCCATCGGCGTGATCGGCCTGGTGGCGGCGCTGGGTTTTCAGCGCCAGGACGCCGCCCGGGCCGCTCGCAAACCTTGATCCGGTTGCCGGTCAGCCAAACACGGTGACCGTCTGGCGACTGATTGCGATCAGCTCGCCGTCGGGGCTCCACAATGCCGCGGCGGTATGACCGTAGCCATCGCGGGCATGCTCGATGACTGCGCGATAGCTGCACCACTGCAGGGTATCGAGCGATGGCTGCGGCTGGACGAACTCAATGGTCCAGGTCAATGAACTGCCGGGGGCCGGCTTGTCCAGATGCGGCAATATGGCAGGCGGCCAGGTGTCCACCAGCGCCAGAATGTGCGCTTCGCTCATGGGCGTGGCGTGCGGCTCACCGCGAAAGCGCACGTAGCCGCCTATCGCAGGCGACGGGGTATTGCTGAACGGCATGCCGCCCAACGCCCAGCGGATGTCCATGAAACGCAGGTAATCAGGCATTACACCGCTGGCGAACGGCAACTCCCGGCATTGATCGACCGGTTTGAGGAGCGGCGCGGCCTCTGCAGCAAAGGTGATCATTGATTCCCGAGGGGCACCGAAGCTGCCTTGTATGAGGGTCATGACCTGACCGTTCTGCATGGCGCGTCCCATCACCTGACTGACTGCCTTGCCATGGCGCAGGACGTCGACCTCGAAAGCAATCGGTACACCGGGCGCGGCCGGCCCGACAAAGGTAATCGCCAGCGAACGAACCGGCCGCCCTTCCGGCACCTGTGCACGCATCGCTTCGTAGGTCAGCGCAGCCATCAGCCCGCCAAAGCAGGCACGCCCCTGCGACCATTCGGCAGGGATCGTGACAGAGTGCGGATCACGACTCAGCGCATCGATCAGTTCAGAAAAGGTCATGCTCACTCCACACGTCAACACACAAGTGGATGGATGATAACCATCCTCTTAGTTAACGACAGGCCGCATAATGGCCATTTTTGCGGCCTGAATGACCTGCCTCATGACAAATCACTGGATCAGAAACAAGCCTTGGCCAAGCGTTTGAGCGACGCTTCGGCCTTGCGTTCGGCACCTACTATGCCGATTTGCCAGCCCGGCACGCAGGGAGCCAGATCAGGTTGTTCCGCAGCCTGCGCCAGCCATTGCAGATGATCATGCCAGTCGCCCAGTTCGCCTTGTGCGGATTTGAGCCGGGCCCGCATGTTTTTCGGCTGATGGCTGAGTTGCGGATAGGCTTCGGCAGCGTAACGCACGCGCTTGATCAGCAAACGCAGGTCATGCCGATCGTGCCCCGGCTCGGCGATGGCCACACGCAACTTGTGCCATTGCTTGTCCATGCGTTTTTCAATGGTCTTGCGCAGCCCACGCAACATGCCCTGGCGCTGTTGCAGGCGCAGCATTTCCGGGAACCGGTCAATCAGCTTGAGCAGACCGGTCAACTCGGGCGAGCCGGCGACCTTTGGGCAGGCGCTTTCCAGGTAGCGGTTGCGTGTGAATGCGGCCTCGTTCAAACCCTGCTCTTCAAGAAACCCGGCGAGCACCTGCATATCACGCAGCGGCGTGGTCAGTTGGCCGACCGCCTTGGCCGCGTCTTCCAGCTCTGCCGCACTCGGGTTTTCCCTCAGGGGCCGAAGTACGCTGCGCAGACGGCGCACCGTGGTACGTAAATCGTGCAGCGCTTCGCTGTCAGTCGAAACGGCAAGACGTGCCTGACACGCGAGCAATTTGACATCCAGCGCCAGCACTTCGGCGACCAGATGATCCACCATTGAAGACATGCAATTCCCCTTCGACAAACTGATTCATGAGTGCCTGTCCCTGACGGCTGACAACCTCCATGGCAAACCACGGCGCAACGTGCTCAGTGCCTGCCTCAAGCGGCTTGCCGAAGCCAGCCGCCCAGCGTAGCGCTGCGCTTGAAATTCGCGGATGAAACCTTCAATGGCCTCGGCATGCTGCGGAAAGTAGAGCACCGCCCTGCGGCGGAATGCGTCAGCGCCTTCACCCGGCATACGACGCAGACCATGGCGGGCGAGCAAGCGTTCAAATGCGTTGAACACGCGCAGTTGCGAGTCGCTTTCGCGTTGCCAGGGTTTGAACAGCCATAATGCCACCAGGCCCAGTGAAAACAGGCTTCCCAAGACAAAAACCGGCGCCTGGAAGCCTGAAAACCAGCGACCGAGAATTTGTAACTGCTGTTGTCCCTGATAGCCCAGCACCCAACGCTGCCAGCCGTAATTGAGGTTATCCCAACTGAGGCGCAGGGCGTTGACCCAAGCCACGTTACGATAGCGCAACGCTGAATAGGGCGAGTCCTGCAGAAACGCTTCGTCCGCCGCCAGCGCCTGCTCCAGGCCTTGCTCGATACGTTGCGGCGCCACGGCTGCAGTCGGGTCGACGCTGCGCCAGCCAACGCCCGGCTGCCAGTATTCCACCCAGGCATGCGCGTCGAACTGACGAACAGTCAGGTACTGCCCGTCGGGGTTCAGCTCACCGCCCTGATACCCGGCCACCACCCGCGCCGGAATGCCCGCCGCGCGCAGGACAAAGGTCATGGCACCGGCATAGTGGGCGCAAAACCCCTGACGACTGGCAAACAGGAACTCATCGATGCTGTCATTGCCCAGTGGCACCGGCTTGAGGGTGTAGTGAAATGGCTGATCGCTGAAGTAGCCGAGCATCGCCGCGACCATGGCGTCTGGCGTGGTGTAGCGGCGACGCAGGTCATCGGCCCATTGCCGCGCCTGATCATTGCCCTTGGCAGGCAATTGCAGGTCCTGACGCTGGATCTGCTCGCTGGACAGCGGATCCCGGACGCTTTGCGGCCATGAGTTGACGGCGTACAGCAGCGACTGCTCGACGGGGCGTCTGCGCTGCAAGCGGAAGTCGCTCATCTGCCGCGCGTCCGGCAACGTGGTTTCTGCCACGTCGAGGCTCGGCAGCCAGGGCCGGCCGCTGGCTTCCATGACAACGCTGTAGGCCAGCGGCTCACCGCGTTTCTGCCACTGCGCTATCTGTACGGTCTGGGCGCGGGCCGACTGCGACCAGCGACGTCCATCGAACTGCTCAAGGGTCAGACCACGCCAGTACAGCTGGCTGCGCGCCGGGATCGGCCCTTCGAAACTGGCGCGGAACACCAGCGCAGGTGATTTGCTCAGTTCCGCCATGTCGCCGGGTGCCATGTTGTCCGACAGGCCGGTGACGCCTTTGTTGCTCGGCTGCGGCAGCGACCAGAGCGGGTCCAGACGCGGAAAGAACAGAAACAGCAGGAGCATCAACGGCAGCGCCTGCGCCATCAGCTTGAATGCCAGCTTGAGCGTGTCGGCCGACCTGCCGGCCAGGTCCGAGTGTTGCAGGCCGATCAACGCAGCCAGCAGCGCGCTGACCGGCAGCAGACTGAAGAGCGCCCACAGCAGGTTGTCTTCGAACAGATAGCCAACCGCCACGCAGAAGAAACCGAGAAAAATCAGCACGCGCGCGTCACGGCGATTGTTCATTTCCAGCATTTTCAGAACGAATGCCGCCACCAGTAACGCAGCCCCGGCATCCAGCCCGACCAGGCTGCCGCGCGCCAGATAAACACCACCTGCGGTGCCCACCAGCAGCCCGGACTTGACCCAGGTGCCAGGCAAGCGCACGCGCATGCGGAACGCTTGAACGCGCCACACCGTGCAGCCCAGCCAGAGGATCATGATCGACACCGGGACATGCAGCGCGAACGGCAGCACCACCAGTGCCTGCGCCACCAGCAGCCAGGTCAGGCTGACACGCGGAATGGGCGCGGCGGGAACGGCCTTGACCTTGTCGTTCATGATCGATGGCCGTACAGCGCAAGGGCGCGCAGGCAGACTTCGCGGTGTGCATCACCGCTGTCCACTGCCGACAAAAAGCCCGGTAACCGCAGGGCAAACGGCTGCTGCCGTTGCGACAGCTCCAGCACCCAGTAACACAGGCGCGACAGGCGCTCTTCGATATCCCCGCCCAGCGCCATGAAGTCCAGGCACAGGTCATGGCCGCTGAGGTCGGTGAAATCCTTGATCAGCAGCCCCTGCCCCCGGGAATACGCTTTCCAGTGCAGACGACTGCGATTGTCACCCGGCTGGTAGCTGCGCAGGCCTTGATAATCATCTACACCGGCCCCCTGGGTGGCATGGCCATCGTCCTCGGCATGCGGCTGCACGCCCTTGAGCAGCGGCATGGTCCCGGACAAAGGTCGAGGATAGATCAAGGCGCTCTGCTCCAGATCGAGCCAGCTCCAGGCGCGAAAGATGCCCAGCGGAAACACACTCTCGATGCGCAGCCTTGGCGCACGCAGCCAACCGCGCTTTTCGGCGGGCAGTGTCAGCTCCAGGTCGGTCAAGCCGCGAGGCAGCACGTCGCCTGACTGCAACGCTGTCGCGCTCCAGCCCAACCCCAATGCATGGTGAGCCTGACCGGCACTTTCCAGGCGCAGGCGCAATTGCACCGGCTCGCCGACAAATACCGAACGCGCAACGCCCGCACTCAGAACCAGACCGCTGACGTTGCGGTAGGTGTGCAGGATGGCCAGCACGCCTATCGACAGCAACAGAAAGGTCAACCCGTAGGCCAGGCTGTTCTGGTAATTGATCGCCACCAGCAGCATGAGCACCAGCACTAACGCGTAAATCATGCCGGTGCGTGTCGGCATGATGAAAATGCGTCGGTGGTCGAGAGTAATGCGTGACGCTGGAGGAATTCGCCTCGACAGCCAGCGTTGCCAGAGCGGTTTGAGCGGTTCGATCAAAGCACGGGCACCTCGCGCAACAGCCATTGCACCAGCGCACCGCCGCCATGCCCGGTCGGATCGCTGCGTTCACGCAAGCGGTGGCCGATCACCGACGGCAGCACCGCCTGCACATCCTCGGGAATCACGTAATCACGCCCCAGCAACATCGCCCAGGCCCGTGCAGCGGCCAGAACCGCCAGGCTCGCCCTGGGTGAAAGTCCGTAAGCGAACTGCGGCTGACTGCGCGTCGCCTCGACCAGTCGCAAGACATAATCAACCAAGGCATCACTGGCGCGCACCTGCCGCGCCTGAGCCTGGAGCTGACCAAGCAAGGCGTGATCCAGAATCGGTTGCAGACGCGGCAACAGCTCGCGGCGCGACTCGCCCAGCAGCAGGGCTTTCTCTGCGGCTCTGGCTGGGTAGCCCATGGAAATGCGCATCATGAACCTGTCCAGTTGCGACTCGGGCAAGGCAAAAGTACCGCCGGAACTGAACGGGTTCTGGGTCGCGATCACAAAGAATGGATCGGGTAACAAACGCGTCGCGCCCTCGATCGACACCTGCCCTTCTTCCATGGCTTCCAGCAACGCGCTCTGGCTCTTGGGCGTGGCGCGGTTGATCTCGTCGGCGAGCACCAGCTCGGCGAAAATCGGCCCCGGATGAAAGGTGAACTGCCCACTGTCCCGATCAAATACCGAAGTCCCCAGGATGTCACCTGGCAGCAGGTCAGAAGTGAACTGAATGCGCTGATAACTCAGACCGAGAATTTTCGCCAGCGCATGACTGAGCGTGGTCTTGCCCATCCCCGGCAAGTCCTCGATCAGCAAATGCCCGCCGCCGACCAGACACGTCATCGCCAACCGTACCTGCGCCTCCTTGCCCAGCACCACCTCATTGATCGCGCTCAGGCACGCATCGAGTTTTCTACCCATCGAAAGCCCCTTCCGGCAACTGCTTCATGACTGTGGGACTGCAAGCGATGCCAGTGTCCGAACACTTTAAAGTGAGCGTAGGCCGTTTCGCCAGAGTTGGTTAGGCCTACCGTCTCGCCAAGCTGAAGATTTGTGACGCAGAGCGTCACGAAAGGCATGCCGACGCGGAGCATCGGCACGATAATCACAGGTCGGCTGTGTTTCGAGCCATGCGAATGCCATGCGGCACTTATGACCTTGTGGGAGCGAGCTTGCTCGCGAAGTCGGTGTTTCAGTCGATGCATTTTCGGCGTTTGTGCAAACTCTTTCGCGAGCAAGCTCGCTCCCACAGGTACGGGGTGTTTTCGGGCGATGTGAAACACTCACACAGGGCCGGGATGTTTTCGAGCCATGTGGATTACTCACACAGGGCCGGGGTTTTTTCGAGCTATGTGGATTACTCACACAGGTCGGCTGTGTCTCGATCCATGCGAATGCCCTGCGGCACTGATGACCTTGTGGGAGCGAGCTTGCTCGCGAAGACGGTGTTTCAGTCGATGCATTTTCGGCGCTTGTGCAAACTCT
>NZ_JAHPJG010000053.1:0-1131 GCF_020515755.1 Pseudomonas sp. B20
GTTCCGTCGCGCACCATGGCGTTCAGGCGTATCAGCAACACCCGCATGCAGGCCACCAGGGCCACTTTCGCGCACTTGCCTTTGGCACGCAGCCTCGCATAGCGCTCCTTGAAATCGGCGTTATAGCGCACCATCACCAGCGCACACATGTAGGTCGCACGGCGCAGTTTCGTCCGCCCACCGTAGATCTGCCGCTTGCCGGCCTTGCTGCCACTGTCGTTGTTATACGGTGCCACACCGGCCAACGCTGCGATTTGTCCACGACTCAGGTCACCCAGCTCTGGCAGGTAGCAGAACAGGCTGGCGATTGTCACTGGGCCTACGCCCTTTACGGCATGCAGCCGCTGCAGCAGTTCTGAGTCGACCTTGCGCGCTTGTGCATCGACAAGCTGATCTACCGCTTTGATCTGCACTTTGAGGCTGGCTTCCAACGCAAGGTAGATGTCCACCACGCTGGGCAATATGGCCTGTTTCATACGGCGCCGGTTGTCGTCACGTTGTTGAAGCAGGTTGTTGCGCAAGTTGACCAGCTCAAGCAGGACTTCGCGCTCCTCGTCAGGCTTTGCGAAGCCCTTCGCCTCCAGGCTGGAGGCGAACATGGCCAGCATTTGCGCATCGATTGGATCGGTCTTGGCACGCTTGCCCATGGCCAGAGCGAACTGACGTGAGCGAACAGGGTTAATACGCTGGATCTTGAACCCTGCATTAGCCAGAAGCTTTACCGACAGTTTCTCGTAACCACCGGTGGCTTCAACAAGAACGCGCTCAACCTGATGGGCGCTGAGGTACTCAGCAATGCTGGCGAGACCTTCTTCAGTATTAGGTACACACAGCTCATCCGCTTTGGGAAACAGCGCAACCTGCAGCGTGGCCTTGGAAACATCAATACCGGCATAGGCGGACATGAGTAAAACCTCTAGGATAAAGGGTGAGAGGCGCTTTGGCCTGGCTCACGCTTGTTGTTCGAGGTCGGACTCAGTCAACTGTTCGAGCTTTGAGCCAAAGCGGGAAGAGTGGATGGCAGCTTGGCTCCCACACGTGCTCTGGGCACCGCGATTTGTCAGCTTGCCATCCACCCCTCTCACCCCAGACTTTACCTTGATCAAAGACACAAGCGAGCTTGCTCGCGAA
>NZ_JAHPJG010000054.1:0-899 GCF_020515755.1 Pseudomonas sp. B20
TTATACTACCTCTGTTGAAAAACAGCTTGATTCGGTTCATAAGTATGGAGTGGAAAACGGTTGGACCAAGGGTGATTATGACGAAGCAGTAAATAAGATTATCGCTACTGAGCGTAAAGGGCTGCGCTCTGGCACTACGAGGTTAAATTCGGCGTCCGTAAGAGGTGTTGCTTGTGGCTAAAATTTTTATTCTAAAAATATCTGAATCTTATCCAGAAAGCTATTGGTTTAAGAGCAAGATTTTGACAGGTCAAGACTCGATTCTCTTGAAGACTGGGGTGGAGGTAAATGAGAAATTGTTAATTGAGTTTACGCTGACTTCAAGAGCCAGTATTGACAAGATACTCAAGTATGATTTTCTTTTCAGCGATGGACCTAATTTTATTAGTCCCAGGTTTCATAAGTTATTATTGGATGCCAAGATTATGGGTGTTCAATTTCTCGATGCAGACGTCTACATGGGTGGAAAGAAATATGATGGCTATAAAGTTTTCAATATAACTTCAAAACTCAGCGCATTTAATAAAGAGAAATCTAGAAGCGAGCCAATTTTGAGCTATCTGCCAGATGGCCCCCAAAAGTATACTGAGATTTTTCTGAGGGATGATATTGACATAGTGGTAGATATTTTTAGAGCGGATGAGGATTTTACAACTATGTTAGCTTCCGCTCGCGTTAAGGAAATATGCGAGCTTAATGAAGTACGTGGTTTAGAGTTCAAAAAGAGCTTTTCCAAAACCTGAGGTCTATAGAGCAGACTCGTTTTGCTATTTTGCTGACGTCAGATTCTAGTGCTCTTTAATAAAAAATAATCAACGTTAGTGGCTGCCAACCTTGCCTCAGCCACTAGCTTTCTTGCTTCATTAGGTAGTTAATTCAAAAATCAATACCATCATCTT
>NZ_JAHPJG010000055.1:0-886 GCF_020515755.1 Pseudomonas sp. B20
GAGAGATACAGCTTTCTATTGGCCACTTTAAACTCGGTCACATCGGTCACCCATTTCTGGTTCGGACGTTGTGCGGTGAATTTACGCTCCAGCAAATTGGGCGCAATTTTTCCGAAAAGCCCCTTATAGGAACGGTATTTCTTGGGGCGCACAACTGATCTCAGGCCCAGTTCAGCCATCAGTCGCTCCACAACCTTCTTATTGACCAACGTACCTGAGTTACGAATGACCGCCGTGATGCGTCGAGCCCCATAAAGACCTCTCTCCTCGTGATAAACGCGTTCGATCTCCCGCTTCAGAGCGGCATCTGGATCGGGTCTGGATTGCACCTGAACCTGATAGTAAAACGTGCTGCGCGCCAGGCCCGCCAGCGTCAGAAGGGCGCAGAGCGGAAACCGGTTCCTCAATTGTTTGACGATCAGGACTTTTTCTTTTGCCGTCGTCGTTGCTGCTCCTTCAACTCTTCCAACTTTTTTAGGTAAGCGTTCTCCATGCGCAGGTATTCGAGCTCGGCCATTAACTGGTCACGCGTCTTCTGCGTATCGTCGTCGATTACTGGTGCTGTGGGATAAGGCTTCTTGGGCATGGCAACAGACTTTCTTCTCTTGGGAACGTAGGGTGCTAGATCGTTACTGTAATGCTGCTGTTCCCAAATGACTATTTGGCCAGGATCACCAATACCAAAATGCGCTGCGGTCTGGCGAAGGGACAGCCCGTGCTCGCGCTTGTGCTCAAGCACTGAGCGTTTGAAGACTTTGCTGTACCGAAGCCCCGGCTTACGATGGCCTGTGTGACCATGGCTCCTGTAATTAGCGACCCAGCGTCGAAGCAGGCTGAAATCGATCGAGAACTGGCTGGCAACCTTACGAAAGCCGATGTTGCCTTC
>NZ_JAHPJG010000056.1:0-872 GCF_020515755.1 Pseudomonas sp. B20
CAGGTAGCCACGTGCCACACCGGCACCGCCGACATACAGCTCGCCAACCACGCCCATCGGCACCGGCTCGCCGCGGGCATCGAGAACATACAGCTGCAAATCGGGAATGCGCCTGCCGATCGGGCTGGCGCCGAGGCGCTGGGCGTCTTCGGGCTGCAACGGGTAATAGGTCACATGCACCGTGGTTTCGGTGATGCCGTACATGTTCACCAGTTGTGTGCCGGCATTCACCTTGCGGGCATACCACGGCTTGAGTATCACGGTGTCCAGCGCTTCACCGCCGAAGATCACCTTGCGCAACGAATGCGCCTGGCCGTTCTCGCCCTGTGCAGCAATCAGCTGACGGAACGCACTCGGCGTCTGGTTGAGCACCGTCACCCCGGTGCTGCACAGTAATGCGTAGAAGTCTTCGGGCGAGCGGCTGACCATCTGCGGCACGATCACCAAATGCCCGCCATGCAGCAACGCGCCCCAGATTTCCCAGACCGAAAAGTCGAAGGCGAACGAATGGAACAGCGCCCAGACATCCTGCTGGTTGAAACCGAACCATTCTTCGGTGGCCGAGAACAGCCGCGCGACGTTGCGATGTTCGATCATCACGCCTTTGGGCTTACCGGTGGACCCGGAGGTGTAGATCACATAAGCCAGGTTGCCGGGCGTTACCGGCACCTGCGGATTACAGACGGATTCGTCCTGCAAGTCGTCGTCGAGACAGATCACCGGCACTTGCGAGACCGGCAAGGTGCCCTGCACTGACCGCTGACTCAACAACGCCACCGGTGCGCTGTCGTCGAGGGTATAAGCCAGACGCTCAAGAGGATAAGCCGGGTCCAGCGGCACGTAGGCGGCACCGGCTTTGAGAATCCCCAGCA
>NZ_JAHPJG010000057.1:0-700 GCF_020515755.1 Pseudomonas sp. B20
GGCACCGAACCGCTCAAGCTGTTTGTCGACCCCACACACCCTGAAAGCCTGCTTTATCTGCAAACGCTCATGCTTAACCTGCAGATCATTTACGCTCAGGACAACGCCGCCAGCGCCTGGCTCGCCGAGCAGGAAACCAACGACAGCAGCCTGTTTGGCACGCTGCGCTACGGCTTCTCACCGGCGCTCAAACACGCGCTGCACCAGGAGGCCAACGCGCTGCTGAACGGCCTCGGCGACATCACCAACCTGGCCACCCGCGTTGGCGAACTCAACGGCACGCTCAATCACCAGGGCTTTGCCGACAAGCCGTGGATGAAGGCGCTGAAACACCCCGTTCAGGACACCTTCAAAGCCCTCGGCCAACTGGCCAGCGGTGCTGGCAAGGCAACGTTCGAAAGTATCCTGCTGGCCTGGGTGCCCATCGACAGCCGCCTGGCGGTGGGCAAGCAGCAGAACATCGTTGCACTGATTCGCACGCTGTTGATCGGTCAGATTTTGCTCGACTCAAAGGCGCGTATTGCAATCGATCACACAATGCTCGCGAAGCTGAAAAACTGGATCAGTGAGTGGCAGGTGCTTAACAAACAGATCAGCGACACCCGCCGCAGCTGGCTCTACCCAACCGCTTACAACCCCCGCAAAAGCATCGCCAGCCACCTGCGCGCGCTCGAGCAAAAGCTTCGCCTGCACGAACTGA